>VXUA01000042.1 GCA_009837185.1 Gammaproteobacteria bacterium | reverse complement strand
CTCCTCTGGGGAGAGTATGGGAAATCTTCCCATACACGTAATTTATGACACTCCCCTACGAAATGCTACCGAATCTTCCGAACGCGGAAGCGCGTTCTAAAGCAGCCTATGCACTCTGCGTACTCTACGACGGAAACGACTCTATTCCGATAAAAAAGATCGAAAATCTCGATCAATATCTCACCGAAAAAGATCGGGAAACTCTTGGACCCATAGCTCCGTCCAAGAATCCATAACGAGAGCTAGGGCTCAGAAGACTGTTCTTCGCGCAACGGTCGAGACTGAAGCAATAGAGTAAACACCACTAGCAACAGCAGTGCAGCACCAGCATTGTGCATTACTGCGATCGGTAGTGGTAATACGAACAGAACGTTCGAGATGCCCAACGCGACTTGGGCACACACCGCCAATCCGAGGACTAAACCCGGCACTTCACGGATTCGCCAAGCCAGAATTAGACCAAACACAAACACAACATACGCAGCCCACCGATGTAAGTTCTGAATCGCGACACGACCTTCATACGACATTTCCCCGCCTGTGTAATCCGGTCCAATCGTTTGAAAAAAGTTTAGTCCTGCAACGAAATCCATTTCCGGTAACAGAGTCCCGAGACACAAAGGAAAATCCGGGCAAATAAGTGCTGCGTAATTTGCACTGACCCATCCTCCAAGAGTAATTTGTACGACTAGCAACGCGCTAAATATATAAAGCTGTGCACGAAATTTCGTAGCTATCTCAGGCAACTTGAATGACCCAAGAGTGAGCATGTACCACCAAAGTAACAGTAGCGTAGCAAATCCACCCAATAAATGCGCGACTACCACTTGAGGCCACAGTTTTAAAGTCACGGTCCAAGCTCCAAACGCACCTTGCAGAATCACGAGTGCAAGCAGGAATAGAGGAAAGCGTAATGACGACTTGTAGTACCATGCGAGTACCACAATTCCAATCATAAGAATACCCAGACCAGTTGCGAAGTACCGATGTACCATTTCGGTCCAGGCTTTCGCTTGATCCACTGGTGTATCGGGGAAAAGAGCTTCTGCCGCTGCGATTTGCTCGTCGGTACTTGGTACCACCAGCTGCCCGTAGCATCCAGGCCAATCCGGACATCCCAACCCCGCATCCACCAATCGAGTGTATGCTCCGAGCACGACGACTACAAAAGCAACACAAATGCTAATCCCAACTAGCAATCTCAATGGTCGCGGCGACCGTCGCGAATTTACGACCTCAGGGGGCTGCGTTTCTTCCATTCTCTGTCTTTATTGTGAATTTAACAATTGGTTTATGCGATTCGCCATAATTGTATGACTTAGATTTGTTTACCCATTGAGGCTACTCTATGAATCGACGTCTACTACTCAAGTTCGGTGCTTCATTCCCTTTCGTGTTACCCTTGCTTGGACTGAAAGCGACTGAAGCAAAACCGTTATTGAAACCACTCTCCGATCCGACAACGGGACTCGATTTGCTTAAGCTTGCTCCAGGTTTCACGTACAAATCATTTGGTTGGACCGGGGACAAAATGAGTACTGGACAACTCACTCCTGATAGGCACGACGGTATGGCTGTAGTAGCAGGAAGTGAAGCGAACGAACTCTTGCTACTGCGAAATCACGAACGCTATGTTGGTCCAGGCTTTACTAATTGGGCGGATGATGCGTACGACCAAGCAGCAGTAGATTACGGAACGGATACTCCAGATGTGCCCGGAGGTGGTGTAACAACGGTGACTCTCAAGAATGGCAACTATTCGGCGACGACGCCCATTCTGGCGGGTACGATGGTGAACTGCGCGGGTGGTCCGACGCCTTGGGGAACCTGGCTCAGCTGTGAAGAGATCGTCTATCGACGCTCTCTAGAAAAGTCCACGAACGACCACAAACCCAAGGATCACGGTTATGTGTTTGAAGCACTACCAGTTTATCTCGGGAAGTCCTCGCACAAACCTATAAAAGACATGGGTTTTATGAAACACGAAGCTACTGCAGTCGATCCGAAAACGGGATACGTCTATCTCACGGAAGACAATAACGACTTGTCGGGTTTCTACCGTTTCATCCCAAACGACGATTCACAGAAACCGGGTTCATTAGATCGGGGTGGTAGACTCGATATGCTACAGGTTAACGAGGGGAAACTGACGAATTTGATTGAAGCTCCTTTCAAGAGCGAATACGATGTCAGTTGGGTTGAAATCCAAGATCCTGATGCCGATCCACAAACTTTAAAACCCGCCTTCGAAGGCGGACCGAAGGCCGTGGGTGAGGGAATGTCTGGACCTTTCCTCCAAGGCACTGCGCAACAGGCCGCAAGATTTTGTCGTGGCGAGGGTTGTTGGTACCACGGTGGTCTAGTATATTTCATCGACACTGCAGGCGGCCCAACCCGTAACGGCAGTGTATGGGCATACGATCCCAAAAATGAAAAGCTTACGAATTGCTTCGCCTCATCCAGTGAATTAATGGCTGACGCAATTGACAACATCACCGTTAATCCTGTCAATGGGAAAATCGTCGTATGCGAAGATGGTGCAGGAATTAGCAATGCCGACGACGAGCTTATATTCGGTGCACGACTGTTGGTTCTCGGATCCGACAATACCGCCAGAATCATCGCCGAAAACAATGTACGGATCGACAAAACGCTAGCAGAAAAAGAGACCATACAGATCTCTAATTATCGATCCAGCGAATGGGCAGGTGCGACCTTTTCTCCTGATGGTAAAGTTCTTTACGTGAACATACAATCGCCGGGTATTACGTTCGCTATCGAAGGGCCATGGCTAGCGTAAATTTCAAGACAAGAGCTATCTAATCAGTCAATTATCAAAGTTTTTGTACTAAAGTCAGACCATCACCGACTGGTAGCATTGTTGCGAACACGCGATCGTCTTGGCGAACCTTCGAATTAAGATTGCGTAATGCAAGTGTCGCATTATCAGTCACCGTTGGATCTGACGTTCGGCCACCCCAAAGAACGTTGTCGATGGCTATCAGGCCACCCACTCTGATCAACTGTAAGCATAGTTCGTAGTAATCGTCATAGTTGGTTTTATCGGCGTCAATGAAAGCAAAGTCGAAAGTTCCTGCTCCGAATTCTTCAAGTAATTGGGAGAGAGTCTCGGTCGCAGGTGCAAGTCGCAAATCAATCTTGTCAACAACACCAGCTTTGGTCCAATACTCCCGTCCAACGTCGGTCCACTCCTTCGATACATCACAAGTTATTAACTTCCCGTCTTCCGGTAGAACTTGCGCGACGGCGAGTGCGCTGTAACCGGTGAATGTTCCCACCTCGAGCGCGAGGCGAGCATTAAGGACGCGACACAACAACGCCATAAATGCTCCTTGTTCCGGAGAGATTTGCATCGCGTACATGCTCAACGTCTCACGGGTTGTTTCCCGAAGTTCTCGTTGCTCTGGAGTTTCAGGATGAATGTTGTGCAGTAAGTAAGCGTAGACTGATGCATCAAGATTGAGAGTTCTACTCGACATAGTCGTTTTCCTTCTTTCTGTATAAAAAACTGTTAAAAGTGCGTGCAATAATACCGATTACAAGATCATGATGTCTCTGGTTGTCGATTGTGACCCTGGATGCGACGATGCGATAGCGATTTTGCTAGCACTAAGACATGCGAATGTCAAAGCGATCACCACCGTTAGTGGAAATGTACCACTTGCTCAGTCCACCGAGAATGCACTGATGACTGTAGCTGTTGCGAATGTCGAAACACCAGTGTACGCTGGTGCGAGTAAACCTCTCAAAGGACCACAGATTTCCAACGACGTCAGTCACGGCAGCGACGGATTAGGCGGGCTCCACAGATTCTCTCACAGTCGCACCAGTGAATCCGCTTCAGCTTGCGACTTCCTTTTAGAATGCGTTTCGAAGGACGATTGGGTAATCGCTCTAGGTCCGCTGACAAATCTTGCGGAAGCATTAGCAAGAGATTCGGAGTGGGGTAAACGTATCGGTGGCATATCGATCATGGGTGGAAGTACGTCCATTGGTAATATCACTCCCGTCGCCGAATTTAACGTATTTGCAGATCCCCATGCAGCCGCCAAGGTCTATACCTCAGGTGCAAGACTCAAAATGTGTGGGCTCAATCTAACTCATCAGTTAGAGGTAACCAATGAAACGGTGACCTTGATAAGTGAGCTCGGTACTGAGAAAAGTACTTTCGTAGCGAGCCTCCTAAAGTTCCTATTGAACCGCGCAGAGAAAATGATCAGATCGCGATGGGCACCATTACATGATCCTTGCGCAGTTTTAGCAGTTACTCATCCAACTCTGTTTCAGTTTGAAGAGTACTTCGTTGAGGTTGAAACTCAAGGTACCTTGACAAGTGGAATGACGGTGATTGATCAACGAACGACGCGGCCGCGACTATTGCCGAACACTCTTGTAGCAACTCAGATTGATGCGACTAGAGCGATAGAGGTACTAGTCGACTCCTTGGAGACACAATAAATGACTGAGGAACAGGCATTCGAAAGAGCAATGGAAATAATGAGCGTAGCGGATCACCACGCGCTACGAATGTTTTTGATTCAATATCCAACTGTTGTGAGGTGGCGCGATGCAACAAATTCCACCCTACTGTTAAATTTGTTCGAATTGCCGGACGATATCCAAAATAGGGCGAAATTGGCTCGTGTTCTGCTCGTTGCCGGATCCCAAGTCAATGCTCAACGAAATCGCCAAAGTCCAGCTCCAATATTGAGTGCAATCCGCTCGGAACAACTTGATGTAGTTCAAACACTGCTAGAATTTGGTGCTAACCTTCGTATTCAAGCGCATCCATCAAAGGGAACTGTTCTAGACTACGCAATAGAATTGTGTAAAGAGAAAGGCAACGATTCGTTCTTTACCACAAAATTAAAAGAACTTATATACGCATATACCGGCGGAAAACTCTCATAAAAACACACATGCATGTGCTGCAAAAAATGCTGATCATCAAGTTCATTGTGGGACTTGGATTAGCCTGCATAGCTGACGAGACCTCGGACGAATCCACCGACGACACTGAATCGGACATTGTTGTGACCTCTGGTACAGTCACTGAGATCATTGATGGGGACACGTTTAAATACTGTCCAACCAAGGACGAACCGTGCTCCGAAGACGAATGGGTGGAAGTCGATTTATGGGGTATAGATGCCCCTGAACTAACACCCAAAGAGCAGTTTTTTTCAAAAAAAGCTAGTCAATATCTCTTGGATGAGCTACTTAAAGAAACTGTGGTCTTGGAACAAATGAGTACGGATGACGCAGGAAAACCAATGGTCAAAGTACTGATCGTCAATCATCCAAATTCAAACTTTAATGTACATCTTCTAATGGAGGGGTATGGCTGGTCCACTGTCACCGATGAAGACGACATTACGGACGTAGTCTCTTACCGTGAAGCGGAAAAGTTTGCACAAAAACGAAAGTTGGGGCTGTGGCGCGAAATTGAACCAGTTGCACCTTGGGATTGGCTGAAAATGCACGCCGACGATCTCGAATCAAATCAAGAGACAGATACCGACTCGCCTGAGTCAGAGTAAGAGTGTTTAGAAATTACAATCTGACTCATCGACGTTAGTTGGTTTATATGCGTCGATGTTTTCGACGTGTTAATAACCAATTTCAAAGCAGAGACCAGTTAATCATCTTTTAAGGTGAAAGAAGATATTTTGTCTTTAGAGTAGCTGAGATTTAGTTGGGGTTGCAAACAGGAATTTTCTCAATGTGTGTGCGTTTCACGAAGTGGTCAGATATGTACACAATTCAATAACATATTCTTTTTAAGCTAAACACACGAGAAAATTTTTTCAATGAAGATCAACGTGAATGGCGCGACGCACGACCTCGGTGAAATCAACCCCCGAACTCCTCTCCTTTGGGTACTACGCGATCATCTTTCACTCTTTGGTACCAAATATGGGTGTGGAATCAGTCAATGCGGTGCTTGTACCGTGCTGCTAAACGGCGAAGCGATGAAGTCTTGTCTCTATCCAGTGTCAGCGGTGGGAGATGCACAGGTCACCACCATCGAAGGAGTCGCGGCCAAAGATGGCACACTTACTCGATTACAACAAGCGTGGATCGACCTAGATGTCGCCCAATGCGGGTACTGCCAAGCCGGTCAAATCATTTCAGCTGAGGCATTGTTGCGCAAGAACCCGACACCGACTGACGATGAAATTTACGCGGCGATGGATCCTAATCTTTGTCGCTGTGGCACGTACATCCGAATCCACAACGCGATCAAACGAGTTGCAGACGAGAATAAGTCTGGGCAAAACGGAGGTTGACGATGAGTACTTTGAACTACGACAGTGTAAATGAGATCACTGAATTCTTCACAAGGCAAGCTCAACCGGACTATGCAACTCAAAATGCTCATATCTTCAAATTAGACCGACGACAGTTTCTGAAATTGACCGGTATTGCAGGCGGTGGACTGATGTTGGGATTTGCTCTTTCACGCGCTCGAGCTCACGCAGACCATGTCGATTTCAATCCAAGTGGCTACATCAAAATCGATTCAGAGGGTATAACGTTATATGCACCCAATCCAGAAATTGGCCAAGGCGTCAAAACTTCTTTGCCGATGATTGTCGCCGAGGAACTAGACGCGGATTGGACTGAAATCAGAGTAGTCCAATCGGAAATTAATCCAGCGGCATACGGGCAACAGTACGCTGGAGGTTCAACGGCGATTCCAAGTAATTACGCAAAACTACGACAAGCCGGCGCTACCGCGCGCGCCATGCTAGTCCAAGCCGCAGCCGAACAATGGAGTGTTTCTCCCAGTACGCTATCGACCGAATTGAGTCAGGTCTTACACGCGGGTACAGGTCAACAGTTATCTTATCAAGAACTCGCAAGTATGGCAGCAACACTACCGGTACCCTCCTCAGAGAATGTAAGACTTAAAGATCCAAAGCAATTTCGATTGCTCGGAACTCGCACTACCGGTGTCGACAACGAAGCTTTGGTACGCGGCGAGCCGTTGTTTGGGATCGATGTTTCTTTACCCGATATGAAATACGCGATCTATCAAAAGTGTCCGGCGATTGGTGGTACTGTCCAATCGGCAAACATTGAAGACATCAAAAAAATGCGTGGTGTGGTAGATGCTTTCACTTTAGAAGGAACCGGCAACGGCAATGACCTACTTCCTGGTGTCGCAATTATTGCGAATAGCACTTGGGAAGCATTCCAAGCAAAACGTGCGCTCAAGATTGAGTGGAACGAGACTAATGCCGCTAAAGACAGCTGGAGTGCCGCGAGGAAAGAAGCGGCTAGACTAGCTCAAGAACCTGCTACTCAGATAGCTAACAACGGTGATTTTGATGCAGCCATGTCCACCGGCACTGCGACTTCACGCGGTTTTTACGAATATCACTTTGTATCGCACGCTCCACTAGAGCCACAAAACTGTACTGCACACTATAAAGGCGACTCCTTAGAACTCTGGGCACCGACTCAGACTCCGAGCTGGGCCATTCCTACCGCGGCGAGATTGACCGGCTTGGAAGAATCTCAAGTCACACTTCATCAAATGCGTTGTGGGGGTGGCTTTGGGCGGAGATTGTATAACGACTTTCTATTCGAAGCAGCAGCGATTGCCCGTCGATCCAAAAATCCAGTAAAACTACAGTGGACTCGTGAAGATGATGTGCGGTACGACCTGTTCCGAGCCGGTGGTTTTCACCAAATGGACGGATGTGTTGATGACAATGGAAAAGTAACCGGATGGCGCAACCGCTATATCGCATTCGCACCAGGTGGGCGACCCGCTAATAGCATGAGTGGTGGTGTCTTCCCTGGCGGCTTGGTCGAAAATTTACGAGTTGAACAAACCGCAATAAATTGGGCGCACCGATGTGCCGCGTGGCGAGCGCCCGGAGCCAATGTTTTCGCTTTCGTGGTACAGAGTTTTCTTGATGAACTGGCACATGCTGCACAGCGTGATTCTCTTGAAGTATTGCTCGAAGTCCTTGGTGAACCAAGATCTGTCGGGGGTGGTCGGCGAGGGCGAGGTATGCACACTGGTCGAGCGGTAAATGTCGTAAAATTTGCTGCAGAAAAAGCTGGATGGGGGAAAGAACTTCCTAAAAGTTCAGGCATGGGCGTAGCTTTTTACTATAGTCATGCGGGGCACATCGCTATAGTTGCTGAAGTTAGCGTCGGGGGCGAAGAAGACACTGTTACAAATCGAAGCGGTGAGAACGTCATACGGCGCAAACTGAAGGTACATAACGTCACCGTGGCCTCTGATGTCGGACCCATCATAAATTTGAGCGGTGCCGAGAATCAAGTGGAGGGTAGTGTGATCGACGCTCTATCGACGATGATGGACTTATCGATAACCTTTGAAAATGGAAGGGCCGAACAAACGAATTTCGATAAATATCGAATCATGCGTGCTTCAGTCTCACCAGCCGTCGAGGCGCACTTCATCGATACCGGTGAACATTCTCCCACAGGTCTTGGGGAGCCCGTATTTCCCCCTCTCGCACCAGCCGTAGGAAACGCTATTTTTGCGGCATGTGGGCACCGAGTACGAACACTTCCAATAAGCGAGGAAGGGTTTTATCTAGGTTAAAGCACGGTATTTTGTAATAACAGTAAGGCTTGTAAACTACAGAGCCGGTAGTGGTATTAACACAGACGCGTGTGCGCACGCTAGCTCTTAATGGCATACAAGCGTTTTACATTTGACGAACAGGCTTTTCTAGCAAACTACGCACTGTTCAAAACGCGCTCTCGGAGTGCGTGCGGTGCTGTAGTAAAGGCAAATGCGTACGGAACCGGAGCTCGTCGAGTCGTGCAGCTACTACATCAAGAAGGCTGCCAACACTTTTTCGTTGCCACACCCAGAGAAGGAATCGTCATTCGCGATCTGACCACTGCAAATATCTATGTGCTATCTGGGCCACTGAACGACGCGGCTGTGCAACAGATTGCGGAACACAAACTAATCCCAGTTTTGAACACGCCGGATCAGCTCAAGCTATGGGAGTCCAATCGAGAATTTCCTTGTGCGATTCACGTAGACACTGGGATGCAACGTCTTGGCTTTGATTCCAAAAATTTGGATGGACTAGACTTCTCTTCATTTAATGTTTGCCTTCTAATAACCCATTTGGCATGTGCCGACCAACCCGATCACCCGCAGAACGAGGTTCAAATCGCACAGTTCGAGAGAGTAAAAACGTATTTCCCCAACACGCCCACGAGTGTTGGAAACTCGGCGGCTATTCTGAATGGTGAACGGTTTCAAGGGGATGTCGTTCGTCCTGGTATAGGACTCTACGGTGGTAACCCATTTGTGGATCAAGAGAGTCCTGTAAAGCCAGTATGCACTCTTGAAGGACAAGTCCTTCAGATTCGAGAAGTAGAACCAGACTCAGCCGTAGGATACGGTGCTTCCTTTATCACTTCTATGCAAACTCGCATAGCAGTTGTTGGAATCGGCTACGCGGATGGCATATCTCTCGCGCTGTCGAATAACGGGTCTGTTGCCTTCGGTGGTCAGCGCATGCCCATAATAGGAAAAGTCACTATGGACGCAATTCATGTAGACTGTACACAGGTTACAGATTTAAAAGAAAGTGATTTTGTTGAGCTCATTGGTCCTACCATCTCGGTCGATGAAGTTGCAGCAACCACGAATACGATCGCGTATGAGGTACTTACTCAGGTCGGAAACGCGACGGTGAGGGATTGAACAAAACAGGACAATACATGAACAATTTTCAGTCCAAGGTGAACTCTCGAGACAAGACGTTCCAACAGAACCAACAAGAAAACCAAACACTCGTGTCGAAACTAAGTGCCTTACTCGACGAAATCGCGCAGGGTGGTACGGAAAAAGCTCGAAGCCTCCACCTGAAACGTGGTAAGCTCCTACCGCGACAACGAATCTCGACACTGCTTGATCGAGATTCGACGTTTTTGGAATTTTCCCCACTCGCCGCCTACCAACTTTATGACGACGTCGTACCGTGTGGTGGCATTATCACCGGTATTGGTAGAGTCCACGGAACACCATGTGTCATCATTGCAAACGACGCAACCGTCAAAGGAGGTACGTATTACCCGATCACTGTAAGAAAACACTTGCGTGCTCAAACCATAGCTCTAGAGAACAACCTTCCGTGTATTTATTTGGTCGATTCTGGAGGTGCGTTTCTTCCATCTCAAGCAGAGGTTTTTCCTGATCGAGAACACTTCGGTAGGATTTTTTACAACCAAGCAAATATGTCGGCGCGTGGATTACCACAGATTTCGATTGTGATGGGCTCTTGCACTGCCGGCGGTGCTTATGTGCCCGCGATGAGTGATCAAACAATTATTGTCAAGGAACAAGGCACCATTTTTTTAGGAGGTCCGCCTCTGGTCAAAGCAGCAACTGGAGAAGTCGTGGGTGCGGAAGAACTTGGAGGTGGCGACGTTCACGCGCGCGTATCGGGAGTGGCTGATCACTTAGCCGAAAATGACACGCATGCATTAACTGTCGCTCGCGACATCGTTAGTGACAGCAACTTAACGTACCGGAGTAGTGTAGACACTGAATCTCCAGAAGAACCCCTATACGATCCCAAGGAGATTTACGGGATCGTTCCAACCGACACGAGAACTCCCTACGACGTGAGAGAAATACTCGTAAGAATAGTGGACGGATCCCGGTTGCAGGAATTTAAACCTTTGTACGGGGAGACTTTGGTCTGTGGATTTGCCCGCATCTTTGGTTACCCCGTCGCAATCTTGGCAAACAATGGCGTGTTGTTTGGTGAATCTGCATTGAAAGGTGCGCACTTCATCCAGCTCGCGGATAGACGAGGAATCCCTCTAGTGTTTTTTCAAAACATCACGGGCTTCATGGTTGGTAAAAAATATGAAAATTCGGGAATTGCTAAAGAAGGTGCGAAAATGGTTACCGCCGTCGCGTGCGCTTCCGTTCCGAAATTTACCGTCATCATTGGCGGTTCCTTTGGTGCAGGGAACTATGCAATGTGCGGCCGCGCGTACGACGCACGAATGTTATGGACTTGGCCGAACGCCAGAATCTCTGTGATGGGAGGAGAGCAAGCCGCGAATGTACTCGCTACGGTAAAGAGAGATAGCCTTACCGTAAAGGCTAAGACTTGGAAGGAAACCGAGGAAGCAGAATTTATCGCTGAGATTCGCGCGCAGTATGAAAAAGAGGGACATCCATACTATGCTAGTGCGCGCTTGTGGGACGACGGCGTCATCGACCCAGTGGATACTCGAAGTAATCTTGGTTTGGCATTGCAATGTGCCGCCCGCGAGTTTTCGGCAAACACATCGAAGTTTGGTATTTTCCGTATGTAGCTCAGCGAGGCGTGGGTCCCGATGTAATGGGTAGCTCAGTGGTGTACTTCACCTGACGCAACGCAAACATCGAATTTAGAGTCCCGACTTCGCGCAATTGGATGAGTTTCTTATACAGTAGAGTCTCGTAAGTTGCTACGTCGGCGACGACGATTCGTAATAAAAAGTCAGTGTCCCCAGACACGCTGTAGCACTCCACTACCTCAGGAATTGTCGCGACTGACTCTTCAAACTTCTTAAGCACTTCGTCGCTGTGGGCTTTCAATTTCACATGAACGAAAACATTGACTTTAAGTTCCAGTAACTGCGCGTCCAACAGCGCGACTTGCTTTCGAATGAAGCCTTCCTTTTGGAGTCGCTTGACTCTACGCCAACAGGGTGTTGCGGACAATCCAACTCGAGAGCCCAATTCCTGGATGGAGACGGATGCATTCTCCTGTAACTGTCGGAGAATGGAAATATCTAGTCTATCCAATTGCATTACATTCCATACTAATTAACTGAATAGTATTAAAAAATTATTCTAATATTTTACAATAAAGAGAAAGTAATGGTGCACATATTTTATTGATTTTGCATAACATAATATGTCCCCAATGTCTACTGTAATGTTCCTTAAATGAAGCGTCGCGCCGATCTTTTCGAAACTCAACTTTCTGACAAATATACGATGACGGAGGGACCGATTTGGATCAACGGGACGCAAGTAATCACCCGCCTGCTGTTAGAGCAGAGTCGCCTAGACACAAGAAATGGACTAAAGACTGCCGGATTTGTGAGTGGATATCGCGGTTCTCCATTGGGAGGCGTCGATCAAGCGTTAACGCAAGAAGCAAAGCTTCTCAAAGACCATAGGATTAAGTTCGAGCCAGGAGTAAATGAAGATTTAGCCGCTACGTCTGTATGGGGAACCCAACAGGCGAACATTTATCCTACCGCGAGCTACGATGGCGTGTTTGGATTATGGTATGGAAAAGCTCCAGGTGTCGATCGGTCCGGCGACGCGTTTCGGCACGCGAATCGAGCCGGCACATCAAAATATGGAGGTGTTGTTGCACTTGTAGGCGATGACCCGGCATGTAAATCATCTACTCTACCTTCCAATAGTATCGGTGCACTTCGGGAGTTTCAAATCCCAGTCCTAACACCATGCGACATTGAAGATTTACTCAATCTAGGAATTGCTGCATGGGCACTCTCGAGGTACTCCGGTTGTTGGGTCGCACTAACTGCGATCACCGCAATCATGGATAGTGCTACTACTCTAAGAACTGAAAAACTGAATTTCTCGTTTGAGTGTCCTGAAACGGAATTAGATCCTCACATCCGCCTACTTGATACCCCCCAAGAACAAGAACTTCGAATCGCTTCAAAAATTGCACTCGCAGCTCGATTTGGCACAGTCAACAATCTGAACCACATAACTGTCGATACTGACAACCCGAGATTAGCAATCTTAGGTGTTGGGAAAGCGTACACTGACGTCCGGCAGGCACTTCGACTGATAGGATTTGCTGACGAACAAACACTAGCAGCGATCGGTGTTCGAATCGTGAAGATTGGACAAGTTTGGCCACTGGAATCCTCTCATGTAAAGACGCTACTGAAAGATGTTCCGGCGATCTTAGTGGTTGAAGGCAAGTATCCCTATTTGGAAGATACACTCAAGAGCATCCTCTATGGAAAAGATGCTCCGGACATCGAAGGACGCCGAACACGACACGGAAAAGAACTCTTTCCGACTGTTGGAGAAATAAGCTGTGATATGATCGTTCGTGCGCTCATCGATGTATTTCGAGATCACGGCATTTCTATTCCCAGATCGGACATAGCTCTTGGCGAACCTTGGGGAAGTGCGCACACGCCGGCTAACGCATCTAGATTACCGTTGTACTGTCCAGGATGTCCCCATAGCGTCTCAACAAAAATTCCAGAAGACAGTCGAGCGCTCGCAGGTATTGGGTGTCATTACATGGTGCAATGGATGGACCGCAACACGCACACGTTTACTCATATGGGAGGTGAAGGTGCGAATTGGATCGGACAAGCTCCTTTTGTAGATGATCAACACATCTTTGTGAATCTAGGAGACGGTACCTACTTTCATTCCGGTCTCATGGCGATTCGTGCTTGTGTCGCCGCGGGGGTGAATGTAACCTACAAAATTCTGTACAACGACGCAGTCGCGATGACAGGTGGACAAGCTGTTGAAGGTGATCTCACTGTAGATGACATTGTGCGACAGGTACTCGCAGAAAACGTCTCGGCAGTACATATCGTAACGGACGATCCTCGACGCTATGAAGAGCGTAATTACGAAGTCAGCCATCGCGACGATTTGGATAGAGTGCAAGCCCAGTTGCGACAAGTTAAAGGGTGCACCATTTTGATCTACGATCAAGTCTGCGCCAACGAATTACGACGGCGGCGAAAGCGTGGCTTAATACCCAAGAAAATGAAACGCGTTGTAATCAATGATGCAGTTTGCGAAGGTTGCGGCGATTGCACAAGGGCTTCGATGTGTAGCGCGATAGAACCGGTCGTTACTGACCTTGGTGTGAAACGCAAGATCAATCAGACTGCTTGTAATCAGGATCTGAGTTGCATGCAAGGCTATTGCCCGGCAATGATAGAAGTTGAAGCCGAGCTTGTCGAACCCAAGACAGTGCAAATTGATTTGAGCTCACTTCCGGATCCTAGTGTAGCACTACCTACGAGCGCAAATGTCTTGGTCGCGGGTGTTGGTGGTACAGGTGTGGTGACCTTGAGTCAAGTACTAGGAATGGCAGCCACTATTGAAGGTAAACACGCTTCGAATCTTGATATGACCGGGCTCGCACAAAAGGGTGGTGCTGTTTTTGCGAACGTCCGAATCAGCGACAATGAGGTTCTTCGCACCCAAATCTCCGAACGAGAAACAGATGTACTCCTCGGATCTGATCTCGTAACTTCACTATCCCAAGAATCAGTGACGACACTCGACAATACTCGAACCAACATCGTGGTGAATACACATCTAGTTCCAACATCGAAGTTTGTGCTCCAACGCCAAGCAGATGTTGAAAATTCAGAACTAGTCGAACAGCTAGCCTCTTTCGGGCAGACGTTGAAGACCATTGATGCAGACAGACTCTCAGTACGAGTCAGTGGTGCGAGCACCACCGCGAACATGACGTTGCTCGGTTATGCTTGGCAATTGGGGTTGATTCCATTAAAGGCAACCAGTATCGAACAGGCGTTGACGATCAACGCCACCCTTGTCGAGAAAAATATCTTAGCGTTTCGCGCGGGACGCAAGTTCGCGCTTGACTCCAACTTCCTCGACATATCAGGGCAACCTGAAGAAGCAATGTTTCCAAAAGTCGAACGAACGATGGAAGAACTCATCGACGATCGAATAGAGTTTCTGACAGAGTATCAAGATGCGAAGTACGCAGCTCGCTTACAGATTTTTGCGGACAAGATTCAAAGTGTAGAAAAACAGGTCGCTGGAGACTCCGAGACTCTGTCAAAACTAGCAATCGAGACCTATTTCAAACTTCTGGCTACTAAAGACGAGTACGAAGTTGCGCGGTTACTTACCCATCCGAACTTTCAAAGGTTTATGGATGACCAATTCACTAATGTCCAAAGTTTCCAATTCGCGTTTGCCCCGACGTGGCTACCGCGGGCACAAAAGTCAAAAGTTCGTGTGGACGGTTGGGTACGTGTGTTCTTGAAACTGCTTGCAAAGTTCAAGGGAGTAAGAGGAACAATCCTAGACCCCTTTAAACATATCGAGGAACGAAAATTTGAACGGAAGCTCCTGCGCGAATTTGATCAAATGATGAATTCATTGCTTACCAATTTGAACGAAGAGAACTTCTCCAACGCAGTTGAACTCATTCGATGTTACAGCGAAGTGCGTGGCTACGGCCATGTTAAGCAAGCGTCTTGGGACCGAGTTGCTGATCGCGTACAAGAACTGAAAAACTCGATCATAACATCACCTGAGAAAGCTACAGAAACAGACGCGATAGAAGCCTAGGTCTACTTATAATTTTTCGCGATTTATTTGGAGTCTAACACTATAGTACCGTTGATACGCCGCTTCGCTTTGATTGGCAGTTGTGTGTTGCTAGGATTGTTCGTTCTTAGTGCGACAAGTGACGACGAAGAAGAATGGAAACGACGTGAAGCCATCGCGGCAAACCTAAAACCTTTTGGCAAGCTTTGTTTAATTGGAGAAGAATGTGGTACAGTCATCGCGTTCGATCCGAACAGAATACGGCGCGGTACAGGACTTTCGGCAAAGGGAGTGTACGACGCGTATTGTTTTGCGTGTCATGATGAAGGTGTAGCCGACGCCCCGCTCGTTGGCTCCGATGCATGGGATCCAAGGGTTGCTCAGGGCTACGACGTACTACTACAACACACCAAGGATGGCTTCGGTGAACAAATGCCCCCAATGGGTAATTGTTTGGATTGCACAGACAAAGAGTTAGAAGCCGCGATTCGATACTTAATCACCGGCGAAGAAGAAACGGAAACAGAAGACGAATCTGAAGATGAGTCCGAAGAAGAAGAGTCGTAATCAACGCGTGCTCTAGGATGTATTCCCGAGCACGGTGCCGGTAAGATTCAATTTGACTCTATAGGTCACTTTGTTCGATAAAGGAGGACCCTGATGAACAGACTAACTAAGCTAGCCCGACTGCATCTTGCTGTCGCGTTCGCATTTTTTGCATACGCCCAAAGTGTATCAGGGGTGGAAGCAGAAGCAAATGTAACATTGAGTTCTGACTATTCATTCCGCGGCGTGTCACAAACTGGTTTGGACCCCGCGATCCAAGGTGGTTTTGATATCGCATTAGACAATGGCTTTGCTATCGGCACATGGGCATCCAACGTAAACTTTAATTCTGCAACGTCCATGGAATTAGATCTTTATGCGTCCTGGGAGTCCGACACTATTGGCGATTTGTTTACGGTAAGTGCGAGCATTATTCGATTTGAATATCCTTCGGAAGGAGATGTTCTTGACTACATGGAATTTGCCATTGGAGTAAATATTTGGAATGCCTCGTTCGGCTTAAACTTTTCCAATGAATACTTTGGTGCGAATGGTCCATCATTCGTCTATCCTTTCGTCGGTGTTGGTTGGGAGCAAGAAGATCAGTTTTCTGTTGCCGCCCATGTCGGTTGGAGTAGCGTTGACTCCGAGGATTTTTTTGGTCCAGGTGAAGACAGTTACATGGATGCGAGCCTCAGTATTACCGTACCGATCGCTGAATTGGATGTTACTGGTTCATTGGTTGGTTCAACGTTAGATGACCCTAGTGCTGAATTTCGTTTTATACTGTCCATCGGGAAAAGCTTCTAAGGTCTCCGAAACCCTCTAAAAACTCCGCTTTAGTCAATCCACTTAAGCCTGCTTACTTAGCCTTGAGTATGTACCGCTTAGTATCTGCTTACTGATAACAGGATTCACACCAGTGCTCACGGACGAACTTGCTGCAGCTCCGATAACAGATGCGGAGTGGAAGAATATGTCGGAACTCATGAGTGAACTCCGCAAGATTCAACGCGATGATCTTTTCGTTCCAGTCGCCCGCTTGCAGTTACATTACGCGCTGAATCAAATCAAGCGAACCGATGAGAACGATAAAACAGAACTGAACAGATTGCGGAAATTTGCGAGAGGCGTCGCGTTCAACATAGCTGCATTCACTTGGCCAGGCTGGGATGATACGGGTCCAATATCGAATGAAAATCAAAAACTAGGATTGTCTGCTGCACGAGTCGCACTTGATTTCGCCACTCGAGCTGAAGACATTACATTTAACGCACTGTGGATCAACGGTGCGCATGAGTTGAATGCAAAAAACTTTGAAATTGCGATTGAATTCTTCGAGAAAGCACGGGATACAGCGGACGAAACAAGCGGGAAGAAAATGGCTTCAGGTTGGGTCGCACTGACCGAATTACTAACGGATAAGACCCAAAAGAAACAGACACGGTTAGACGAAGCGATTGCTGAACTCCGACAAGCGGATGCGAATAATGGAGAATTTTTCGCTCAACAGATTGAAACCGCGCTGAACGTTTATACTCGAGACGAATAACTTCTCATATAGATTCAGCTTCCCAACTGGAGTGCCTAGCAGAGGGCCGTCGCTGTCTAGACGCTACTCCTTCGTTCGCTACCGCAAGGTTTGAGATTGTCTTCGATACGCGAGATTCGCATTACGAGTCGTTCTTGTGCTCACTCTGTATTGCCCAGAATTTTGGATTACGAATGAGCAAAGTTCCAACGATGCTTACCACTGCACCGATAACAAACATCTGTAAGAAAGCCATCGTAATGCGTAGGAACGGATTGGCAAAGGCTTCTACTATTTTCCCATTTCGTTCCATAAGTTCGGCGATTTCAACCGCAGTCGCGCCTTCTAGCTGAGCTCTTTGAATTAGATTTTGAGAAACTTCCCGGGCAAATTGATAATCCGTTGAAAAGTAATAGACCTCCCAAGAAATGCAATAAATCAGACTTGCGAGAGCAACGATTCCAAAACCTACAACAATACCCTGTGGTAGTGAAATTGTTCTATCTGGCATCCGGTCGCGAACGCGTTTAATTCCAAATAAACACAAAAATAACACAACCGCAATAGTGACATATTTGATCACAAGAGGGAACAGAGTCGGTTGAGTTGGATCTCCAACTGTGGTCACTAGTAACGTCAATGCAGCCACGATTAATCCAGCGGCGAGACCTAGCAGCAACACAGATCTAAACATGCAGAAGATTGTAGTGGTACAACTTTTTTGTATAGAATGTTTTTTGAGAGGTAAGTAGTTCTATCGATGACTAGAAAACGGAGAAAGTTAGAATCAAAATGTTCTCTGTAATCTTTTGTCGATGGATAGTAGGTCCGACTCCGATTACTCGCATACTAGTGAGGTCATAACTCGATGCGATATCACTATCAGAACGTGAAGTCTGTGTTTTTAGCGTTCGTGTTTGCCTTTTTCTTCGGTCCTTTTAGCATGTTTTACGCTGGGGCCGGTTGGGGTTTTCTTGCCATACTGTTGACCTTTCTGTCAATGTTTATAGCTTGTGCAATCGCCGTAATCGTTGGTGGCGGCGGCGGCTGGTTTGAAATAACCGACCTTGGCCCATTTGTTCTCGTAATTGGACTCGCCCTTGGCTATGGTATGATGCACGTATTATTTCTCGTCGTCAGTCCTTTGGTAGTACACTACAAACGCCAAGATCAACTGGATGAACTCGACGAGTTAGAAGCGAAGCAGGCCCGCGCAGCGAATCGATATCGACCCAAGCGTCGTCAATACTCATACACCTAAACTTCAATACGTGTCGTTGAGGTTATCAATCGGCTGCTTGGAGTACCCGACGCTACTTCTGCTACTAAAAATTCTCCAACTAACGTAGCACCGACTGGAGAAGTTCCTAGGTGATGGTGCCACTCCAATACGGCAAACGTGGAATACAGGTCACTCTGCCTCCAAACTGTCGCGCGACGATAGTCGAGAAACCGTCTACGCCTGTACTCAGTAATCCTGCACGCGCAATTAAACTTGCACTAGATTCTGGAGTAGATTCGCCGTCCCTGAGACAACTCGCATCGCAGTGCAGGACGGCGTGTATATTAGTATGCGACATCACACGCCCAGTACCGAATCAAGAGTTACTCCCGCCGATAATCGAGACCCTACTAGACTCTGGAATCGCGCATAACGACATTTTGCTGTTAGTAGCGACCGGGCTACATCGACCCAATGAAGGAGAAGAACTCCAAACAATTCTCGGAAACGACCCGATATTGAAGTCAATTCCTGTCGAAAACCACTTTGCTCGCTCCGCACAGTCGCATGTAGCTCTGGGTTACACCAGTCGTCGCACGCCAATTAAGATAGATCGAAGATTCGTGCAAGCAGATTTAAAACTGGTTCTCGGATTAGTCGAACCCCACTTCATGGCGGGTTTTTCCGGTGGTAGAAAAGTGATAGCTCCAGGGATTGCACATGAAGACACGATTCGTACGCTACACAACTCAAAATTCTTAAGCGACCCGCACTGCTCTGTGTGTGAAGTAGCTGAGAATCCGTTACATGCAGAGTTATTAGAGATTGTCGCGCGTTTGCGCGAATACAGTGGTTCGAACATTTACGGAGTAAATGTTGTCATCGATGCAGATCGCCAACTAGTCTTTGTAAATTTTGGTGAGATTGAGTCCAGTCATAAAGAAGCAACGGATTTTTCTCGTCGAATGGCAGTTGTTAATCTGGATCGCCAGTTTCCTATCGTATTGTCTACTGCCGCAGGTTTTCCGCTCGACCAAACTTTCTATCAAGCGATTAAGGGAATAGTAACTCCGCTCGATATTGTCGAGCGTAACGGTACTCTAATTCTAGCAGCAGAGTGTAAAGAGGGGCTGGGGTCCCAGTCTTTTCAACAAGCACAAGAGAAGCTGTGTCTGAATGGGACCGTTGCCTTCTTACAGTCAATAAAAGACAAGGATCAAGCAGATATCGACGAATGGAGTACCCAATTACTAGCGAGAGCTCTACAACGCGCTCACATCATGCTGTACAGTGAAGGTTTAACCCGAGAACAGTTTGAACTTACCGGAACGCAACGGATAACTTCAGTGGAGCATGGTGTAGAACTCGCTCGACATGCGAAAGAGCCACCGGAGATTGCAGTGATACCCGAAGGACCATATGTGGTTCCACGATTCAGCTCCAAACAGACTAGACAGTAGTAGGCGCGGCACTCTTGGGCGATCATTACACCTGAAAGATCTACGAGTTTACTCGCTATTGTTAATCGGGAGACCCACGGTCCAAAAAGTTCTACATAGAGTAGTTAAGTTTGAGGAAGAAGTACCGGCCCGCGGTATCGAACGTCCGTACATCCGTATTGTCATTCAATCCATCGAGAGAGAGAGGTGGATCTTCATTCGATAGATTGTTAATACCTCCGGACAGTGAGAGTCCGTGATCAGTGAATGCCATACTTGCGAAGACGTTGTGATACACTCGTCCTTCTACTGTCCTTTGCAAGGTGTTGCGGGTCAAAAAGTCTGTGAAGTCCTCTTCAGCCTCACCGATAGTGCGAATCTCGTAACTAAACTTCAGGTTAGCGCGTTTCATCGAGACTCTTATGCTACTTCGATAAGTCGCAAAGTATCCGTCTAAATCGTCCACAAACCTCCCGGTAAGATCAGTGGTGGTCATATCAGCGGTGGTGATAAGATATTCACTCAACAGCGAAGCTTCGTACCGGAAAGACATCTCGCCCAGGAAATTGTTCGACCAATCATAAGCTAGTGCAATATCCCACCCGTTCGTGTCGACTCCTCCGACATTTGTCACCGTGTTTTGGACATTTACAGGATCCCCAGCAAGAGCACCAGTGGTGAATCGCTCGATTAGATGACAAAAGTTCCCTGCGGTTGCGCATTGATTAAGAATGAAACTTGTACCTAGAGTGGACAAGGCATCGGCAAGAGCTACATCAAACCTATCTATGGTGATGGAAAAACTTCCCGTTGGACGATAAACCAATCCAAACGTTTGAATTGCTGCAGTCTCCGGTTGTGCCGCGGAATTCCCTCCAATCGTAGTTCGGATCTGTGTCGATATCGGTTGGAATCCGGTAGACGGCACACCGTCATCAATACAAAACTGGGTAGGATTTTGAGAACATGGATCTACTAAGGCGGGATAATCAAAGCCATTGCCACCAAACAGATCTGAAATTGATGGTGCTCGGAACGCTTGAGAATAGGTTGTTCGAATTGTCAAGCTGGGAACTGGACGATACTTCACACCAAGTTTTCCGTTTGTGGTATCGCCAAAAGAATCGTAGTCGGAATAACGCAAGGCAAAATTTGCTTCTAACAAGTCCACAAAGTCCAGTTGCGCAATCAAAGGAACATTAAGTTCAACGTAGACTTCATTGGTAGCATAGCTACCCGATGTCGGCTTGCGTGGAAAGCCAGTAGCCGCATCTCCCAAAGTGTTTACCAGCGAGTCTGGTTGGTCGACACCGCGTTCTTCACGCCACTCCCAACCGGCAGCTATACCCACAGGACCCGCTGATCGAGCTACCAGAGTTGAATTTACTATATTGAAGCCAAACACTTTCTGGTCTTGTACGCTTGATTGGTTGTCGATAAATGTCAAATAGCTAAGCATTTCCAAAGTCACGCTGTTCTCGCTGAAAATGTTCAAGACGACGCAATTTGCTGTGTCGTTTGCGCATTGGGGATTACCATCAGCATCAAGCACCCAATCGCCCGACTCGTCACGCAATGAGGGACCGACGGCATTTGCGACTTTGTGCAAGTTGTACACTCGTCCGAAGTTACCCTTTGAAGTTGTTTCTCCAAACGCATGGTAAGCATCCCATTGCCAATCTCCTGTCCATCCTTCGATGCCTAAAGTCAGTTGTTTTGTTTGTGTGATAATGTCTTGAACTCTTGCACCTCCTTCAACCATACGTCTACGCCGAAAGGGTTATAGAAGTTGTCCCTACTGTAAGGTGCGTCATAGGCAAAGAATGCAAGCGGCGCTAGCGGTGTCGGTGCAATTTTTTGATTTCCGTCCCGATTTAGGTAACTTGCAGAGATAAATGTCCGTACTTCTCGCATACCTAAGAATTCATTGAGGGAACGATCTCCAAAAAACATCATGCTCCACCTAGTACTTGGTTGTCGTTGGTGATTCACAGGCGCAAAGTTGTAAGAGTCCCCTCCAAAGAAACTAAAGGATCGAAAGTCGCCAAACTCTGGTCCTCGGGTCAGATCGAACTCCTCGCCTCCGTCAGAAAATACATAACGTCCCCAGGGAGGTGCAGTACTCCCCAAAAAAATTACATCGTCACCGAAGTATGCCATAGGCACTGCAGCCCATTCGCGATCGCAAGCACAGATAGCCTGTTCATCAACATATCCGGCAAAAAAAGTAAAAGCATTACGCTCGTCGCTGTCACCAAACGTTACATCAATCAGATTCCGAGCACCATCACCTTCCTGGGTGATTCCTGTTTGAACATTTACCGTTAAACCCTGAAAGTCTCGTCGAGTAATGATGTTGACCACACCTGCAACCGCATCGGATCCATAAATCGCAGATGCGCCATCTTTAATGACTTCAATCCGTTCGACGATTGAGACAGGAACGGTGTTAAGGTCAACCGCGCTACTTATATTTGTCGCTGACAATCCTGTAGTGCTTGGTGGCAGTCGCCGACCATTCATCAAAACTAAAGTACGCGTCGAACCCAACCCACGCAAAGAGATCTGATTTGTTCCGTCGCCGTTGTAGTTGACTTGCGTAGTCTGAGCGCCACCCGCCACGGATGGTATTTCTCGTAGTAGTTGTCCTACCGAAGTCTGACCCGAACCCGCAATGTAGGCAAGATCAAGGACTTGCATTGGACTCGGACCCTCTAACTCTGACTTACTAATTCGAGATCCGGTAACAACTAGCTCTTCAAGTTCATGATCAGTTGAGCCCGCGCCTTCTGTGTGTTGTGTGTGTGCCGATAGAACAAAGAACACGAACACAAGTAGAGAACTCTGTAGGGAACATGCAACCAAGCTCACTTGATCCCAGATTGAGGGCTCTAATAAGTACGATTCCGGTGATCTATTCGAACCGATACTCACTGTCATTGATTTCAAAATGTTTGCAGGGTCTACTTATTGGTGTACTGTATAGGATTCGACGAGGATGGTTGTAATTCTATTTCTAGACAGAAATTCTGCACGTCTAGAACTTTTTTAGTGTAAATTTCGCAATTTAGTAATTCTAACGGATAGGAGGCGCGAAAGTGCCCTTTTTTTCAGGCAAGAGACCAGCTATTTAGGCTTGATTCACGCGTTCAACAGCCCTTAAATTCAAGCACCAGACTCGTAATCCAACCGCGGACCACAGACTCCCTTTGTGGTCAAAGACCCGCAGCCTCAGAGTTTCAAAACGGGTACTGTTTTAGCTAGTTTCGGGTGGATCTAGCCCCCACAATACCTTGTGATAGCAGCCCGGCCAGCCGGTGAGAGTGACCATGTTCAAAAGGACGCGCTGCCGCTCCCATACCGCAGCCCAAGAACTGGTACATTCACTAATCGCACGGAACAGTTGACAACTCAATTGACCGAGCTGACCGATGCACGCCGCCACCATCATCAATAGCCCAACATTATTGCATAGCTGCTGTTTACCATGCCCACAGTTATGTTCAAAAATGATATTTTGAATGTCTTTCATCGTCTTGAATAAACAGTTCTCGATGTGCCAACGCCGCCGGGCATACCGGACCCAAACAGCCGCCGCGGTCGGTGCAATCTCATGGTTCGTAACCCATTCTCCCACCACTTGTGTTCCCTTGTTTGGCAGTCGTCGTTCACATTGCAACACGGTAACCTCAGAGGTCGGCGCACGGTCATGTAACGCACGTTTGGAAAGAACTCGATACGAGAGCCGACCCCGATCTTTCGCCGCGCGTTCTCGTTTCGCATCGACACGACTCGCTGCGGGATACATTTTCTTACCCCTGGCTACTCCTCATGCTCAGTTAGTAATTGAATCCACGAACGTGTAAAAGGTTTATATCAACTCAGAAAGCACCATTAGGATGCCTAGTGGATCCTACAAGAAGTTTAGCTCTACTATAACAATCGTTCTATTGCTGAAGGATCAATAAACCAATTACTATGCAAAGTTTGCAGGGGACGGCCATTCTAATATGAACTAGAGTTCATTAAGATCACCCGATCTCGCTTCCAAAATATCTTTCAGTGCTCTTGGGTATTTAAGTTCATGCCCGTCTGTCACGTACTTAATCTCCTCCTTTAGTTCGTTTGGATCGTATTCGAGACTCGCGTTTTTCGAGCCCAACATATCCTTCAGTATGAGGTATGCCTTCGCTTGATGTTGGGCTTGCTCTGGTACTGTCAACTCGCTACGAAACCACCCGGTCGGAGAACCTAGGTGGCGGTGAATAATAAAGGGTAGTGTTTCTGAACATCTAAATTAAATTCGCTACTAGTGAAAATACCTAACGGGTAACTTTGGATCGCCCAGTTATCCCCACTCTTTGCCGCAATTTTGAGGATAATGTCGTGAGTACCGTTAATAAGCTGAAACGCTCTTTTTGTGTCCGGTAGCCAAAAGAACGAATTCGGAAACTCCATGGTCTCATCAATTTCAATATCTGGAAGCATCGCATAGCCGTTTTCGGAACACTGAGACCTCATCCAAACTGCGTGTAATAAGCCTTTTTCCAATCTGTTTTGCGCGATGGTCCGCTGTTCGACATTGGGAATTTTTTCCTCGATGATTTCTCGTACAACTGCATATGTACTTGCAGACTCGTTCGACAAGATACCGCTAATGCGCGGAGTGTTGACAAGAATACTCTCTCTTTGGACCGCGACGAAGCAACCATCGAGATATGTCGCATATTTGAATAGTTCACGAGCCGAACACTTTTCCGCCGAATCGTGTTGGATACCCGGACTTGTACGCTCACTCAGCACTCTGCACTCTGGATTCGCGGTCACCTCCAAAATCGTTCTTGATCTTCGATTAATTTCATCGTCAAAAATGTCTCGCCACCGGGGGATATCGTCCGACTGTAGATCGGCATAACTGAAAGGCAAGATATTGGGTCGAGAATTAATCAGTTTAATTGGCAACCGTTGCAACCCCTTCTCATGATCATAATAGTTGAGCAGAGCGTAAGCCCACACCGGTTCGTTAAGAAAGTACTCGGTGAGTGCTTCCATACACCCTTGATCTTCAAAAAGCTCATACACATCAACGGGCGTACATTGCTTCTTCGCGTGTCGCCATGCTGCTTTCTGCTGCGGACTCTCCTCGAAAAGTGACATTGGATCTGTAGGTACGCTAAAGTCACCCGGATATAAAAAATCCTGTATTGAATCTGCCATTCCTGATGGAATCACACACCAATACCAGACCAAGCACATACCTAGAGAAATTTTTTTCACGAGGAAACTCTCCTCATCTGTTTGGAACGTTCAAAAGATCTACTTAAACAACTCTCCTTGGGCTTCCCGGATCAACTCTTCTTCTTCGTACTTTCGTATCGATTCCCTACGTTTTGCTTCTATCTCAGCGCTCGTGAGCGGAAGTTTCAGCAAGCCACCACTCTCAACATATTGGATTTCTTCGACTAATTTAGCAGGGTCATATTCAAGTCTCGCAAACTCCTCTCCCGCCTCTTCAACAAGTAATAGATAAGCCTTCGCTCGATGGAGTGCTTTTTCACTCGGATTAAGTCCGAGCGAAAACCCAACAGAACTCTGAGAATCGCCTATAGTACGATGCATCAATAACGGATGACCCTCCATCAAATCTTCGCTAAATTCGGCGATAACAGAACTACCAAGGTAGCCGCTCCGAATGGCCCAGTAATCGCCACTTTTTATCGCCATCTTCATTATAAATTCATGCGTGTGAGAAAGTAGCCTCTCGTACTTACTCTCATCATGCCATCTCGGTGCCGTGCTTTTCCACGGCACAATACTCCATGGTAAATTCTCATCTGTAGAAGTGTAGGAACCAAAGATCTCTCCCGGCTTCAAGATAAAACCATGTTGACGGCATTGTGCTACAACCCAGGATGCATGGAGATAACTTTTTTGCAAACTGCGCTTCGCCGCCGACCTTAGTGCCTCGTTCGAAACAGACTCATCAAGTTCTAGAAAAATAATTTCAAACGAGTTCTTATCATCGAACACATCGGTGGGGGGTTCTACATCCCATTCCTGTTGGATGTTCTGAAGCCAAGAAATCCTGTAGTGTGCGTCATTACACGCGTTGAGATAGGTTGCATATTTATACAACTCGCGCACCGCGCAACGTTCGGCCAAATGGTCTTGCATACCTTCGTTGTCGTTTCTTGTTATTTCTATGCATTGTGAATCGTTGACTACTCGCAAGAATAACTCCTGGCGTTGCTCTATTTCGTGATCGAAAATATCTCTCCAGAACGGGACATCCGCACTAAGAAAGTCAGCGGCACTATAGTTTCTTCGTTGTCCCAATCGGTTATGGAACAAGGGTAGCCAACCGTCTCCCCCATAAACGTACATCTCGCTGTAACTCCAAACAGGTTCGTTGGCGAAAAATTCTCCTAGTGAAGTCAGACAGTGACCGCTCAAAGAATCCCGAGTATTTACGGGAAAACAATGTTCGACTACTCGGGTCCACGCGGCACGATGTTCATCGGTAACCGGTAAGAACGGCTCTGTCTCTGGAAAAAAACCAAATCCTTGGTTGTCAGTCCCCGCTGGATGTGAATGAGCGTGTTGTACTAAGAAGAGCCCGAAAATAATGAAGCTCAAGAAAATTCTGACTAAAGTAATACTGTACATGCTACCTCCCTAACGTAGTGCTTGAATGACTTCTCCAATTCGACAATAAATAGGATCAGTCATTTCGTGACCCCAGCCTGGGAGCCAAAAGAGTGGCTCATAAGGCGGGTGGCAACCTATTGACCAGTCCACCGGCGCAAATGACAACTCCTTGGCTATGAATTTACTTTGAGTGTTGACCCGATCCACTCCCTTTGAATGCTCTGTTGAATCGGGGCCTCCCCAGTCAAATACTCCATTATCTATCCAATCAGCCAAATGTATTCGCTCATGGGTTGTTGTAGTCACAATTTGTCTGTTTTTGTTACCGCCACTACTTCGATAATACCTCCAATTGTGTTGTATTTCCCTCACATCTATACGAGTCGCTCCCTTCCCGGCAAGTTCTCCACATAGTAAAAGTGTCCAAGTGTTGGTGGTAGTGTAAAACCGGACCAATTTCCATTGGAAAGACGAAAACGACCGGTATTCAAAACTTCATCCCCAATGCTATTGAGAATACTCCCGAATGGCCACGCAGTAAGCCCAGGGTACGCTTCTTCGAGTTGATCGCAATCTTCCCTAAGCCATGAACCAACTGGGTAACCCTCTTTATCCTTCAATTCACATTCAAAATATTTGAGTTCTCTAACTCCAAACGACACAAAGTCATCCACAAAATGAACGATCCTTTCTTTTCGTTCGTCCTCGGTTTCACCTTTCACCCAAACTGTAACACGCCTACTCACATCCCAACATCGATCAATAAATATCGGAATGATAAGATACGGGCTTGACTTTTAGTTTCATTTCAATACACTATACGTTATGAACTTATTGAACATTTACAGCCGATACCCCGACCAAGAGTCCTGTATCGAGCACTTAGAAGATTTGCGGTTTGGAGACCATCCATACTGTCCCTTGTGTAATAGTAAGAACGTTGCTCGTAAGTGCGATGGTCATCGTGTAGGACGTTGGAATTGTCATCAGTGCAAGTCCAGTTTTAACGTCCTGTCAGGTACGATTTTCGAGAAAACGAGAGTGCCTCTGCAAAAGTGGTTTATGGCGATTGGTCTTATGAGCAATGCTAAGAAGAGCATATCAAGCCACCAGCTCGCAAGAGACCTTGACATTACGCAACCGACCGCGTTGTACGTACAAGCCCGTATTCGTGCTGAAATGGCGAGTAAGCAACAAGAAATCATGTTGCAAGGAATTGTAGAGATTGACGAAACGTTTATCGGTGGGAAGCCTCGCAAGTCCAATAATCATGACTCGGACGACCAACCGAGCAACAAGCGGGGGCGTGGTACTAAGAAACAAGCCGTGATCGGTGCGGTTGAACGTGGCGGTGACGTAGTAACGGCTATCCCTCCCGATCTCTCAGGTCGCAGTATCATGCACTTCGTGCAAGACAACGTGGAAGCCGATGGTTCGTTGTTAATGACGGACGAGTTCAAAGGCTACTGGCCAGTCCATAGGAAGTTCGCTCACTCCGTCATCAATCATAGCAAAGAGTATGTGCGAGGAATCACGCATACTAACACCATCGAGGGCTTCTGGTCTCTCGTAAAACGCGCCTGGTACGGTACTCATCATCACTACTCGTTGAAGTACATGATGTTGTACTTGTCCGAAGCAGGTTGGAAGTACAACAACCGCAAGAACGAGCAATCGTTCAACACGTTCCTACGTGGTTGCTTTGCGTGAATCGGTTGTACTATGGAGATTGCCTCACAGTATTGCGTGACATTATTCCAATCGAACATATTGACTTGGTCTATCTAGACCCTCCCTTCAATTCCAACCGCGAGTACAACAACATTTACAAGGACGAAACTGGACGTCCTTTGCCCGACCAAGTGGAAGCATTTAACGACACTTGGACATTAAATGAGGAGCGAATGCGGAGTATTAGGCAAATGCCTGTATTGTTGCGTGAGCAGGGTATTGAAGACGAAGTGGCGGTATTTTGGAAGTTATGGATGAACGCGCTACGTAATACCAATCCTAAACTACTCGCGTACCTATCGTATATGGCTGAGCGGTTGCTATATCTTAAATCACGATTGAAGAATACCGCTAGTATCTATGTTCATTGCGACCAAACCGCGTCACACTATCTCAAAATTATTTTGGATGGGATATTTGGTCACGCAAACTTTCGGAACGAGATCATTTGGGAGCGAATTAAAGGACACAAAGGCAATCAATATCCCAAAAGAAACTTCGGACGAAGTAGCGACACCATCTTTTTCTACACAAAGTCCAATAAGTACAAGTTTTTCGCGGATGAAGTTGCTTTGCCTTATGAAGACGTTACAGCAACTTTTCCTTTGACTGATGCAAAAGGTAGGTACAAAAGGCGGAGTCCATTTCGTTCTATTGGAGCAGGTGCTAGACCTAATTTATGTTACGAGTATAAAGGTATAAAACCTCCCAATATTGCGGGTTGGAGAATAACACAAGAAAAGCTGGAACAGGAGGATTTAGCAGGTGATATAGATTGGGTGAATGGTAAACCTTTTCGTAAAGATCGGGAGGGTGCTGGAATAATGCCTAACAATATTTGGACTGGATTATCTTGTACTGCTGACGAGCGACTAGACTACAAGACGCAAAAACCTGTTGATATGCTTGAACGGATTATCAAAGTATCTAGTGAAAAGGGAGATGTTGTATTAGACCCATTTTGTGGGTGTGGTACGACAATGGAAGCAGCGGAACGGCTTGATAGGTCGTGGATTGGAATTGACATTGCTATTCACGCTATAAAACGTGTAGCAAGAGTTAGGTTGGAAGATCGGCTGAAACTCAAAGAGAATGTACACTTTAAGATCGACGGCGTACCACAAAATATTGAGGGAGCATTAGACCTATGGAAGCGCGATAAATACCACTTTCAAAAGTGGGCTGTGGAACAAGTGGACGGCTTTGTAACGACTAAGAAAACAAGTGACGGTGGTATTGATGGTCACCTATATTTTGAAGTCAATACAGTGTATAAAGACAAAGAAATTGAGAGCATGATATTGGAAGTCAAAGGTGGTAAGAACGTGTCCATAACAACCCTCCGAGAGCTAAAAGGGGTTTTAGATAACAGTGACTCGATGATGGCAGGTTTGATTGTGCTCCATCCACTTAGCGAACGACTTAAAAGTAACTTCGCTAAGTTTGTCGGTGAAGCAGGTGACACCACTATCAATAACAGACCATTTGCGAAGATTCAAATATTGACAGTGGAACAGATATTAGCAGGTGAGCGGTTCAAAACTCCGTGGGTGTTCGGTCACACAGGTGAGCGACCTATTGGTGTATAATCTCAAGCCCGTATCTTATCATTCCGATAAATATAGTCCTACAAATCTGGCCGCGGCGTTCAGGGTCAAAAATGTTTCCCCAAGAGCACACGACGGACACACCCTGTGTGCATTCCTGTCTATACAGCGTAAATTGAACTTGACAGACCCCAGTCCGACTATCATTTTTACTACAAGCTACATTACTTGCTGTATTGCCGCTTGCTGTACTGACGACGAACCAACACATTATTGCTACCGCAAAGCCTTTGACGCAGAAAAGCACACATCGGTTAAAATTTGAGAACACTTGATTTACCTCACAAATAACTATTCCCAAAGTCTGGCGAGAAGCGACGAAAAGTGACTGAACATTGAAGAACAGAATCTTAATTATCTTATCCATTCCTCCCCTCGTGTCAAGAAAATTTGCTGGATTTTTATTTTTTTTAATGACTGGTTATTCGTGTTTTCACAGAGCATAACGCGCAATTAGGAAACCGCTCGGATTGGTCGTATTTTTAAGAATTAACCCGATTTCACTGGGAATACTTCAAAATTCCTAAAAATTAAAATGTCCGGATGACCGGTAATAAATTTGCTCCGGTCTGTCTTAGATTAGAGTTGATCTCTTGTGTGCGCATGTATGCAACTGTGGGTGCTAAACCGCTCGGTTTTACCTAATGCAATAACACATCGGAGACATGCATAGACTACGGTAGTGATTTTGCTAGGTAAATGGCTGATAGGCGTGTTTGGTGTCGGAAAAGTCCTTTGGGAAAGCCGCGTTGAGATGGTGTAGCATTGATCGTATTCCTCTTTGATGTTGTATGTACGGTCTTTTTTAGACACAGGATACTCCCCGGAAAATCAACCCATAGTTTTTTAAGATGTTTCAAATTCTTAAAGACTCGCAATTCGACGGGATTGCACACCTCAAGAATGGATGGGTCTCTTGGTGAAGGGAGCAGCTACCGTTGACACCACAAAGTGGTCGGTTTTTTATTTCGAACGGGCAGTGTCGCTACTCCCAACAGGATAGCCAGCACAATCGTACCGACACCTGAAGTTAAAGAGCAAGAATATCGTGATCATTGCGTGTCTGCGATAGGCTGCTAAAAAGCTAGTATCTAGAGCATTGCTCTCAAACTTTCATATATCGCTTTGAACTGTTTTGACTCCTCCTGAAATCGTGTTTGGATTCATTCGCAGATATAGGATCATGAATTTAGCATCGTTAGTGGTTAGCTCTGTGGGCGTAACCCACTATTGACAAGATGAGCTAGACGAACTTGATGGATTAGACTTGAAACGAATTCGTGCAGCGAATCAAATCAATATCGACCTAAACTTTGGTAGTGCCTCAGTTGGAAGTCTCAGGCACGACCGAAAACAAACGCTTGTTATCTAATTACAACGAGTAATTTATCTTGAAGTAGAAGTAGCGACCCGCAGTATCGAAAGTCCTTACATCCGTGTTGTCATTGAACCCATCCAATGATAACGGTGGATTTTCATCCAACAAATTGTCGATGCCACCCGAAAGTACTATGTTGTGTTCCGGTAGGACAAGATTTGCATGCACATCGTGATAGATCCGGCTCTCAATCGTTCTCATTTCAGTAAGACCCGTGCCAAAATCCGTGAATTCTTCTTCAGCCTCACCGATAATTCTCATTTGGTAACTAAAGGTGAAAGTGTCGCGTTCTAACACCACGCTAGTGCTACTTCGATATTCTGTGAAATATCCATCGAGGTCATCCGAGAAACGGCCTGCTAAGTCTTCTTCAGAGTCGTCCGCAAAAGTAATTAAATATTCACTCAAGAGAGTCGCTTCAAAAGTAATTGAGACATCTCCTAAGACAGTCTCGCCCCAATCGTAATAAGCACCGATGTCCCAACCACTAGTATCAACGCCGCCAATGTTAGTGATAGTGTTTACAACATTTATGGGATTACCTGCATTTGGACCGCTCATGAAACGTTCAATCAGCTCACAGTAACTACCGAACTCTGCACATTGTCTAAGAATGAAGTCTGCGCCCAGAGTTGTCAAAGCATCTGTTAGAGCGACGTCAAAACGATCAATCGTGAGCGACAGTCCCTCTAAGGGTTCAACAACCACTCCATAAGTTAGGATCTCAGCTGTCTCCGGTTGCGCGTTGGGATTGCCACCTACCGTGGTACGAATTTGAGTTGAAATTGGTTCGAATCCAGACGCAGGTACGCCATCCGCGATACAGTGCTCTGTTGGGTCCTGAGAACACGGATCAGCGAGTGCCGGGAATGAAAATCCACTGCCGCCGAAGAGGTTAGAGGTCGATGGTGCACGGAAAGCTTGCGAAAAGGATGTTCGTAGCAGTACGTTCTCAACCGGTCGATACTTCAGTCCAAATTTGCCATTCGTGGTAGCACCGAAGGAATCGTAATCAGAAAAACGAAGGGCTATGTTCGTCTCTAAGAGTTCAAATAAATCTTGGTTTGCGACGATGGGAATGTTTAGTTCTCCATAAAGTTCGTTTACGGTGTATCCACCAGAGGTCGGTTTTCGAGGCGTTCCTGTAGCACCGCTACCCAGGGAGTTGACTTGTGAGTCTGGTACATCAGCTCCTCGCTCCTCGCGCCATTCCCAACCAAACGCCATACCGATTGGACCAGCATCTCGCTCCATGATCGCAGGATTGACAAAGTTCACTGAGTAAATTTTTTGATCTTGCAAACTGGATTGATTATCGACAAAGGTGATGTAATCAATCATTGCCTGAGTCACACTATTCTCTCCAAACGTGTTAAGCACGACGCAGTTGGCAGTATCGTTCGCGCACATCGGATTGCCATCAGAATCTAAGACCCAATTACCTTCAGCATCTTTTAGCGACGGTCCTACGGCGTTCGCAACCCTTTCAAGATTGTAAATTCTACCGAAATGTCCCTCCGAGGCAGTTTCACCGAAAGCATGGTACGCGTCCCAATGCCAAGAATTCAGTACTCCGTCAAAGCCAATCAAAATTTGTTTAGTTTCAGTGAGTGTGTCTTCCGTTCGAGAACCATCTTCGACCATTCGACGGCGCCAATCTGGAACGTCTGCACCAAACGGGTTGTAGAAGTTATCTGAAGTATATGGAGCGTTGTATGAAAAGAACGCTAATGGCGCGAGTGGTGTTTCGGCAAGTTTTTGATTGCTATCACGGTTCAAATAACTAGCACGCACGAACACTCGAACGTCCCCTATTACAGGGAAGTCGGTTAGATTTTGGTCGCCGACAAACATCATGCTCCATCGGATACTCGGTTGTCGTTGATGATTTGATGGTGCGAAGTTGTACGAATCGTCGCCGGAGGGATCATAAGGACGGAAGTCTCCGTATTCAGGACCACGTGTGACATCCATGTCTTCGCCATCTTTGGTGAACCGATAACGACCCCATGGAGGCACAGAACTACCATAGGATCGCACAGTGCCGCCTATAGATGCCAGAGGAGTTGCCGCCCAATCTCGGTCACACGCACAGATACTGCCTTCGTCGACGTATCCTGCATAGGCCATAAATGAGCCTGTATCGGAACTGCCGCCAATTGTTAAATCTACAACATTGCGAGCGCCGTCCCCTTCTTGTGTGATCCCACTCTGAACGTTCAATTCCATACCTTGAAAATCTCGTCGAGTAATGATGTTTACTACGCCAGCCACTGCATCAGAACCGTAAATTGCTGAGGCACCGTCCTTGAATACGTCAATGCGATCAACCATAGAAACAGGAATTGTGTTCAGGTCTACGGCACTGCTGAGGTTCGTGGAAGCTAAACCAGTCGAACTTGGCGGAAGCCTACGGCCGTTCATCAGCACTAAGGTACGCGTCGAACCTAATCCCCGTAATGAGATTCTGTTCGTTCCGTCGCCCCCGTTGTTAATTTGAGTGGTTTGTGCACCACCGGCTACCGACGGAATTTCTCGTAATAATTGACCGATAGACGTTTGCCCTGACCTCGTGATTTCAACACGATCAAAGATTTGTACCGGGCTTGTACCTTCCAAATCGGTTCGCACAATGCGCGACCCAGTGACGACAACTTCTTCGATCTCTTCTGATGCTTCTTCATCGTTCGCATCCTGCGCGAACACACCGAGACTTAAGAAAATACCGCCGAGAAATAGCAAGAATGTTTGTAATCGAGAATGTAAAGGTTTGTCTAACATCAATTTCTCCTATCAGTGGTTGTAATAATTTGTTCAGAGCACTAACGTCGTCGTGAATATCTCACCAAATCCAAGAAAAATTTCTTGTCATGCTGCCACAACATTATACGTTGCAAGTAGCCACTCTCATTCGTTGTAGACGCACGAAATCAAAGGCGGTTCCTTGGATTTTTTGATTATCTTCTCACACTTCACTGCAGTGAGCGCACCTTCGTTTTTTTACGACATTACTCGAGTGAAATGGTTCCGTACGATTTCGACATCGACACTAGATCATGTGCGATAGAACATCTTCCCGAAAAGATGTTTGTTTCAAATAGAGACCTTCAAAATTACAAATTCGTGGACCTAACACCGTTTTTCCACGGATGCACACTTTCAATTGTGGTTCGCTTCATCACATGCCCCTCATTTAGCCAGAGTTTGCATGTGGAGTGACCGCTTCGAGCCTATGATGTCTTGATCTAACAATATACACAACTGTTGTCTAATAGGTCGATCAACGGAAGCAAGTGCGATCATAGTTGATACAATCCTATTCCAAATTTCGAGTCAGGGGTCGCTGAACAAACAGATCGATTCAATACAACGATCCTGTAGCACGCAATCGCTAGACATTCTTCGGTTTTGCGTACGAAAGTCAGGGACTATGGTACTTCGAAACCGGACTCCTTTAATATTTGGTCTTCTTCCTCATTGAAGCGCTTTTCTCTCGCTCTCAAGATATCCCTTAACGGACGAGCGTACTTCAACTCGCCATCATCTGAAACATACTCAATTGCTTCTTCTAGTCCGATGGGATCGTACTCTTTCTGTGCGTTTTTCTCACCCACAGATTCCTCCAATAAGAGAAATGCTTTCGCTTGATGTTGCAAACGCTCCCTAAACGATAATTCGCTTCGAAACCACCCAGTGTGCGAACCCAAGTGTCGGTGCATCAGTAGTGGATACCGTTCCTTTACATCGTCATTAAATTCATCACTAGTAAAGATACCCAACGGAAAACTCTGAATTGCCCAAGGATCTCCACACTTGGCTGCAATTTTCAGTAACGTGTCATGGGTGCGTTTAATCCGATAATGCATCTGATCAATACTCGTTGTCCTCGTGATCGTCGTCGTCCCTTCCCTTGGTGGAGGAGGATCAAATTCGGGTAGAAGTGAATAACCCCAAGGTGAACATTCATACTCCATCCAGATAGCGTGTAAAAATCCTTTTTCTAAACGTTGCTGGGCAACCTCTCGTTGTGCTCTATCTTCGATTTTTTCTTCGATGATTTCCTGTGCCGCCTCGTACCCGCTGGAGCTCGTGCTGTTAAAGACTTCGCTAAAGAGGGGACTATTTATGAGAATCATCATTCGTTGCATTGAGACGTTGCATGCATCGAGAAATGTTGCATATTTAAACATTGCTCGGGCTGCACACTGTTTTGCCAAGTGTTCCTGAATTCCAATACTTGTTTGTTTGCTTAGTTCCATGCATTCATCATCTTCAATGACTTGCCTGAAACGAGATCTGTGGCGGTGGAGACTCCCATCGAAAATATCCCGCCAATACGGTATGTCATCTGATAGAAAGTCTGCATAGCTATACGGCAAGACCTGTGATCGAGAATTCACAAGCTTAATCGGGAGTGGTTGCAAGCCATCTGAGCGGTCATAATAGTGCAACGTGCTATAAGCCCAAACCGGCTCGTTGAGAAAGTACGTTTGAAGTGCTTCAAGACATTCTTCGTCTTTTGATATCTCGATTCTGTTGATTGGGAGGCATTTCTGTAAAGCTTGTTGCCACGCATCTTGATGCTCTGCACTCTCCTTGATATGAGCTTTCGGATCAGACGGAACAGTAAAGTCACCCATGTTCCAGAAATATTTAAACGTCGCGCCGGATACTGTGTATGAAACTAAGAACAATGCCACACACAACCCAAATAAAATTCTCCTGAGCACCGATTAACTCCTATCAAAACGTCGATCAAGATTGACCATTGGAAACAAATGAGCTAACGCAGATTCGAGCGTGTGTACAGAAATCTTGTTTCCGGTTCCAAATTAGAGCCCAACATTCGAAAGTACGAGTTTCGCCACCGCGGTCTCCATGTTAGACTGATTTCATCCTGTGTTACAATTGATTCCTAAATTTGAAATGCATTCCACTAGGACCGTGTTTCCAAGTCATCTTAGCATTGGTTCATTGTACAACACAATTGGCGATCAAATTTCTAAAATTTGTCAGAACTTCGTTTAAATCTCATCGTACGGTGACCAAAAAATAGGCGGCTTTACATATTGCCCTAGGGGCGTAAGTAAAACCGGTTCCATATGAGGCCCCACGAACGTGTTTGTGTACCCCCCGATGCGTTCTCCCGCTAGTTCTCTGTTTTGTTCCTCATTAATCAAAACAAACTTGAAGATTTAAATTCAATCGGTGTTTTCTATCTAATTTTTTGAAGGAGAAAGTTCGTGAAACACTCACGTGCAATTGGAAGAATGGATCATATAGGAATCGCGGTTCGTAGCATTGAGCAAGCCCGCAGTTTCTATGAAGACCAACTCGGTGCGGAATTCGTACGAGAATTTGTGCATTTCAGTGGAGATTTCAAACTCGGAATCTTTGATCTCAACGGGTTCTGCATCGAACTACTCGAACCCATCAATCCAGACGGTTTTCTTGCAAAATTTATCGAGAGAAAGGGTGAAGGAGTTCATCACATCACTCTACAAACTCCGAATCTTCCTAAACTTTGCGGTCGCTTGGAACAAAGTGGAGTTCGCGTGGTTGACAAGAACTTTGATCGGGACTCGGGCGGAGTCGACGCGTTTATTTCACCCAAGAGTTCGCATGGTGTACTCATTCAGCTTGGTGAGAATCTGGGACCGCTTAACACGGCCCCTTTTTGGGAGAAAGATTAGCGGGTACGCCTAACTCACATGACGGCGTTTTTTTTGTCCCACTTCATAGAATACCTCAAATTACAAGCTGTACAAACACCTGTGCGTTTCGACCAAAATTTAATAGGTATAGTTAACCTGTGCATGTAGTAGTGCTACGAGAACAATGGCCAGGTGAATATCGGATCGCGCTTGTTCCCGCGATTGCTAAAAAACTGGTGGCCCTCGGTTGTACGGTAACGATACAACACAGTTTGGGCAACTCCGCGGGGTTCACCGATCAACAATATCTAGAAGTCAACGCACACATTGGTCATAGTGTAGAGGAAATTCTAAAACACGCGGACCTTGTTTTCAGCGTCCGACCACCGTCCGATCAGCGCATCTCACTCATGCGTCGAGGTACGGTTCATCTAAGCTTTCTTGACCCGTTTCAAAACAACGGTTTAATGCAAAAGCTAGCCCACCATGGAATAACCGCTGTTTCGTTGGAAATGATCCCTCGTACAACGCGCGCACAGAAAATGGACGCACTTTCGTCCCAAGCGAATTTAGCGGGCTATGCGACGGTTATCGTCGCAGCTTACCATTTACCGCGAATATTTCCAATGATGATGACGGCTGCAGGAACCCTAGCTCCAGCGAGGATATTTGTTATCGGGGCAGGCGTAGCTGGGTTACAAGCAATAGCGACTGCTCGCCGGCTGGGAGCTAGAGTTGACGCATTTGACACCCGTCCAGTCGTCGCGGAAGAAGTTCGTTCTCTCGGTGCAAGATTTGTCGAAATTGACGTAGGAGCGACCGGTCAAACTCAGCAGGGCTATGCTCGCGAGCTTACGCCAGAACAAATCAAGCTGCAACAACAAGGGATGGCGGACGTTATCGCCCGTTCTGACGTTGTGATAACGACAGCTCAGGTATTCGGTCGACCCGCCCCTCGAATTGTATCCCTTGAGATGATCAAGCGAATGCGTCCGGAGAGTGTCGTGATCGATATGGCAGTGGAAAGCGGCGGTAACGTAGAAGGGTCTAAGGTGAATCAGATCGTCGAAGTCGACGATGTTCAACTGGTGGGATTTGCTAATCTACCAGCAAAGGTAGCTACGCACGCAAGTGAAATGTACTCGGCAAACCTATTTCACTATTTTGAAGAATTTTTTGACTCCGACACAAAAAACTTTGAGCTAGACTTTGAAGATGAAATTGCTCAGGCGAGCGTAGTTACCCATGCGGGGAACGTCAGGATAGAACTACACAACGGTTAGGTACTCATGGAAATCGTATTCCTCGCGCTCATTCTCGTTCTCGCAATCTTTTTGGGATTTGAACTCATCTCGAAGGTACCCGCCACACTTCATACACCGCTAATGTCCGGTGCGAATGCAATTTCTGGAATCACGCTGGTAGGCGCACTCTTGGCTGCTGGCACTGGTAGCGGAACACAGGAACTAGCCACTTGGTTAGGGGCGGGAGCAGTGGTATTTGCGACAGTTAACGTTGTCGGTGGATATTTGGTAACCGACCGAATGCTTGGGCTATTTAAACAACGTTCTAAGCCTACAGAAAAAGACGGGAGACCTTAAATAGCACCACATCCCATCACTTCCAAGAATTCGATTGAGTGTTAAGTCAGTTTTACATTAACGCGGTCTATGTGATCGCTGCAATACTCTTTATTCTTGGTCTAAAGCTGTTAAGCAAACCCAAGACTGCGCGGACAGGAAATTTGCTCTCCGCACTAGGAATGCTCGTTGCAATAGTGGTAACTCTACTCTCCAAGGAAATCGTGGACTGGACGACAATCATTGTTTGCCTCGCCATTGGCAGCGTGATTGGCGTACTAGCCTCACGTCTCGTCGCACTGACCGCGATGCCCCAGATGGTTGCTGTTTTCAATGGCTTAGGTGGTGGCGCGAGTATGTTGGTTGCTTGGGTAGCGCTGTTTGGGAGCTCCGAACGGTTTGTGGCCATCGCTGTGACTCTTTCCGTTGTCATCGGTGGTATCACGTTTGCGGGTAGCGGTATTGCGTGGGGTAAACTCTCGGCCGTGCTCGCGAGCAAACCCTTACTCTTCCTCGGTCAGAGGTTCATAAACGCCACCCTGTTTATCGCGCTAATCGTGTGTGCTGTACTGTTTGTGGTAGAACCAGCTCCGACGTCATCCTATCTTTACGCAATCATTGGTATTGCTTTGTTGCTCGGTATTTTGACCGTGTTACCGATCGGAGGCGCGGACATGCCCGTAGTGATCTCGTTGTTAAACAGTTACTCGGGTCTTGCCGCTTGCGCCGCGGGACTCGCGATCAATAATGTGATCCTGATTGTATCGGGGGCACTAGTAGGAGCTGCTGGCATCATTCTGACCAACATCATGTGTAAAGCTATGAACCGTTCGCTCGCGAATGTCTTGTTCAGTGGATTCGGCGCACAAAAGTCAGCCGCTAAAGTCGAAGGACAAGCAAATCCCATCACTCCAGAGGACGCTTACCTAATCTTGGAAGCTGCAAATTCGGTGGCCTTCGTTCCGGGTTATGGCATGGCGGTTGCTCAAGCACAACACGTGGTCCACGAACTTGGTACGCTTTTGGAAACACGTGGAACCGATGTGACTTATGCAATCCACCCAGTCGCAGGTAGGATGCCTGGGCACATGAACGTACTACTGGCAGAAGCTAACGTTTCTTACGATCAATTGTTGGAAATGGATGATATCAACCCAAAGATGAATACCATTGATGTAGCAGTCGTCATCGGCGCAAATGATGTTGTCAATCCAGCAGCGAGGGAAGATGAATCCAGTCCAATCTATGGAATGCCGATCATCAATGTGGATGCCGCCAAGACGGTTTTTGTACTAAAGCGCTCGTTAGCATCTGGTTTTTCCGGCGTCGATAACCCCTTGTTTTTCAACTCCAATACTCGAATGCTTTTTGGAGATGCCAAACAATCGATCTCGTCGTTAATTACCGAATTCAAAGATTGAACCTTCGAATTGACGTGTGTTTTTATCTAGCAACCGTGAACGAACCAACTTGCAAAGTAACAATAAAATTTTCGAGTGAATGCTAAGTTCAGCCGTAGGATTTCTGGTATGGTGAACACGTTTGTAAGTAACTTGAGATTCTTAAACAACAAATGTTTTGCAGTTGACTCTATACAGTTTGTATTTGTCGTTCGAACGAACCCAATTTCCCGCTTTAGGAACTTGGTCAACCAGTTCATTAGACTAGCAGGTCGCTACCACTTAGTTAATTACCGACTAGTCTTTATTTGAACGAATCGACCCAGATGAGGAGAGCTGCGTAGCAATGGAACTTTATGAAGTGATGCGAACCACTTTTGCGGCGCGCCAGTTTACCGACGACGAAATCTCTGACGAAACGCTTCATCGTATACTAGACAATGCAAGATTTTCTCCAAGTGGCGGGAATCGTCAAGGCTGGCGCGTGATAGTGGTGCGCGAAAGAGAAAAACGTGAACAGTTGGTCCCGTTACTTGAACCTGTGATTCGAAGATACCGTGCTCAAGTCGCCGCAGGCGAAAATCCATTCAACACAGTTGTGCCCACTGAAATTACAGAAGCGGACATTTCGAAAACTGAACTGCCAGAAGGTTACGCTGATCCTTATCTCAAGTCGCCGGTATTACTATTGATCTTCGTCGATCTGTCAGTCGTCGCATCAATGGACTCGGCTCACCAACGAGTTGGAGTTGTATCGGGTGCGTCGATTTACCCGTTCGCATGGAACATTTTGCTAGCCGCTCGCAATGAGGGTCTAGGGGGTACACTCACAACTTTCGCCGCAGTCCAAGAGCCTGCGATGAAGGAACTGTTTGACGTCCCTGACAAATATGCCCTTGCGGCCGTGTTGCCGATTGGAAAACCCGTGAAACAACTTACGAAATTACGTCGCAATCCGGTCTCGCACTTTACAACGATCGATTCGTTCGACGGAGAACCTTTCGGCTAGCTCAACTTCGCATATAACTAGCCGCACATCGTTTTGAAATTTTCAGGTGAACACGTGATACCAGCTACGCGAGAAGAAGTGTGGGTGGCCCTCAGAAATCCAGACATCCTGCAAGAATGCATCGAAGGTTGTGAGGAAATGACGGCTTTGGACACCAACGAATACGAAGCATTGGTGCGAGTCAAACTCGGTCCCGTACGGGCGAAATTTCGGTCGATTATTCGTATGCTAAATGTAGTCGCACCAGAGAGCTATACGCTGGCCGTCAACGCCCGCGGAGGGAATGCAGGCTTCGGTATTGGTCAAGCACAAATATCTTTGATACCTGACGAATCAGGTACAACTCTGAGCTACGAGGTGACCGGTACCGTTAGCGGTAAACTAGCACAACTCGGTTCGCGATTATTTCTTAGCGTCGCCAATAAGATGGCGTCGTCGTTCTTCACTAAATTTTGCGCCCGATGGGACACACCACAATCAGCTTAAAGACAATCTAGGAGCGTACATTGGTAGACATCACAATCACTGTTAATGGGGTAGACCATTCTCTGTCGGTCCCAGATAACACTTTACTATCCGACCTGTTGAGAGAAAACCTCAGGCTTACCGGTACGCACATTGGCTGCGACACCAGCCAGTGTGGGAGTTGTACCGTCGAATTAAACGGTCGCGCGGTTAAGTCCTGTACCCTACTTGCAGCTCAAGCAAACAATGGCTCGGTAACTACTATTGAAGGTCTAGGAACGCCTGTTGACCTACATCCAATGCAAGCTGCATTTCGGGACAACCACGCGTTGCAGTGTGGCTTTTGCACGCCCGGTATGATCATGACCGCCATTGAAATGATCAACGATTCGACAGAACCGCTGACCGCCGATCAAATTCGTGAAGGATTGGAAGGAAATTTCTGTCGATGTACTGGCTACCAAAATATCGTAAAAGCGGTTCTTGCGGCTCAAACACAACTCAGGAGCGCGTAAATGACATCTAAAACTGGTATTGGAGCTTCGGTCGTTCGTAAAGAGGATGCTCGATTTATTACTGGAACTGGAGGATACACCGATGATTTGAGTCTCCCCGGTCAGGTTTATTGCGTTTTCGTTCGTTCGCCACACGCGCGTGCAGTCATCAAGAGTGTTGATACCACCGATGCGGAAAGCGCGGAAGGCGTAATAGCTGTTTTCACCGGAGAGGACCTTCGATCCGATGGGATTGGAGATTTGCCTTGCGGTTGGATGGTGAAGTCGAAGGATGGGTCCGACATGCTGGCACCGTCTCATCCCGCCATCGCGACGACAAACGTGAACTACGTCGGTGACATCTACGCCATGGTTATCGCAAAAACCATTGAAGAGGCGAAGAATGCTGCAGAATTGGTCGAAGCCGACTTTGACATTCTCACTCCGGTTGTAGATGTCGCGACGGCAACTACAGCGGACCAGATCCACGAAAACGTACCGCACAATCAATGTTATGACTGGGAATTGGGGGACAGCGCGGCGACGGAGGCGGCTTTTGCAAATGCCACCCACGTCACTTCTCTCGACATAGTGAACAATCGATTGATTCCAAACGCGATCGAACCTAGAGCGGCACTTGGTAATCACGACCCAGCATCTGGTTTGTACACGCTGTATACGACGTCTCAAAATCCACATCTTGAACGCTTGATTCTCGCTGCGTTCGTAAATGTCGCACCTGAAGCAAAACTTCACGTCATTTCTCCTGACGTTGGCGGTGGATTTGGTTCAAAAATTTTCGTGTACGCAGAAGAGACCGCGGTTATATGGGCAACCGCAAAAGTTGGTCGACCAATTAAGTGGCGCGCGGAGCGAATTGAGTCTTTTCAAGCCGACGCTCATGGCCGCGACCACGTTACCCACGCAGAACTTGCACTATCTAGGGAAGGAGATTTTCTTGGATTGAGGGTAAAAACCATCGCAAATATGGGTGCTTATCTCTCGACGTTCGCATCGAGTGTACCCACTTATCTCTACGGCACGTTGCTGTCTGGACAGTACAGGACACCTGCCATTCACGTTGAGGTCAAATCAGTGTTTACGAATACTGCCCCCGTCGATGCGTATCGCGGTGCTGGACGACCCGAGGCTACATATGTGGTGGAGCGTCTAGTCGAAACCGCTGCAAGAGAACTCGGAGTTGACCCAGCGGATCTGCGGCGAAAGAATTTCATTCAGCCGAGCGACTTTCCATATGCGACTCCAGTAGCGCTTACCTACGATACTGGCGACTACGAAGCCAGCTTAGAGAGAGCTTTAAGCCTCGCAAAGTACTCTGAGTTTGCTAAGAGACGAAATGAAAGTGAAGCGAATGGTAGGAAACGAGGCATTGGTTTCTCCTGCTACATCGAAGCTTGTGGATTAGCTCCTTCTCAAGTTGCTCTATCTTTGGGCGCGGGTGTCGGGCTCTTCGAGTCTGCAGAAGTTCGAGTCGATGTAACGGGATCGGTAACGGTTATGACAGGTACTCACAGTCACGGTCAAGGCCACGAGACGACCTTTGCACAAGTTGTATCCGATAAATTGGGTATTCCCTTTGAAAACGTAACAGTCGTGCACGGAGACACGAGTAAATCGGACTACGGTCTTGGGACGTACGGGTCACGATCCTTAGCAGTTGGGGGCTCAGCGATCGCGACAGCAACCGACAAAGTGATCGCAAAGGCGAAGAAGATAGCTGCGCATATGTTGAACAGCACCGAGGAACAGGTTTCGTTTGACGACGGCATATTTAAGATTCCAGACTCTAACGAATCACTGTCATTTGGCGAAGTCGCGTTTTCAGCATATGTACCCGGGAACTTTCCTATCGAGGAATTAGAGCCGGGATTATCTGAGAAAGCTTTTTATGATCCGGCAAACTTCACCTATCCTGCGGGTACGCACATTTGCGAGGTTGAAGTAGATCCTGGCACCGGGACTACCAAGATAGAGTCTTTTGTAGCGGTGGACGACTTTGGTACCGTCATCAACCCAATGATTGTGGAGGGACAGGTCCATGGTGGTATTACCCAGGGTATTGGACAAGCTCTGTTAGAACACGGCGTGTACGACGACGACGGACAACTGCTAACAGGGTCTTACATGGACTACGCCATGCCGCGAGCCGATGACGTACCTGATTTCATTGTTGACACTACTGTTACCCCCTGCACTCATAACCCTTTAGGTGCTAAGGGCTGTGGTGAGGCAGGGGCTATCGGTGCGACTGCCGCAGTGATGAACGCTATCACCAATGCCTTAGATGTAAACGAACTCGCAATGCCAGCTACTGCGGAAACGGTCTGGCGAGCACTTACTGGAGAATAACATGTACTCATTTAACTATCACTGCGTTAGTTCTACGGAAGAAGCGAGTGCGTTGTTTGACTCGTGCGAATCTGCTGTATATCTTTCGGGTGGCATGACGCTCATACCGACCTTAAAGCAAAGACTCGACTATCCTACCGATGTGATCGACTTACGTGGGATCGATGATCTTGAAGGAATCGTTGCAGAGATTGGTTCCATCCGAGTGGGTAGTCGCACGTGCCATGCGGACGTAGCGTGTAATCAACACATCCACGCGCTTGCAGACTTGGCTGGCGGTATCGGAGATTTACAGGTACGCAATTGTGGCACGATAGGTGGTTCAATCGCCAACAACGATCCCGCGGCGGACTATCCCGCAGCCTTGCTTGGCCTCGGTGCTACGGTACATACCAATAATCGAGACATTGGTGCCGACGACTTCTTCGTAGATTTATTCGAGACAGCACTCGAGATGGGCGAGATAGTCACTGCTGTATCGTTCCCTCAACCACAACGAGCTGCCTACGTGAAATTTCCCAATCCTGCCTCTCGTTATGCCGTCGTTGGAGTCTTCGTCGCGGATACTTCAGCGGGAATCCGAGTAGCGGTTACGGGTGCTGGTTCGTGCGTATTTCGAGCGACAGCAATCGAAGATGTATTACAACGAGACTTTCGACCAGCTGCTGTTGAAGGAGTCTCAGTAGATCACTCAAATTTCAATTCCGATATCCACGCTTCGCAAGAATTTCGCGGCCATCTCGTAACTGAAATGACCAAACGCGCTGTTGCTAAGATTGCATAGTCTGGATTGAAAATTTATTAGAAGTAGTTCGTTTGACGAATCGAAGCGGGTGTCGTATAACGGTTATTACCCCAGCTTCCCAAGCTGGAGACGAGGGTTCGACTCCCTTCACCCGCTCCAAGCGTTACTCACTCAAACATTATGACGTTTCTGGTCACTTCACCAGAGCGGAGTTGTGAGAAACAGTCATTAATGTGTTCAAGCTGGACATGACCGGAGATCAAATCGTCAAGGTTTAATTTTCCGTTGAGGTAAAACTCTACTAGTCTCGGCATGTCGACTCGAAATCTGTTTGAACCCATTAGGGAACCCTGCAGTTTCTTCTCTTGAATCAAGTCTATTCCATGAATGGAAATCATCGTTCCTTCTGGAATCAAGCCGATGACTGTCGCACAGCCTCCTGGGCGAAGCATATTCCAAGCTTGTTCCGTAGTGGACTTGAGACCGATCGCCTCAAATGAGTAGTGCACACCATCGGTTGTAAGATCGCGAACAGCACTCACTGGATCTGTATTGGACGCGTTGATTGTGTCTGTTGCTCCAAACTTCTTGGCTAGCTGTAGTTTGTTGTCGACTGTATCGATCGCAATAATCTGTCCCGCGCCGACCAACGCTGCACCATTGATGCAAGAGAGACCGACACCACCACAGCCAATCACTGCAACGGACGAACCAAATTCGACGGCAGCAGTGTGCACGACTGCTCCGACTCCTGTTGTGACGGCACAGCCAATCAATGCCGCGCGGTCAAGCGGCATGTCTGGCCGAATCTTGACGAGTGCGTGTTCGTGAACCAACATATACTCGGCAAACGCCGAGACATTGAGAAATTGATGAATTTTGTGAGGTCCCTGACATAGCCTAGGTTCTTGACTTTTATCTCGCTCTAGAGTCGATACCGAACAACGAACTAAGTGTCCGGTTAAGCAATGCTCACACTGACCACAGAACGCGGATAGACATGTGATTACATGATCTCCAGGTCGTACATAGGCCACATCCTTGCCAACTGATTCAACCACACCTGCGGCTTCGTGTCCTAAAACTGTCGGTAATTCACAAGGAAATGACCCTAGTTGGAAATGTAGATCAGAATGACAAATCCCGGCAGCGACAGTTCGGATTAAAACCTCTCGAGCAGCGGGTTCGCTAATGTCAACTTCTTCGATTGTCAAGGGCGCGTTAACTTCTCTTAAAACAGTGGCGCGCATAATTCTTAACCTAGTACGCGAAACGAAAAATTTATCCTCGGCTCAGTAATACTACGTCGTTTCGGTAGTTCGTGTAACCAATACTCTTGTATCGGCGGGTACATCATCAATAACGAACCGTGCTCGAGGGAGATTGCTAAACGCCGACCGTTGTTATGTCGGTGTCGAAATCTCAGTTCGCGTTCGGCTCCGACACTTAGCGAAGCAATAGACACTTCTGGTCCAAGTTCAGGTTCGTTATCAGCATGCCAGCCCATACTATGGGTACCATCCTGATAGAGATTCACCAATATAGAATTGAATTCGATCTCAGTCCTCTTTGAAACTTCACTTAGCAGATCTCTAACAAAATCCGGCATTACTTGAGGTTGGTGCTCTAAACCGGAGTATCGGTATGAGGCATTGATGTTAGAGAACCAAGCCGACATACGTGGAACGGGCATCGACTTTCCGAAGAGTTTGATGTGATCTTGAGCCCAGACAATTTCAACCAGAGAACGTGCTAACAAATGATCGCTGGTGGTCGGAGATAAGAAGCCCGGAACATACTGAACGATTCCGTCTTCTTGTATGATTGGAGTTGTGGTGCTGTTAAACGCTACCTGAACTAGGTGATCGTATTGCAGTGCATTAGACACTGAGTAGCTTTTCGCGTCGTTCGCCGCGCATGTAGGCCAAACAGATCAGACTCAGTATGACAAGAATGTAGCCGATTCGGTTTTGAATCGTTAGAGATAGCAAGTTCACAGACTCATCGATGTTCGCCGCGTATGGGTTGAAGAACGGTAAGAATTTTTTCATGCCTTCTTCCCCAGGCCCCTGTAGCAAGAGCAAACTAAAAACAAACACCACCACAGCAATAATCGCGCCGGACACTTCACTGCGAAAGAGCGCAGAGAATCCCATGGATATCACCATGAAAAACATGGCGGCTAGAAATGCACCCAACATTGCTTCGATGGGGAAGTGAGTAAAGTAGAACCAAGTGTACAACGCGAGAACGATTTCAGTGAAGACGACCATCGAAATTGCTGCGAGCAACTTGATCGTCCAAACACGGTTCGCGCCGCCCGGTACCGTGTAGATGATCTCAATCGTCCGAGCATTTATTTCTCCGGCGATGATTCTTAGTCCGAGTATCCCACCCAATATTGCTAACGGTATGCCCAACATTCGATTCTGAACATCCGATACGGTGATCGAATTGATAATGTTGATCTTATCGTGTTCGAGGAAAGTATGTACCGACAACCAACCAACGACTAGTACAAGCGGCCAAATCCAAAAAAAATGCCCGGCTATTGCCACCATCGCAAGTCGAATCAATTCAAACCATTGCGAAATTTTTACCCAAAAATTTCTCACGTTTCTGCCTGTGCAAGGAGCCAAAGATAACCATCCTCTGGTCGTGGTCCGATCGACTTCGCCCTCTCGCTCGGTGACACCGCGGCGACGATGCGTTGAAGTTTTCCGCCGGCCGGTGTGGGCGATTCCTCGGCTAGGGTGGCACCCGTTGGAAGTTCAAAGCTTGCGCCTGGTTCAAGCTCCACCTCCCAAACTTTGTCGGTCGCCTGCTGGGCCAGATCCGTTGGACTACCGTCAAATCTTAGTCGACTCTTCGCGATAACCAACACACGATCACACGAAATAGCTACATCTTCAACTACGTGAGTCGAAAATAGCACGATACGCGAGGCAGCTAGCCGTGAGAGCAGATTGCGAAAACGAATGCGCTCGCGTGGATCCAACCCCACGGTTGGTTCGTCAACGATAATGATGGAAGGTAGTCTCAACAACGTCCGTGCGACTGCTACGCGTTGGCGCATTCCACCAGACAGGGACCCTATTTTTTCATCAATCTTATCACCCAGCCCGACTTCCTTTAGAAGTGTGCGAACACGTTCAGCTCGCTCTTCTGGAGGAATCTCATAAAGTGCTGCGTAATACGCTAGATATTCACGCGACGACAGATTGCGAGGGAGACCAGCATCTTGCGGCAAGTATCCAACCCAACGTGCGAGAACGTTTCGAATCGGACCGAGCGATACTCCACCATATCGGACATTGCCTCGAGTAGGATCAAGTATGCCCGCAAGTTGGCGGAGCAGCGTCGTTTTACCAGCACCGTTAGGTCCCAAAATTCCGATCATTCCCTTAGTCGCGGTGAAAGATACGGATGACAATGCATGTATTTCCTTGCCTGGAAGATCTAACCCTCCAAGTTTTAATGTCATCCGACGGTACCATGTGCGCGGATACTTCAAAAAACCACGAGTAACGCGCGGCGCGATTTTCCCGGTGGATTGTTGTAGTGCATTTCTACGAACCATTTGTCCAAATAGTAGCAACGTACTGAACACTATCGGCCAGAACCAGTTTGTCCGCGCTGGTTCATCGTTTAGATACACGGGATTGACAATTTCCAAGTAGCAGAAACTGAGCACCGCGATCCAAGGTAGCAATATCTTGAAAAAGCCTTCTATACCACCGCGAACGTGAACACCCTCTGGTGTGACGTATCCTCGAAACTTCCGAATTTCAACACAGATCAACGCTAGGAATGCCGAAGCGGCCAACCAAAACATCAATTTCCATCCACCGGCGTTGTTTATCCAACCGATAGCACTAAAACCAACGGCCAAAATGAGCAGTACCATCGTTCGCTCCAGCGTTTCCGCCCGGGTAAAGATCGTCCCCTTAGCTTCTAGTACTTTAGCGACGAATTCCTTGCGGGAATTCAGCGCGCGCCGTATCGCTCCAGGTAAACCGTAAATCTTGCGAAGGTAGGTAACAACAAGCTTCGGAGGGCCGTCGCGCGCTTCCGGTTCCGGTAACTCAACCCGCCGGAATATCAGCACGATCAAGCCTAGGTAAAAACCACCGATCAAAACCGAGCAAACGATCTGCCAGAAAAACGCTTTTAAGCCAGCAAATTCCACAAAAACGAACACCGTCCCGATGGTAAGCGTCATCCAACCAATCATGAGCCAAGCACCTAGTCGACCAAAGGTCTCATCTAGGCGTTTGAGAAACACATAACCGACGGGGATGATGATGAGAGTTAATATCGCGCTGGAAACTAAGCCACCCATGACTACGATGGCGAACGGTGGCCACATTTCGTTTTCGCGGCCGGTGGTAATGGCGAGAGGAAATAGGGCTGCAACCGTAGTTGCTGTGGTCATCAAAACCGGCCGAGTCCGTTCGAGCACCGATGCGAAAGCTGCTCCTCCGCGGGTAAACCCGGCGCGAGAAAATTGTTGCATCCGATCAAGCAATAAGATGGAGGGATTTATGCTCAAACCGGCGAGTACGAAGAATCCCAAGTATGCAAAAAATTCAAAAGGCGTACCCGTTAGGATTAATCCCCACAATGACCCCACGATCACTAGTGGAATCGCAAGAAATATTAACACCGGAACCGCAAGGGATTCGAACGTAAACGCTAATACAAGGAACAGTAATCCTAGTACCGGCAGCACTAGTTTCTTTGCGTAGCTAAATTGTTCCCCTTCACTTGGCGTATCTACTACATAACCAGCCGGTAGTGGAATTTGCCGAATAAATTCCTTGACGTTTTCTTCAATTGCGACGCGCTCCGGGCCACTGTCTGGTACGTCGTCATCTAGGGAATAATTCACCGGCAATTCGCGGCGACCCTTTCTATACGTGATAGTTGCCGGTGGTGTCCCCTGTCTAATGCTAGCCAACTCGGTTACGGGGAGAGCTCCATTGGGAGTTTGGACATGCATCTCCCTCAGTTCTCGTAGCGCTACGTTCCGGTCTCTCGCGCTCTCAAGTTCAATGTAAATAGGTATTTCACGACCATTAGATAGCGGAAAATTGATTTGGGTAGACCCTGACCCTCGGCCGGACAAATCAACAAATGACATCGCTTGCTGCAGTGTTAGACCAAACGCTTCTAAGGCGCGACGGTTGGGCTCTATCCAAAGTTCTGGAGAGCTTCGAGTTATTGGAACTTCGGCGGATTGGACTCTAGGGTGTTCTCGAAGGCGGGTACTGATATCATGTGCCACTTCATAAAGGAGTTTGGGATCCGGACCAGAGACGATGACTTCTTTTGGAGTGCCGCGAAACCAAGATCCTCCATAGTAGCCTTGACCACTCCACCCACCTCGGTAACCACGATAAACGCCCACAAGATCGAAGACATCTGTCATGTTTTTTTCTTGAATGATACGATCCACAAGGGGACGAAATTCACTAGCACGAAAGTCGTCAGGACGGTCGTTGATGTCAACAAAAGCAATGTCCAACGATACACGTTGTACGTTCACACTAGACTGAATCGACTCTACCCCTGCTGTGTCTAATAGAATTTCTTCGATAACTTGAATGTGTTGCTCAATCTGATCTAGTTCCGCCCGTTTGTTTTCGTGGACTCGTATCGGGACAAATATGTTGTTCGCTTGTTCCGCTTCGCGTGCAAGGCCGCCTACTGCAACGAGATTGAAAGCAAGCGTCGACACCAGTGTAGCCAAAACCAAAATGATCGTCCCTGCAATCCAAGAAGCGGGATGTCGGATTGCCTTAGCAGCGAAACCCGACAACAAAATTTTCATAGGTTCTGGGGTGCGAAAACCACCACGGAGTTTGCGCACTTCTCGTCGTTGCTGGATGCGTTTAAATGCAGCTGGCGCTGCTAATTTGTGCGCTAACAGTGGCACCAGACCCACTGCTACCAACATGGAAGCGATTATTGGAAGAATCACCGCTATCGCGAGAGTTTCAACCTGTTGTTGTAGGATGGGATCTTCTAAACCTACAATAAATATAGGTAAAAACACTATCGTAGTGGTAACACTGGCGGCGACAATCGCGCGCACGGTCTTACGCAGTCCTATTCTGGTTGCCTGCACCGTGCTAAGCCCTCGTTCCAGACCGCGCAGAATAGATTCGTAGACCACAACACTGTTGTCTACCAATAGACCGATCGCCATGGTGAGTCCAAACAGAGTGAGTAAATTCACAGTTTGACCCAATAAATACAGTCCCGCCAGAGCAAAAGTTACACTTACAGGGACGGAAATTCCCACAACAAGCACTGCACGCCAGCGTCGTAAGAACAAGAAAAGTACTACTAGAGCAATAGCGAGTCCAATAAATCCGAGCTTGTAAACTCGGTCAATTTGATTGTCTATGATCTCAGCTTGATTATTGAGTATTTCGAGACCCAAGCCAAAGTGTTGGATCTCTCTTCTGACTTCTTCGATTCTCTTCTCAAGGGCTTTACCGACCTTTACGAGATTCGAACCTGGTTCTTGAAATACTTGAAGCCTGATTGCTGGATTACCGTTGTACCGCAACCGCGTCTCACCGAGCGCGTATCCGAGTTCAATTGTCGAAATGTGGGTAACCGTAACGCCTCGAGCGGGATCAACGCGCGCGTTCCTAATGTGATTGATTGAATCGACCTGCCCATCGACCATAACGTTGGTTCGTCCATTTCCGGAATCCAAAGTACCAACAGATGCCACTTGCCCTAAACTATTTGCGATCGCCCCCCGAACGTCCCCAAGAGAAATTCCTAATGCAACGGCAGCATCGGGATCCACAAATATATTTACTTGACGTCCTCCTCCGCCTTGGAGTTGTGCCGTTGCTACTCCGGGTACCGAAGCTAGCCTCGGCTCAATTCGATCACTCGCAATATCATAGATCGCGTCAGAGTGAAGTCCTTCTGAAGTGACCAACAGCTGCATGACCGTGCGATTTCCAGCAGCCCCCAATTGACCATTACCCGCACTATTACCGACATTAATATATGTTGAATTTTTGGGCTGTTGCCGAACTAAAATGGATGCAATATCTTTGACCTGGCGTTCGCGCACTTTCATATTTGTCAAAGGATGAAAGACTAGTGTTAGGCTACCTAAGGAACGAGAAATTGTGGCATGGTCGTCGATCACGCCACCTAATCCAGAGATTCGGGACATTAAGGGGAGCAAAATCTCGCGTTCGACCACCTCATCGGTACTTCCGGGACGTGCAAAACTTACCGTAATCACATTTCCTTCAAAGGAAGGAACCAGTTCCACCGGCATTCGAGAGATGCCTATGGTTCCCAAGATCACCATTGCTAGGAACAACATCGAAATCGCAACCGGTCGCAACACCGGAAGGCTCAAGAGACTACGAACTCTAGACGGTACTCGCTCGAGAATGGACGTCACTGAAATTTGGGCTTATTGGAGAACTTTCTTAATGCAAGAATCATACCAGACTAACGCAATCTCTCGATGAATAGCCTAGTACGAATGTGAATGGGTGAACCGTCGCATGTCAATATTCTAAACCTAATGCCCTTTAAGAAGGGCAGATGCGGTAACACCGGGAAAAGACACAGTCGCGTTCAAGATCGTCGGGATGCATAAGAGACTGTCCGATGTGAGAGGCGAAGGAATCTTTGTTGCTAGCAAAACGTTGTCAATACTTGGCGTTGCCTCCGCTTACAAAATGAACCAATCCCAAAAACTTTTACAATTGACATATGTTGCGTGCGTAGACTGCATAATCGAATGCAACAGTTGGAATTGATTATCTGGAATCAGCAACGAATAAGAGGAGATTACGATGGAATTTGACATGGCGATTATTGATTACTTTGTCCGCTTTTCCCACATTGTTTTTGGTATTGCGTGGATTGGCTTACTGTACTATTTCAATTTCGTACAGGGTGGATACTTAGCCAAAGCTTCCAACGAAGCCAAGATTAGCACTTTTACAGGTCTTGTCCCGAAAGCATTGTGGTGGTTTCGTTGGGCAGCGTTATTGACCTTGTTGACTGGTTTGTATTTGGTTCACAGCATTTGGTCTAAAGGTACGTTTTCGGAAGACACGCTCATAGCTGCCCTCATGGCAACATTAATGGCTGCGAATGTTTGGCTCATCATCTGGCCGAATCAAAAGATTGTGATTAAATCAAGCGAGAGTTTGAGGGATGGTGGAGAAGCTGACCCCAATCAAGGCAGTGCAGCGGCCGCGGCTCTACTCGCAAGTCGCACGAACACTCTGTTTTCTATCCCGATGGTAGCTACGATGGTTTCGAGCGCGCACGTTGGAGGCGGTTTTGGAGGTGGTATCACGGCTGAATCCTACGGGATGTTTGGTTTACTCGCTTTGATCTTGATCATCGAATTGAACGCGATATTCGGGAAAATGAACCCATTACTCAAGAGCGTGCAAGGTGTGATTACATCAGGGATCGTGTTGACAGCTATTACGCTACTTCTACTGAACTATCTCTAATCCGAATTTCGTGTATCTGGACTGACCCCGAGGGGCTAAGACAATAGCTCCTTAGATACAATTTTTCAATTTGGATCGTAGCTAGTCAGCAATACATGAATGACCTCCCCATAGTTTCAAGCTCAGGCACGCCACCAGGAGTGGAGCGTCGTCCGAGAAACTCTCGTTCAGATAGTACCGGATTCAGTATCGGACGAGTTGTTTTTGTGCTCTTTACCATTTCAGCTCTCATCACACTTGGCTGGTTTGTCTGGTCAATCAATTCTGTACTTAACGAACGCACGGAAGTTTTGCAGGAGAGTGCTCGACGTATCGCCACACTGGAGTCACAGTTGTCGGCTAGTGCTGAAACCCTCAGCCAATCAGATGAGACCATGAACGAGGAAATTACCTTTTGGGAGAGCGAAACAAGGAAAGTCTGGGCAGGCTACCAGCGCCACCAAGATTGGATTAACGAAAACACACCCTTAATAAACAAGATGCGGCAAGACATTGACGGATTGGATGCGCGAATGACTACCATTCAGACGTCGGTGACGGATATCGAGAATACGTTGCAACAGATCACACGGCAACAGCGAAATCTGACTGATGAACTCAATACGACACTACAAACGACCAACTCGTTACTTGAACAACTCGAACTACGCGTTGAACGCCACGACGACGATATCGGTTCAATAGATGACTTTCGAAGACAAACGAATTCCTCCATACTGGACATTCGAAAACGCCTACAAGAACTAGAATCCGGGAACTGATCGTATCCACAAGCAAAAAAGAATAACGAATATGGACACCACAGAAGAACAAATCAACAATGGTAGATTTCACTGGAACGTGAAGTACCGGAAACTTGAAGGAGACGAAGGCGTTACCATTCGATTCTTTGGTCCGGTGCGCGGTGAAACTCAGGAACTCGCTCGCTTCGACTGTTTTCGCAACGTCCCTCACTACCACATAGCCTTTTACGACCACAACACGGTTACGTCGCTAGATCGTGAGTCGCCCTTAACAACTGTATTAGAGAAGATCGAACGTGAATTCAATGAACTTGCGACGGCTTGCGGTAGTGACTCACCCACCGACCAGGAATGTAACAACCACTTTCAAGCTGCAAGGAATTTACAGGGAAGAGCTTACCACCTCGACAAGGAGTTCGGTTCAACGTCTCGCACAGAATAAGCCGTAGTTCGACTCAAGAACGCATCGTTGACAGTACATGGTCTTTTTCCTCCCATAGTTTCATAACTTCCTTTTTCAAGTTTTGGTTGAAACTAGCGGTAAGAGGAATGGTTTCGACATGAACGGACACGTGTGAGCACCGTCCGCACAAAAACTGCCAGAATCCAGGAACTGCACCCTCATAGTTGACAGTGACGTTGACGATACGGTCAACATCGTCCGCTAACGCTTCCAAACTAAAAGCTAAGCCTCCCAGTTTCGGACGCAATAAGTGTTGGTACACTGGACGTTGTTGGGCGTGTTTTACGGGGGTGAACCGAGTACCTTCTAAGAACAACAACAGCGAAATCGGACGTTCGTGGAACTGTCTTTCTGCACGTTGTAATTCTTGACGATTTTTGTGTTGTACTTGCTGTCGCGATTGTCCTTTCTCGCGCTTACCGCGTCGCACATAGGGGAAGCGCAACAACCATAAACCGAAGCCCAGAAACGGAACCCAAATCAATTCGCGTTTCGTAAAAAATTTGATGGGGGGCGCAAGCTTCCGAAACACGATCTCTAAGATCACTATGTCCGCCCAGCTTTGGTGATTACTGGCGATGATCCACCAGTCTTTACGAGTAGCTAAGTTGTTCGGCAGTGTCGACTCAATTCGAATCCAACGAAACAGATGGCACATCTTCTCGTTGAGAAACACCCATGCTGTGATTACATCGTCGTTCGCGCCTCGTATACGTCTCCGCCAGTGTGGTACAGGACAGAGTAACTGTGCCAGCGCTAAGACGTAGACGGACGCGCAGCCTACAAGTGTGTAACAGAAAAGAATCGCAAAACTAACGACTCCTCGTAGGGTGTGCACTATAAAAGTCGATTAAAAAATTAACGGGCGATCACAGTCCGAAGTAGAAAAAGCACATCGTCGAGATTACTGCGGCTCCGATCAAGTTCAGCACAAATCCTTCTTGTGCCATTTTTTCTATCGGGAACCTACCACTAGAAAATACGACCACGTTCGGAGGCGTTGCCACCGGTAACATGAACGCGCAACTTGCACTCATCGTCGCTGGGACCATTAAGTACTTTGGATCTACAGCCAATGCAACCGCGGTTGCTCCAAGGATTGGAAGCAACAAAGTTGTGGTCGCGGTATTACTCGTCGCCTCGGTAAGAAAAGTTACTCCAACACAAATGATGATTACAACTACGATGACTGGTAGCACATCGAGTGCTTGGAGTTGTGTGCCGAGAATTTCGCTCAGTCCCGAACTCGTGAAGGCCGTTGCAATACTGAGGCCAGCACCGAAGAGAATCAACATTCCCCAAGGGATCGTTGTCGCTGTTTCCCAGTCAAGCAATTTACCACCTTTACCGTCTGGAATCAAAAATAGTAGGACGATAGCGAAGAAAGCGGCCATGTAATCGCTAGTCGCACCATTAAAAAAATCTCCGAATAAATGCGACCAACCAAAGAATGGTTCCGGTAATTTTCGTGTTATCCAAAGTAACGCAGTTAAAGTAAATACAGCCAGCACTAATACTTCTGCCTGCGTCCATTTACCTACTTTTGGTAGCTCAATCTGAGTCTTGTAGTTTACATGCCTGGTCAACCAGAGAGCTAACAATGGTACGATCAGTACGACCACAGGAACTCCCCAAGTCATCCACTCAAAGAATCCAATTTCAGTACCGGTCGTCTCGGAGTAAACACCAAGAAAAACCACGTTCGGTGGCGTGCCGATAGGAGTTCCGATGCCACCGACACTGGCAGCATGGGCCGTACCCAACAGCAAAGGTGCAACTAGACGTGGGTCATTGATTCGGTCCAAGATCGCGAGCGCGACTGGAAGGAGCATCAACGTGGTCGCAGTATTACTCATCCACATTGACAAAATAGCTGCCGTCGCCATGAAACCCATTACTAAGCGTCGGCCGCTCGTAGCACCGAACACTCTTAACATCACAAACGCTAGTCTTTTGTGAAGTCCACTTTTCGCCATTGCTGTCGAGAGGATGAAACCACCGAGCAGTAGCAAGATCAAGGGATGGCCATAAGCTGATCTTACGTCGGCGATTTCAATTACGCCAAACAGCGGGAATGCAAAGAGTGGAATCAGTGAAGTCACAGGAATGGGAATGGGTTCTAGCATCCACCATATCACTACAAGCGTAGTGACACTTCCAGTAATCCAGGCAGCAGTAGGTAATCCACCCCACCACATTAGAATTGCTACTAATACCGCGAGCAACGGACCAAGAGTCAATCCGACTCTTTGATCAACTAATGCCATCTTCCACCATGCGTAAAACCTATTCCACTCGAAAGAAACCGTCATTTTATTGGTACGATACCGAGACCACGGGGCTGCGGAGTAGTTACGATCGAATCATTCAGTTTGCTGGACAACGGACTGATCTGAACCTAAAACTTCTCAGCAAACCACTAAGTGCTTACGTCCAGCTACCTCCCGAGATCGTGCCGACTGCCGAGTCTTTTCAGATTACAAAGATTCGACCGACAACCCTGGCGGGACAAGGTATTCCCGAGTATGAACTATTTAGTAAATTGAGACAAGATCTAAGTAGGGCAAACACTTGCATCATAGGATATAACAATATATCGTTTGACGACAACTTCATTCGTTTTGGAATGTACCGGAATCTTCTACCACCCTACGAACACGAACACAAGCGGGAAAACAGTCGATTAGATTTTCTCAGCATCGTAAGACTGACAGGTGCGTTACGCCCCGAAGGATTGGAGTGGCCGGTCGTTGATGGCGTTCCTTCGTTTGCTTTGGGGAATCTAGCGGCGGCTAACGGCATTGCAATTGACGACGCACACGACGCGTTAGCCGATGTGAACATGACTCTCGAGTTAGCACGCAAAGTTAAAGTTGCACAACCAAAACTCTGGAAATACGCCTACACTCTACGAAAACAAGGTACAGCGAAAAAGTTGTTAGACCCAGAGGCTCGACAGGCTATCCTGCACGTGTCTCCCAAGTATGGCAATGCTCGTTACAGCATTGCGCCAGTCTTACCCATTACGCGACATCCCGATATGTTTAATCGCGTTATTGTTGTTGATTTAGGAAGTAACATCGACTTGTTGTTGTCGTCCAGCGCGGATGAACTAGCTAGGCTACTGTTCGAACGCTCTGACACCGACGAAAAAGTCGAACCAGAAGAGCGACTCAATGTCAACGTAGTCGCCATCAACCAAGCTCCAATGGTTGTAGTACTCAAAGCCCTGCTACCTGAAAACATCAAAAGGCTCAACATTGATCTGAACAGAATTGAAAGAAATTCGAGACGAGTGCTAGCAGCAACCAATCTTCCAAAGAAACTACGAGCGATTTTTGGAACACGCGAACGAGACAATCAACCAAAAATCGCCGAGGAAGCACTGTATGAAGACTTTATCCCGGACAACGACCGGATCGCATGCGCGAACTTTTGGAAGGATTTGAAAAATGGCAACTCGTGGACTATAGCGCATTTTGAAGATCCGCGTTTACGCGAACTTTACGCCCGTCTAAAAACTAAGATTGCCCCGGAGAAGTTAACCAAAACCGAACTGCAAGACTATCGCCAATTTGTACGGCAACAACTCGTCCGTACCGATCGAAATCTATTCGAAATGCAAGAGAATACAAAGGAATTGCTGAAACAAGAATCAGGTACGGAGGAAACTCTAGCGTTGCAAGAGTTTCACGATTACCTTCAGCAGCTGGCGACCCAATATGATGTCGAACGGACCGACTAGCAACCACGCCAGCCATAGCGACGAAGGCACGATCAACAATGCAACCGTTGACCAGCCTTTACTCGCCGCATCCATGGTGCTAGTTAGAGACCAACCTACGGGATATGAAGTGTTCATGATCGAACGTCCCGCAAAAGGTGCTTTTCCAAAGCTTCATGTATTTCCTGGAGGCAAAATCGATCCCTCAGACTCGGAATTAGCACAGTATTGTCCTTTGTTGTCAGACGGAAGAGCTTCGCAACTACTAAGTGTAAAGGACAATGGTTTGCGTTTTTGGGTTTGCGCGATTCGGGAGTGTTTCGAAGAATGCAGCGTACTATTCGCCCGGCAAAAAGATGAGATTCTCACAGTACGAACTGAAACAGAACGACTGCGAGTACGGGAGTGGGCTCAAAAAGTGTCGACTTCTTCTGAGGATTTCCCACTCCTACTCGAGGCACACAAACTCACGTTAGCGACTGACGAAGTACATTACTTTAGCCATTGGATCACTCCGAAAATTGCTCCTACACGATTCAATACAAGGTTTTTTCTCGCCAAGATTCCACCAGAGCAAAAAACTGACGTTCAATCCACTGAAATAGTTTCAGCATGTTGGGTTCGTCCGGCAGTAGCCCTTGAAAAATTTAGAACCAATGAGTGGCGAATGATCCTACCTACGCTGACGACACTACGCATGATCTCGCACTATGCCGATACGGAAGAGCTTATCAAGCACGTACGAACGGGCTATCACAAAATTCCAGTCCGTCCGGGAAAGCAACTACAAGGGATGCAACCCTTTCTCGATCAGTGGTAATTCACGTCCAGAGTGTGAGTAAAAAGTTTCCCGACGGTAAGGGAGAACGTTGGGTAATTGAAGATGTCTCCTTCAAAATTGAACCTCAACAAGCTACAGTAATCCGCGGACCAAGTGGAGTTGGTAAAACCACACTTCTCAACTTGATTGCTGGCTTAATCCAACCAGACAAGGGAGAGATTGAGCTAAACCTCAAAGACTCGTCGGTACCAATTTCGTTAAATCGTTTAAATACCCGCGAACTACTACGATTTCGCAGAGATCATATCGGATTTGTATACCAATTTTTTAATCTCGTACCCACACTAACAGTCCAAGAAAACGTACTGTTGCCACTAGCGTTAACAAAGCGAGGACACTTACGAGACCAGGCACTCGATCGTCTGCACAAACTAGGTTTGAGATCTCATGTGAATGCATTCCCAGCGCAACTGTCTGGAGGTGAACAGCAGAGAGCAGCAATCGCTAGAGCGGTCGCGCACGAACCTCAGTTCCTGTTTGCCGACGAACCTACTGGAAACTTAGATGCAGAAAATTCTGCCGAAGTCTTCAAGTTGCTTTGGGACGAGCACGATCGATTGGGTACAAATCTTGTGGTCGCGACGCACAGCGACGACATTGGAGCATATGCTGCGAGCACAATTCAATTAGCTTGAAACTTCTCGTTCGCAGCCAGTGGCGTGATTTAGTTTCGCGCCCCTTAGTCTTGACAGCTTTACTCGCAAATCTAGTGCTCGCACTGTTTGCGATCACTGTAGTACATGTGGCGAGCCACACTCTTGTGCATGAGTTTGACGAGGGACAACCTCAGTATTCGTACCACTATGTGGTTCCATTTGCGGACAATCGCGAGAGTTCGTATTTCACATTTCGGGAACGATGGCGAACTGGCGAACTACCTGAAATAGTCGGGATGGTACCGGTCTTGGAAGGAAATCTTGAGATCGGTGGGCGCGCTATTCCATTGATTGGTATCGATTTGGTAAGCGATTCGCAAGCGACGTTTGATCTTGGGGACGCCAAATTGTCGACACAACTAGTAACTCAAGATTCTGTTATCGTGTTCGGTGATGAGATAGTAAATACATCATTTCCAGACCACATCAAAGTGTTGGAATTTCGATCTGGACAGCAAACATTCCTGCTCGCAGACATTGCTACGGCCCAAAATTTACTCGATCGAAAGGGAGAAATTGATGTAGCCTGGCTTCGGTACAACCGAGTACCCGCATGGGAATGGATGGAACATCTCTCCCCAGGAATCACTACGGGATTTGGCTTTAGCCGACCAGAAATTTCGTTAACAGGTTTCGACATCGAATCCATGGACTTTTGGCAACCGACTCAAACATTCGTAGGGTCAATCGCGTTCAACATGGGACTGTTGGGTATGCTAGCTGTGTTGGTTTCAGGTTTCATCGTCTATGAAGCCACGGTACGTAGCATCGAACGTCGGGCACAAGAGTTCGACCGCTTACGGACAATTGGAGTTTCAGTTCTTCAGATTCGATCTGTGTTAATACTAGAAGCAACCTCCTTAGTGCTGGTCTCAGCACTCGTTGCGGCGGTGCTTGCATTTGTGTTTCTTCAACAAAACGCTCCCATTAGCAGTGTACCCAAGACTACGTTTCTAATCGCTACGTCCAAAGGACTGGTTCTTGGAATGTCGACCGCGCTGATCGGAGTAATGCTTGCCCTCACCCGCGAAGTGCGCAGAGTCTCTTGGTTCGTTCTTGTACTTGGGGTTGTAATAGCCGTTGCGACGTTGTGTTTCGGAATTTGGATGACTACCACGCTCGTTGGTGCTTACCTAGCCGTTCTCGCACTCTGCGTTTTGCACATCATTGCCTTGACACCAGCGATTATCCGATTTCTTGATGCGCTCCTACCTCGGTACACGCCTAAGAGTCTGATTTCTAGGATCAATGTTCGTGCGATGTGGCACCATCTAAAACAAGCGAAGTTTGCTACTATCGCCTTCTCACTCGCCATCGCTACTGCAGTAGGGATTACCATAATGGTCGGTAGCCTTCGTACGGACTTTGTTGAACTACTGGATGCACGACTACCTCCTGGAATTCAGATACGTGAGGCCAGCAAACTAGACCGAACGATCATCAGACAATGGACAGGTGTGGAAGAAGTGCGTGAATACTACCGAGGAGAGGGCAATTTATCCATAGGCAAGACGGATGTGATAGCAACTTCACTTGACGAATTTGAAGCTAGTCGGTACGGCTACGAATCCGACACAGACCGTGTCGGTGTGTATGTAAACGAAAAAGTCGCGACACAACTTCAAGCAAGAGTTGGCGACGAATTGGTGTTGAAACTGCCCAGCATGACTCCGATACGTCTTCCGATCAATCACATATTTAAGTCATACGGAGAAGTGTCGCGTGTTGTTCTGCTACCAATTAACCCAATTTTCTCTAGTCAACTAGTACGAGATCGTTTGTTGATAGTCGTACAGCCTGATTCTTTTTCTGCCGTTGAACGAAAGCTACAGGAGGCGTATCCGAGTGCGACGGTGTTGAACCACAGAGAGATCCGAGAACGAGCAGTCCAATTTTTCGACCGGACGTTTGCTCTGACAAACCTGATTGCACTAATTACCGTAGCGGTGGCTGTAATCGGATTATTCAATTCAGCTCTTGCGATGCAAAGTGCAAAGAGGGACGAATATAGATTGTTGAACACGCTGGGATTTTCTAGGCTAGAGTTATTCCGGCAGGCGTTTGCCCAATCATCGTTACTTGGGTTTGTCTGTTGTTTGCTGTCTGTACCTCTAGGGATCGGAATTGCTTGGATATTGTGTGAACTCGTCAACCCGCGCGCTTTTCAATGGACGATAAGCTTGCATGTTACCCCACTGACCTTGGGATATCCTCTTTTACTCGGTTTGAGTGCTGCGGTACTTGCATCAGTAATACCTTGGTTTTTTGCAGGTCCTAAGTTGAAATGAAACGCGGGAAAAAACTGCTAAGGGTTCTAGCGACACTCTTTTTTGTGGGGTTTACTTGTTGGGGCTGTAGTCCGCCCTCTTCTTCCACAGAATTGAGCACTTGGATGGGGTCGAACATCAATACCGAAGCGTTTGCACAAGTAAACGGCACCTACACACTCAGTTTTCCCCTTGACCATGGATCACACGACGACTTCGTTTTTGAATGGTGGTATCTTACGGCGATCCTAGACGACCCAAAGGGTCGTGAATTTGGCGTGCAATTTACGATTTTTCGCCGTGCCTTAGCTGCCAACAACGTTTCTTCGAATCCGTGGCGTACGGGACAAGCTTATATGGGACACTTTGCGATTTCTGACATTCAAGCAAAAAATCATTTGAACAATGAACGATTTAGTCGGGAGCATCCAGAACTTGCTGGTGCGCAAATACAACCGTTTCGAGTCTTCATTGAAGATTGGGAGTTAGCTTCGCAAGAGTCTTCTTATTTCCCATTAGTGTTATCAGCAGGGACTCCTGAACACCGAGTCTCACTCTCTATCGATCGTGGTAAACCAATGATCCTACACGGCAAGAACGGTTATTCACAAAAAAGTCCAGATCACGCTTCTTACTATTACACGTTCTCGCGATTACCCACTAAGGGAATTTTGGAGATCGATGGAGAGGAGTTCGCGGTTTCAGGTTTCTCGTGGTTGGACAGAGAGTGGAGTAGTCAAATTCTCAGCGATCCTTACCGAGGTTGGTACTGGTTTTCGCTCAACTTCGATGACGGTCGCGAGTTGGTGGTGTTCGAACTCCGTGGTGATGACAACGATGTGAAAACTCTGCCCACCGCGATGTGGATTGAACCCGATGGGAGAACCGCTCTCATTCCCTCAGAAAACTGGAAGATCACACCGAAACGATACTGGAAATCATACCCTGTTGAGTGGACCTTAGAATTGGAGGATATTCGCTACTTGATTGCCGCGAAATTTGACAACCAAGTTGTGGACACAAGCATTAGGTACTGGGAAGGGGTCGTCGAGGTAAAGAAGGCGGATGCAATAGTCGGACGAGGATACATGGAACTAACTGGATACGAATGAAGGGCACTCTTTTAAATAGTTATGGGCCGATTTCTCGAACACTTAAGAATTTTCCTGTGCATACTATATCGTTTGATTTTTGGGATTCACCAGTGTTCGATTACCCTTACGCGTTGGTCTATTGATGGTAGAGACTGTCCTTCAAACCCACTTGAACTTGCCCAACCGAAAACAAGGGAAAGTTCGAGACCTTTACGATGTTGAACTAACGAAACGCGAAACAGCTCTACTCATTGTTGCCACGGACCGGATCAGCGCTTTCGATGTTGTATTAGCTACAGGTTTACCGGGTAAGGGTCGAGTTCTTACCCAAATTTCGAAATTTTGGTTCGAGTTTTTTGCTGATACTGTCGATCACCATCTGATCAGTACTGATCCCGCCGACGTACCGGGTCTGTCCGCTTCCGAGCGGACTGTTTTGCAAGACCGGATGATGCTCTGTCGTCGAACTGAGGTCATTCCAGTCGAATGCATTGCGCGAGGATATCTCACTGGTAGTGGCTTCAAAGAATATGTACAAACTGGTGCTGTTTGTGGGATCGAACTACCTCCAAGTATCGAAAACAGCGATCGTTTAGCTAAACCAATTTTTACACCTTCAACCAAAGCTGAAGCTGGAGATCACGATGAAAATATTAGCTTTGAACAAGGTGTGAGCCTGGTGGGTTTAGAAACTATGGAATGGCTCCAAACGAAGACTCTTGATCTCTACTCTCGAGCTAGTGAATACGCCCGCGGTAAAGGGATCATATTGGCCGATACGAAATTCGAATTTGGAATTCTCGAAGATAATTCGGAACCTATCTTGATCGATGAAATCTTCACTCCGGACAGTTCAAGATTTTGGCCAGCCGACGATTGGGAGCCTGGTCGAGAACAGAGTAGTTTCGATAAACAAATCGTTAGAAACTACTTGGAAACCGTGGTGAGCGAAGGAGCGTGGGACAAAAAGCCTCCGGGGCCTGAGTTGCCTGGACACGTCGTAGAGGGTACGATGCAACGATACTTAGAAGCGTACGAATTACTAACCGGAGAGACGCTAAAGCTTTCGTAATTTAGATGAACACCAATCATGGAATGGGACGAATATAAAAAGATTTGTGATCATCCCTCGGTGCTCACTCGTTGGTTGATCGAACAAACTCTTCGAGTCTGTGACGGCGACATCGCTAGTTTGCTTGAAGCAACACTTGGTTCGGTACCCATTACTAAACCTTTGGGACACAAAGGCGGTGCTGCCATCGACATGTTTAAAACATCGCTAAAAAGGGAAGACGTCACGCAGATTGCGGTACAAGTCCAAAGTGCGGTCAAAACTGACAAGAGAACGAGTGGTCCTGTTGAAAGAGACTACTCCCATATCGAAAAGACTTGGTTGGAATATCTACATTGGTGCGAAGAAATCGCAGACTCGGAGCACCAATCAGGTGAAGAGGAATAGAGAAAGTGGCGGCGTTGGTCTTTTCCCTAGTAGGTGCGGTAATCTTGAGTGGCTTAGTGTGGGTTTTGTTCGGCTCGAGGTTGAAGCTAGCTAAAGAACCCGTTCAAAATGACATTTTTAATGTCACAGTGTACTTGGTTTGCGCGTTCGTCTTAATGTTTCCACTAGTACTCTTTCTCATCGCTTAAATCCAGAAAAACGAGCACAGTGAATTCAAGTGCCAACCAATTCATGAGTTGGAGTCGGACGCGTTTTCGAGAATCTCGCGAATCTTCGTAAGTTCTCTATTTTGTTCCTTCATCGACATGATCATATCCGGTAGCTCGTCCCAAATACGATAGATGAAAAATAGGGTCAAAATTGAGACTACAAGAATTAATAGGGTTAACATCAGCAAGTCCTGTTGGGCGGTTAAGTTAAATGATAACTGTCAGATAGGTACCTAAATTAGGTCGCGGCATCACGAAACATGCGTGGCATGAAAAACTGCCGCAATTTCACGGCTGCGAATTTGAACTCTTCCCATTCTCCACCCTGCTCATAACACACAGCGGCCAGTGTGGGAAAAGCATGTTCTTCAGGCCAATCGTTAGTCGCACGGATACAAGATTCGATTGTCGGTAAATGAGATACAACCGCGACACAAGACAATGACCTCTCAGGATTTTTTCTACTTCGCGGTGAGACCCAGTGTAAAGTTCGTGGGTTGATGTGATTGGTCGTTTTAGTGCATCATTAAGTAGTTCAGTTGTTTGTCGTGTCCGTTCAGAGTCACTCATATAAAACTGTTGTGGGGTATGTTCCGAGGTGGCAAGAACCTCCGCCATTATCGCACCATCTCGACGTCCGCGCTGACTGAGCGGTCGTTCCATATCGGGAGTTCCAGCCGGCCAAGCGGACTTTCCGTGTCTAATCAACCAAACAAACTTATTGTCATTATTCATTGCGCGAATTACTTGATTCAGTTTATACCTGACTTTCCTATATTAAAGGAGCAAAAGATGACATGTGTTGGACACTACAACCAGAGGTAAGCGGATCATGTTTATTGACGTAGTACAAAGGTTTGTTCCTTTTTCTTCATTAGCTTGACCAGCGCGAGACCGGCAACAAAACCACCTATGTGTGCCCAATAGGCAATTCCTTCTTCTACCCCATACAAACCGTTGAGTACCTGTAGCGCGAAATAAAAACCAAGGACGATTACGGCAGGTACTTCGATAATCATAAAGAAAAATATAAGAACTTTAATTCTCGATCGCGGATGCAGCAAGATATACGCTCCTAAAACCCCACTTATTGCACCCGAAGCACCAACCATCGGTATCACGCTATTGAAATCAGTAGCCATTTGTGCAACTGCCGCAGCGAGGCCACAAATCAAGTAAAAGATCAGAAAACGAAATCGACCGAGTGCGTTTTCGATGTTATCCCCAAATATCCAAAGATACCACATGTTTCCAATGATGTGTAACCACCCACCGTGCATAAACATATGCGTAATCAACGTATAAAACCTGGGTGGTCCGTCAACAGGACAATAGCCACCACTCAATGAAATCCATGATCCACTCGGAAACTGCCCTAACAAATTGCCGCTAATCAGAGCAAAATAACATAAAGAGTATTCATAGAGGCCAGTAACCATCCTTGCTCCCTGACCAAAAATCCATACTGCGAGATTTGTGCCGATGAGGGCATAGGTAACGATCGGTTTTCGATCTACAGGATTGTGATCGTAGATTGGAAAAAACATACTAGGAGTAGATTTTGACTCTCTAAACGGGGTTTCTCATTCTAGCACCGAGGGTTCTGGCACTGATCGGTTAGGCTCTAGTAAATGTGCGATCCAAGCAGTTGACTCGTGTGCCTCAAAGGCAAGTTTTGCCGTCATCGTCAACGGAACCGACAGCAACATACCCACCGGACCAAACATCCAGCCCCAGAAAATCAATGACAGGAACACGACCAACGTCGACAGACCCAACGTTCGACCAAGAAAGCGCGGCTCGATCCCCGCACCGATTCCAACATTGATTCCAATATAGCCCCCAAGTACGATCGCCGCAGTTCCGACACCTAATGTTACGGCCGTAACTAAGACGGCTGGAGCTGCGGCAATTGCACTACCAATATTTGGTATGTAATTCAACATAAATGCCAGCAAGCCCCATAGTATCGCAAAATCAACACCTACAACGAGAAGTAATACAGTGACGCAAACTCCCGTGAGTAGACTCGTACAAGTTTTGACCGCGATATAACGATTGAGATTCTCGCCAAACTGGTCGAGCCATTGAACATCCATTTTGTGTTCCAATAGCACACCTCGAAGTTTTCTTGGCAACTGTTTTCCCTCGGCAAGGATAAACAACACTGTCAAAAATATGAGAAACGTGTTGGAAAGAAGTTGACCGATACTCTGCAGAGCTTGGCTTGCTAGGGGGATGACACGGCTGGGATCTAGAATAGCGGAAAAGTTTAAATCCGATTCGGGAAACAGAGTATTTATGATTGGGTCAATGGTGTTTTCTGTTAAATCTCTAATTTGATTTTGATAACGAGTTTGCTCTCCCTGAAACTCGTTCACAACTTGGATGAAAACCAACCCCAATCCGAAAAGAACAACTACCAAGACTAACAGCACTGCTATCACAGCTAGCCAATGCGGACACTTCCGCCGCGTCAGCCATTGAATCGGCGTACTGGCTATCGTTGCTATGAATACGGCCAACATGAACGGTACCACGACTTGATGCGCAAGTTTGAGACCAGCTAAAACTACTACACATGCTATAAGGATTAGTGCGGTATTACGTACTGATACGCCTTCCTTCATTGAAATTCTCGTTGGTGTTCGAGACTAGGTAGTTGAGATCGGATTCGCGAAACTTCTGACGGGTTGATTTCCGCGACAGCAACGCTAGGTTCATCCGTCGAACATTCTGCCACGATCGTTCCCCAGGGATCGACCACTAATGCATGTCCAAACGATTGTCGATCTGGGTAACCATGATCGCCAACCTGAGCTGGGGCAATGAAATAGGCTTGGCATTCGATCGCACGAGCCCGTAAGAGTACATGCCAGTGTGCCTGTCCAGTGTACGCTGTAAAGGCCGCAGGAACAGTCACTGCGACTGCACCGGCATCAACCAAGGATTGATATAAACGCGGGAAACGCAGGTCGTAACACACACTCAATCCTAGAGTGCCAAAGGGCAGTTCTGTTGTTATCAGCTGCTGCCCGGGAGCTGTCGTGCGAGACTCTTGCAATTTCGTGCCATCCTCGAGATCAACATCAAAGAGATGAATCTTGCGATATCTAGCTTGGATGTCGCCCGCTGGAGTAACGTGGAAGCAAGTGTTGTAAATTTTGTCGGAGGTAGCTCTTTCAGGAAAACCACCCGCAATTAGATGCACACCATGCGTATGAGCTAGGTTCACGCAAGAGGAAAGAATGGGACCTGGGCTAGTGAACGTCTCAGCAAGTGGGATTTGTCCTTCATCTGATCCAATGTACGCGAAAGCTTCGGGTATAAAAACAACTTCCGCGCCCTCAGTGACTGCGTCCGCTACTAGATTCTCAGCGGCTTGTAGATTCTGTGCAACGTCATCTTGCGAACACAATTGCACGATCCCGATACGCGTACTACTTACCACTTAGGTACGCCCGTACTGGTTGTCTCGCATATGGTCGGTAACTACGTAGAAGCATGCACCATTCTGACACAAGTGGCGAGCAATTCGATCGCCGTCTGTACCTCATCAACATTAGCATATGTAGGCGCAATGCGAATGTTCGCGTCATTAGGATCCCTACCATAGGGGAACGTAGCTCCCGCAGGTGTCAACGCCAGACCTGCGTCCTTGGCAACGTCGACAACTTTCTTTGCACTCCCACATCGTACGTCAAGCGAAATGAAGTAGCCGCCTGTAGGCTCAGTCCAAGAAGCTACTTGAGGATCTAAATTACCCAGTTCATGAACTAACACTCGTTGTGCGACCTCAAACTTTGGTCCTATGATAGCAGCCTGTTTCTTCATGTGTGCAGTCAGACCCTTACCGTTCTGCAAAAATCGTGCCTGACGGAGCTGATTTACTTTGTCAAATCCCACTGTGCGCATCCCTAGGTGGCGTTCAAAGTCAGCTAATAGCTTTGAGGAAGAGCCGATGAATCCCACTCCTGCACCGGCGAAAGTGATTTTTGAAGTCGAGGCGAACTGCACAATCCTATCCTCTGTACCATGAGCCATCGCTAGCTCGTCAAGATTCGCTAATTTCGGTGCCGGTTCTTTGAAATCATGGACTGCATACGCATTGTCCCACAATACGTAGAAGGGATTCTCGGGTTGTCCGCGACGAAAATTCGGCAACGCGGCTATACGAGCTACAGTCTCGTCGCTATATGTGCAACCGGTGGGGTTTGAGTGCCTAGGTACGCACCAGAGCACGCTAGTGTTAATGTCACTTTGGACCAATGCTTCAATTGCGTCCATGTCGGGTCCCGATGCGTCCATGGGCACGTTCAACATCTTAAAGCCTAGATACTCCGTCATTGAAAAATGCCGATCATAACCTGGAACGGGACAGATCGCGCAGGCGTTCGAATTTCGTCGAAGCGGCGGACCTGCTAATCCACGATGTGCTAATAATTCCAAAGCCACATACATCAAATGCAAGCTAGAGTTGCCGCCAGCAATCACTCTTTCTGAGGGAACACCAAGTAGCGAAGCTCCCAATTCTCTTGCTTCAGGTATACCTCTTAAACCGCCGTAATTTCTCGTGTCGGTACCGTCTATCGACAAGTAGTCTCCTTCCAGAACACCGTCGAGATCATTGCTCAGCTGTATCTGATCACTCCCTGGCTTACCACGCACAAGGTTGAGAGACAAATTCCGAGCCTTAAATTCTTCGTATTTACGTGAAAATTCCGTGGGTTTTGTCATCGTTCGAGGTTTCCTATGGGAGTCAAAAAAAACTAATGGTTCGTCGACCCGTTACTTATGGTGCATTGATAGACTGGTCGCAGGAGAGGGACATACCCAAAATTGCAAGGGACTCTGAAAGATGCGGGTTTTACCGATCAAGCGAGTTGATTCATGCGACGACACCGAATTTTAGTGAGTGTTCGATTGATTTCTTTGAAAATGACCCTATCTATATTAGAGTAACTCGTTGTTTGATGTGGTCATTTTTACAACTTTTTGTATAAATTTACCCAAAATCGGGGTAAAATTCGTTTCCCGAAATTGAGAACACTGCATGCCCTCTGTAACCGTCCGAGAAAACGAACATTTTGATGTAGCGTTGCGACGCTTCAAGCGCGCTTGTGAAAAGTCCGGCGTACTATCTGAAGCGCGCCGTCGCGAGTATTACGAAAAACCGACAGCTGTTCGTAAACGAAAAAACGCGGCCGCGGTAAAGAGGCACCTCAAAAAGCTCTATCGAGAAGCAAGAAAGTTCGAAAGACTGCACTAAGCGTCTTCTCACCAACAAATTACACTAACGACCGAGTCCACTTATGGATTCAGAGCTAAAACTACGTATCAGTGATGACACCCGCACGACCATGCGCGCTCGAGATAAAGCGCGCTTGGCGATATTGCGCTTAATTAATGCAGAGATTAAACAAGCTGAAATCGATTCGCGAAAAGCACTGACAGACCTAGAGCTACATCGAGTCTTGGTACGCATGCAAAAGCAACGTGCTTCTTCCGCGACTCAATATCGCGATGGAGGTCGACCAGACCTTGCGACACAGGAAGAGTATGAAATTGGCGTCATCCAAGAATTTTTGCCCAAACAACTCACCGAGGCAGAAGTCAGTGAAGCGGTTGATCAAGTATGCGCGACTTTACAGGCTGATTCGATGCAACACATAGGCAGAGTCATGGGACACTTGACACAATCTTTAAGTGGACAGGCAGACATGGCTCTAGTGAGCGAGATTGTAAAAGCGCGTCTGAGTACGAACTAGAAGGAGTATGACGAGTTTCACACCACAATTCATAACCGAGCTCATGGGTCGAATTGACGCTGTGAGTCTGATAGGAGACTCTGTTGAATTGGTCCCAAGCGGGAAGAGTTACAAAGGTAAGTGCCCGTTTCATCAAGAGAAAACTCCTTCGTTCCACGTGTATCCGGTTGATCAAACCTACCATTGTTATGGTTGCGGAGCACATGGTTCGATGATTGACTTTGTCATGCACCAAAAAGGGCTCAAGTTTCCGGAGGCAGTAAAAATGCTAGCCGATCTCGTCGGAATACCACTCCCTCCTGACGGGAAGCAATCACGTTATACGCCTAAAGAGCTCAACAAATTTCGACTCCTGTATAGTACATTAGAAGCCGCAGCAGACTATTACCAGAAAGCTTTAACCGACAGTTCTGCAGGTTTAAAGTACCTTGAGTCTCGCGGCATTCAACAAGAGATCATCGAGAAATTCGCGCTAGGCTACGCTCCTAATGCCTTTGACTCCATTAGTTTAGCGCTGGCACGAGTGGACGAACAAGTACTACTCGACTGTGGACTAGTCACTCAAAGTGACAAAGGAAAGTCCTACGACAAATTTCGTGATCGGGTAATGTTTCCTATCCGCGACATGCGTGGTCGAACCATAGCATTTGGCGGTCGTGTAGTTTCTACGGACCAAGCACCTAAATACATGAACTCACCGCAATCGTTGGTATATAACAAGAGTAAGTGCCTTTACGGAATTTATGAAGCCTGGCGTTCGAACGCTTCGTTAAGTAGCCTGATTGTCGTCGAAGGATACATGGACGTAATCGCGTTGGCTCAACACGGAATCGAGAACGTCGTCGCACCTCTCGGTACCGCACTTACTCTTCAGCAATTACAGCTCATGCTCAAGTATTGTTCGGAATATGTCCTGTGTTTTGATGGCGACGATGCGGGAGCTACAGCAACTTGGCGCGCTTTAGAACATGGGTATTCACTTTTGAAAAAAGGCCAACGAATTCGAGTTGTACGGTTACCCAAGGGTGATGACCCAGACTCTTATATTCGTACCCATGGAGTGGATCAGTTCCACGATCTCGTGGAAAGGGCACCAAATTCTTCCGCGTATTTCTTCAATGAATTACAAGCGCAATACGACATCAACGACCCGGAAGGTAAGTCTGCGTTCGTGGAGCGTGCGCGAACTGTTATCGATGAAATTCCATACGAGCTGTATCGAGACTTCATGTTTCGGAAATTACAGGACATCGTCGGGCACGACATCCCAAGTCTTGGCCGCCGTAACAACCCTTCGGTCGGGTCGCGAACTTCAAGAGAATTGAGTTCTCAAAATAACAAATCTACAGATCGGAAGAACGATCGATTGAAAGTCGGGGAACGGAATACCCTAAGAAATCTCGTATACAACATGGATGTCGTGCCTCTTATTTCGCAGAAGTCAATGAAGTCGATTTCCGAATTACAAAACGAGTCACTGATATTCGACGCGATTCTGCGAATTCGTGAGAACGAGTTGAATAACTTCGCGCAACTGCTCGCATCCTACGAGAATGATTCACCAGAACACAGATATTTAGTGCAAGTTGCAGAGAGTGCGCCACCTGGATTACAAGACACTGGTCTCCGGGACCCACTCTTGAATGCGATCGATACCTTAATCTTTCGATTTAAGCGGGAGATTGCCCGGCGCGATGTTTAATTTATGCATTTGCAATGTTAGCAACTTGATTGTTTCACATTAATTAATGTTTCATCTATAGAGGTAGTAATGCCCAACCCAAATACCGATACCGAACAGAGTCCCATCGAAGAACTCATTGAACGCGGGCGCGACCAAGGCTACTTGGTTATCGCAGATATTCACGACGTGTTAAGTAATGACCGCGACGAAGACGAGATCGATGACATCATACATAACCTGATGGACCTCGGGATTAGCGTCGATGAAGCTGCTCCCGACGGAGAAAATCTGTTCACCACGACCGAAAACTCATCGGACGATGTTGCCGCTGACGAAGCTGCGATCGCTCTAGCCGCGGTCACTTCCGAGGCGCGCCGAACAACCGATCCCGCACGCATGTACTTGCGCGAAATGGGGGGAGTTGAGTTACTCACGCGAGACGATGAGATCAAAATTGCGCGCGAGATCGAAGAAGGTATGCGAGACATTCTCAAAGCCGTTGCAGAATTCCCCGGTACGGTCGATTGGTTAATCGAACAATATGACAACACCAATAAAAAGAAGAAGCTAAGCGACTTACTAGTCGGCTACCTAGATCCTGATGCCGAAATTCAGAATCCAGTACAAATCGACGCGACTAAAAAGCCTCCGCAACAGACTACACCACGTACTCGGGGGCCGGATCCCGAGATCGCCCAAACTCGCTTCGAAGCTCTACGCAAAGTCAACGAAAGACACAAGAAGGTCGTTGAACGGATTACCAAAAACAAACGCCCCAGCCGGTTGAATAAATCTGAACAAGCAGAATTGGCGGCATCCCATGAAAAGTTGATTGACTGCTTCTCCCGATTCAAACTAACACCTGAAGCACATGAAGAGCTGCTCGGCCAACCACTTAATGCTATGGCGGAAGTCCGCCGGCGAATAAAGCTGCTCTTTCAGATTTGCGTAAGGGAGAGCGGAATGCCGAGAGAAATTTTCAAAGAACTGGTACGAGTCTCGCCGCCAGGTACTATAACTGACATGCGCCACCACATTCGGGGAGACTATCTTTACAGTAGTGGTTTACTGATAAAGAAAACAGAGATATTTCGCCATCAACGACGCGTCAATGCAATTCTTAACGATAGTGGTGTGAAAAAGTACTCGACCCTTAAGGACATTGATAGTCGAATTACCAAAGGCCAGCGCAAGATGGAAAGCGCAAAACGCCAAATGGTTAAAGCGAATCTGCGTTTAGTGATTTCGATCGCCAAAAAATACAACAATCGTGGTCTCCACTTTCTCGACTTAATCCAAGAAGGCAATATTGGGTTGATGAAAGCCGTCGACAAGTTTGAATACCGCCGTGGGTATAAATTTTCGACATATGCCACGTGGTGGATTCGACAAGCAATTACGCGCTCGATTTCGGATCAATCTCGGACTATTCGAATACCGGTTCACATGTTTGATTTGGTTAACAAGCATAACCGCATCCATAGACAGTTGTCACAAGAACTAGGACGCGAGCCCACGGTCGATGAACTATCTGCAAGAATGGAATTAATTCTTGATAAGATTCGACATATTCAAGGAATCAGTATCCAACCAGCATCTACAGATGCTCCGATAGGTGAAGACGACGACGCTAGTTTAGGTGATTTTCTCAAAGACCCGTATGAATCTACGCCAATGGATCAAGCAGAATCTCGAGGGTTGAGGGACGTCATTCACGAACGCTTGGGCGAACTTAGTTCCCGCGAAGCGAAAGTTCTAAGGATGCGATTTGGTATCGGTCAGAACACAGAGTATACACTCGAAGAAGTCGGTAGAGTGTTCAATATCACTCGAGAGCGCATTCGTCAAATCGAAGCAAAAGCTCTGCGACATCTAAAGTCTCGTCTTACGGATTGGAACGGATAAGGCCACTCTTTGCTACCGGTCAAGTCAAGTTCGATTTCGACCGATTTATAGCGATTGCACGAATTGAGTGAGAGTGTTTGACTCCGCTAATCAAAGACTAGGAAGTGCGAGGTTGGTGGGCCCACCAGGACTCGAACCTGGGACCTATGGATTCACGATCTAGAAGAATCTAGACACCCACTGTTTCCAGTGGCGTGGACTATCTCATCGCCCGACAGCACATGCTGGTGAGGGCGCGGGACGCTCAAGCCTGTCATTAAGAACTCTCGACCGCGCGAACTGCGATCAGTTCTCAGGTAGTCTCTGCACCTCCCAACGATGTATCGTTGGTTTGGCTCAAGGTTGCCTTAACGATGACTTAATCGTCTTAGGTTTCCCTGAATTCATCCCGTTCTATTCAACGCTTTCACATTGAACGCACCATTTGATGAGTCCACTGCTCTAACCAACTGAGCTATGGGCCCCTGACTTGCTCAAATATTTTATGTGGGCTTCCGCTTAATATGTCTAACCGTTAGCGGTTTAAACTGCATCATTAGCGTTGAGTTCCACTCCGTCGCGAAGAATGATAGCACGAAACTCGTCGTTAACCCTCGCCCACTCGACAATATCGACCTTGAACGGTAACGCCGACTCAACGAACTCTTCACGTAGAGAAGCAGTGATCCTTCCCGACAGAGGTTCCTGACCCAGTATCGCAAGATCAAGATCAGAATATTCTTTTGCCGTCCAAGTCGCCCGCGATCCAAATGCCACCACGTCTCGGTTAGGTACGTACCGATTCAAAATCGATTTCACGAGGAACAATTGATCCGGTTTTAGATCGACAGTTTCGCTCATTTGCTTCACGAGAGATGTTCCTGCAATTTGTTGCGTAAATGAATGACTTCTTCGATAAAGACCGGTAAATCCTCGACGACTTGAACTGCAGTAGCTTCGTCGTACGTATGGCTCGTCTTGGAACGCATGTCACGAAAAAAGCGCCAGTCTGACCAATCCCGTAGCAACAAGCCTCGTTCATTTGCTGTTCGAATGAGATCTTGAAACGTCATCTCATCAATCTCAGCAGGGTTCGGTGAGGCATACTCGAGATATCGCTTCAAAGTTCTGTGAGAGGCCTCTTAGGTGAATTCGAATCGTTGTATCAGGCCATCCCGCAATTGAGTATCTTTAGTACTCGACAGGTAACGCTCCATTCCCTCTTCTAGGCGCGCTATTGCACGAACGAGCGGTTCGATCGACGGTTTTTCTTCCAAGTACTCTAAATCTCTAAAAGTGGAGGTACTGTTGTCCTCTAAATTGTATGTTTCCCCACACGTCGTTCACAAACCTACATTCAAGGTGAAAGAACTCCTCAACATTTCAGTACTGGGTATTACTGAACCCAAAAAAGAACTTTTTTTAAATTATTGTGTCTCAATTTACAGACGCATCGATTTTGTCGCTCGACAAACGTCTCGTGAATATTTTCGCAACTGCAATAAGCAGAGAACGAATATGCAGACATCACACACTGAGTCAAGGCAAATCCAAATCAAGGATTTGATCGACATAGGTCAGGAACAAGGTTACCTGACCGTCGACGAAATCACCGAATATCTTGACGATGATTCCCCTCGTGAGAATTTACTAGACAACGTTATACGCTTGTTGTGTAGTCTAGAAATTCCTATTCACGGACTCCGTGAAGATTTTGAAGTTTCTCAAGAATCATCCAGGACGAATGGGTCGGATTTTGAAACGGATGCAAATGCCGTAGGAATCAATGTACGTGAAACGCGTAATGGCGAAAGTACAAGTCTCTCATACAGCTATTTACGCGGCTTACGACAGAGTAAGTTACTTTCGCGTGACGAAGAGATTGAAATTGCAATGCGATATGAGGAAGGTTTGCGAGAAGAAGCAGTTGCCGCCGCGCGATTTCCAGGCGTCGTAGAACGCTTGCTCACTAAGCACGGAAAAGCACGACGGGAACATAGACTCAAAAGTGTTGTGTATGGGTTTCTCGACCCAGTACGCACTGTGATACCGGCGAAAACCGCTAATTCCAACTCTACTCAACAATCAAATGGGACAAGAAACGACATCATCGATCCCAAGGTTGCACAAGAGCGTTTTACAGAACTCAAACGAGTCTATGGAAATTTCAAAAGAGCGATTCGTCAAGACGGAAAGTCATCGAGAAGGTACCTAGGGGCGCAAAAGCGTCTCTGTAACACATACGCGCGCTTTAAGTTGGTACCCGAGTTTCGTAAGGAACTGCACTCTTTACCGCACACGTTGCAAAGAAAAGTACAAAAACACGAGCGCAGAATTTTCCAATTATGTCTGTCTAGCGGAATGCCCAAATCAAGACTTGTGATTCAAACGTTGTCCGATGCGCAATGGTTGAATCAAGAAACCAAGTCTACCGAGCCTTGGAGCTCCGAGTTACGTGAACTACGTGGCGATATAGCAAAGTCACAAAAATACATCAACAACTTACTAAAAAAGGTAGGTATCTCTCGACGCGAATTGAATGAAATCATTGAGCAGATGAAATTGGGCGAAAGGAAAGCTGCGGACGCAAGACAAGACTTGGTTCGAGCAAACTTAAGACTCGTAATTTCCATTGCTAGAAAACTGTCCAATCGAGGACTGTACCTTTTAGATTTGATTCAAGAAGGAAATATCGGGTTGTTGAAAGCTGTCGAAAAATACGACTACCGACTTGGTTATAAGTTCGCCACCTATGCGACATGGTGGATCAGACAAGGGGTTTCTCGCTGCATTGCTGAAAACGCACAAACGATAAGAATCCCCGCGCATCTCGTCGAGACTATGAAACGACTGAATAAAACTCATCGACAATTAGTGCAAGAATTAGGTCGTGAACCGACTATAGCGGAACTTAGCGACAAATCTTCAATAAGCCACAAGAAAATTCACCAAATTCAGCGCGTCTGCGTGGAGCCAATCTCCATAGATGCACCGGTCCAGCAAGACAGCGAAAATTCCATCGGCGATATTCTAGACGATCCAAATGCGATTGGACCAGCCGAAAATGCCACGACAGCAAACCTGCACGACATCGTTACCGAACTTCTCACAGAACTTAGCTCCGAGGAAGCTGAGATTCTCAGAATGCGCTTTGGAGTCGGTTTAGCGCGCGAGTATTCCTTAGAGGAAATTAAAGAGTCGCTCAACGTCACAAAAGAACAGGTCAGAAAAGTCGAAGCTACGGCATTACGCAAATTACGCAATCCAAAAATGTCTGAACAGCTCCGAGGGTTCTTGCGCGACAGGAATGGTGGGTAACCTGAGCGCACGACCAAATATATTCCGTCCCGAACTCGCTAACAATATTTCTCAAACTCGTCGAATCCGAATCGATAGAAGTCGTCCGAGTACGTTCTGAAATTCCTTATCCAAAATCTTAGTACGTCCTCGGACAGCCATTCTTGTTGGAGTTCGATTTAAAGAACGAAAGTCCGGTAACGTTAAACCGTAATCGAAATAAGAAGCGCAGTAGGACAGTACCTGCTCTCCGGATCGCAAAACATCCTACTGTCCGACAGAGTTTCCGAGTCGCTCGCTGGGCGTGTAGCTGTTCTTCGCTTGTTACCGTTATCGCGTCGAGAGATCGCAGGCGAACCAAATCGCCCGCTCCGCTGGGAACAAAATGACTCGGTTAGAGACTCCACTCAAACCCCGTACGACCCACACACTTTGTGGAAAGTTTTACTGAGAGGAGGGTATCCAGAACCGACTACACACCCCGATCGAGACTTCGCACTCTGGTATTCGAGTTACATCCAAACCTATTTAGAACGTGATGTTCGTTCTTTAAGACAGATCGGCGACCTAACCCAATTTCAAATATTTCTTCGCACTCTAGCCGCTCGAAGCGGTCAATTGTTGAATTTGACTAGCATCGCTCGTGACCTAGGAGTCGCTGTGAATTCAATAAAAGCTTGGATTTCTGTACTCGAAGCAAGTTATCAAGTCACTCTCCTACGTCCCTACCATGCTAACGTTGGGAAGCGACTCGTGAAAACTCCAAAGATTTACTTCACGGATGTAGGTACGTTATGTCACTTAACCGGATTGAAAGATCCAGAACACGCACTTGCTGGACCGATGGGAGGAGCGATTTTGAAAACGGCCGTCCTTTCGGAAATAGTGAGAACCTATACACACCGAGGTGGCTCGCCGAGTGTGTATTTCTGGCGAACTACAGCTGGAGCTGAGGTTGATTTTATCGTCGAAGCCAGGTCCCGATTGATACCAATCGAAGTGAAATTGTCCTCCACGCCCCGCCGTGCTATGGCTTCTAGCATTACAAAGTTTCAACACGATCTACCCCAGGTGACGTCAGAAGGTTTTGTGGTGCATCCCGGCAATGTGAATACGCCACTCTGCGAAGGAGTCAGATTCTTACCGTTTGCAGAGATTTAGGTTCAATACGGCTCAGTGGAGTTGACGATCCTTATCGTTTAGACGTGGCCGAACGAGTCATTCGATAGTTAACTAACTGCTGGTGAGAACGACATCCGTTACAAACGAACCTAACTCTTCTATGGTTACGCGCTGTTGCAACATGGTATCCCGGTCCCTTACGGTAACTGTATTGTCTTCCAAGGTTTCAAAATCCACAGTCACGCAGAGCGGGGTACCCGCCTCATCATGTTTCCGATAACTCTTACCAATGTTGCCGGTGTTTTCAAAGAACATTCGACCCAGTTTTAACTTCTGTAGTCGTCGGACGATATTGCGAGCCTGCTCCACGATACCCTCGTGATTTTTCTTCAATGGTATCACCGCTACTTTGATCGGCGATAAATGTGGTCGTAATCTCAGCACCGTTCGCTCAGAACCATTGTCTAGTTGTTCAATTTCGTAGGCTTCGTTCAGGACGGCGAGAATTCCTCTGTCTACACCCGCGGACGGTTCTATTACGTAAGGTACAAACCAGCTATTGTTGTTTCGATCGTGCAAGGCCAAACGCGTGGTAGAGTCTGGGTTGTGTTCCACTTTGGCTTGAATGTTGAGCTCACTTTGTTGTTTTGTATGTGAACCTAAGTCAAAGTCGGTACGGTTCGCGATACCCTCGAGCTCTTCCACGCCATGTGGGAACGGGTACATGAGGTCGATCGTTGCTTTGGAATAGTGCGATAATTCCGTTTCCGGTACTTCGTAAAGAGACAATCGATCCCGCGCGACTCCTTGTGCTTCCCACCAGTTTAGTCTTTCCTCGACCCAACGACGATGCCAGTCCTCATCGGTACCCGGTTGTACAAAGTACTCTAGTTCCATGATTTCAAGTTCGCGCACCCGAAAAATGAAGTTTCGTGGCGTGATTTCATTGCGAAAAGCTTTACCCATTTGAGCAATACCGAAAGGTACAATGCGCGCCGTGGCATCAATGATGTTCTTGAAATTTGCGAAGATGTGTTGAGCGGTCTCTGGACGCAGATATGCAAAACTACTCGAGTCCTCCACGGGTCCTACATTAGTCTTAAACATAAGATTAAAAGGTCTGGGTTCTGTGAGTTCCTTGGATCCACAATGCGGACACTTATCTGAAGACAGAGAGTCGAAACGACTGCGTCGTTTACAAACTTTACAATCGACGAGTGGATCTGTAAACGTCGACTCGTGACCCGAATATTTAAGTACTTTCTGGTGCGTCAAAATTGACGCATCAATGCCCTCGACGTCATCGCGCTCATAAACCATTGACTGCCACCATGCAGTCTTGAAATTGTTTTTAAGTTCAACACCGAGTGGGCCGTAGTCATAAATACCTTGGAGACCACCATAGAGTTCGCTTGATTGGAAAATAAACCCTCGACGTTTACACAAACTCGTGAGTTCTTCCATGGTCTTCGCAGTCATGTGGTTAGTAAGAAGTACTGTTTGATGTGTGTATTCGAGACGTGATTGTAGTTAGTAACGGGACTACCATGCTCTCGAGCGGACTGTGTCTATTTCGGACAACTAGTACTCAAAGTTGGATTGCATTAGCCTAAGTCTTGTACCTTCGTGATTGAGGCTACTATCTTCTTCCCCGACGTATTCAATTCATTCAAGTCTCTTTGCGTTTGGTCGAAGTGTTGACCTAGCTTCGTGAGACGTTCGTTGAATCGATTCACGTCTTCGGCAATGATGCCCAGCCGCGTTCGAATGTCATCTGCCCGTTTGCGAATATCGACATCCCTAAAAATGGAACGCAGGGTAACTACAGTAGCCATCATAGTCGAAGGGCTCACGATGTACACGCGATATTTTTGCGACTCCTGCACAATCTCAGGAAGTTCCGCGTGGATCATTGAGTACACGGCCTCCGACGGTAGAAACATCAGTGCACAGTCGGCGGTCGTCCCCTCAATAATGTACTTTTCGCTTATGTCCCGCAGATGTCGTCGCAGACTCACCAACAGTTCTTTTTTTGCTTGTTTCTGACTAGTCTCGTCGGTCGCTTGACGATACGCGATGAAACTCTCCAATGGAAATTTCGAGTCTACCGCTAAGTGTCCGGACGGTTCGGGCATCTTTAACAAACAGTCCACTCTTGTAGAAGACTCACGTTTGGTGTTCTCCAGCGTCACTTGAAAGTCGTAAAAGTCAGCTGGTAAAGCGTCTTTGACGATATCTTTCAATTGAGTCTCGCCGACATGACCACGCGCTTGTTTGTTGGTCATGAGGTCGTTCAGCGTTTGCAGGCCTTGCGAAAGATCTTGAATGCTACGTTGCGACTCGAGAATCTGACCGAGCGATTGTTGAACTCCCTGTAGATGGGAGACTGTTTGGTGTAGATTTCCCGAAAACCGCTCGTCTAGCGTACGTGTTTGGGTTTGTTCGAGCTCGTGTAATCGGTCTGCAAGCTGACGGGATTCCCGTTTGAGTACAACAATTACTCCAATTGCAACTATTGCTACTAAAACAATAACAATAACGCTTAGCCAGAGGTTCATGGCTACCAACGATCGAAGACGCTTAACGCGACAAGTCGATTCTTGCTTCTGTTAGTCGGCACTGTTTTGTACGTCCTGCCGAGCTTCTATCAGTTCTTTGATTTTCGCCCGTGCTTTCTTGAGTTCTTCTTTCTCTAGTGACAACCCGATCAATGTGGCTATTCCGTTGGTAACGTCCCAGTCTAGTTGAAGAGCACCGTTCAGGTTTGTACCTTGAAAGTTGACGGTTGCAACATCGGCGTCATTCTCTAATAGAACTTTCGTTGTCTCCTCGTGCCCGAACAAAGCAGCTACGAAAAGTGATGTTGAGCCAAAAGCGTCGCGAGACTCAATATCAGCACCGGAGTGCAAAAGATATTTCACAGTCTCCACCTGTCCGAGAGCAGACGCCGCAACAAGAATGGGACTTCCGTCCGTGGACACAACGGTGGCTATATCGTCGACTTCGGTTAAATGGTTCTTGACCAAGTCCAACCGATCCAGAGCTAACGCAACCCAGATGTCTTGCTCAGCAGCTTGTTTCCGTGCTTCCAGCAAAATGGGACGCGCTTTGTCGCGACCAGCTTCGACAGCTTCTCGGGTAACCCCTAGTTGATAAATTTCATTTGCGTAATAGTTGGTCATCCGCCAGTTTATCGCAATAACGTCGATCACGTCTTCGCCGATCACATTTCGATGAAGTAAGTTGGCACCACCCGCTATGAGAGTTTGCACGGAGTCGACAGCACCGAGAAAAGCCGCAGTCATCAAGCATGAGTTACCGACGACATCGGTACCGTTTACATCTGCTCCATTTTCAATCAGTAACTCGACAACATTCGCTTTATCGTACAAGGTCGCATGCATGAGTGGTAGCCGGTTGTCTGACTCTCGACCTGAGTTGGGGTCGACACCGTCGTGTAAAAATTTTTTAATCGCTCCGATGTCATCTGCCTCGATCGCATCCCACAAATTTTCATACTCCACTCGCACGTGCGTACAAGACAACATACTCAGTCCGACGAAAAGCACAAACATGTGAAAGGAGAACTTCAACCAAGACGTGTTCATCTAAGTTCCACAATCTCTCGAATCTCTTCAGTGGACAACTCGGTGATCGAAATTTCGCCGTCCGCGACGGTCATCTCGGCTAGTGCCTTTTTATCCACGATCATTTCGTTAATTCTCTCTTCAAAAGTGTTTTCCGTGATCAATCTATGCACCAATACGTTCTTGGTCTGACCAATTCGGAATGCTCTATCCGTCGCTTGGTTTTCGACTGCGGGATTCCACCAAAGATCGTAATGCAAGACTTGATTGGCAGCGGTTAAATTCAGTCCCGTACCACCTGCCTTTAAAGAAAGAACCATCGCGCGCGACTTGCTGTCATGCTGAAAAGAGTCAATCATTTCATCACGTTTTTTCCGGGAGAGTCCGCCGTACAAAAACGAAGGTTTAAACCCAAATTCGGTTTCAACGCACGACACAAGATGCTTTCCCATTTGAGCGAATTGCGTAAAGATGAGGATTTTTTCATCAGCTTCTAATGCCTCGCCGATAATGTCGACAAACAAGGACAGTTTACCCGATTCTTTCGTCGACGTGAATCCCCGTTTCAAGAAATGACTTGGCGAATTGCAAATTTGTTTTAATCGTAACATCAGATTCAAGACATTCGCTTTACGTTTCATGTCTGACTCAGCACTGTCGATTTCTTGCATCGTGTCGTCTACAGTCTTCTGGTACAGTGCGGCTTGTTCAGAGGTGAGCGAACAGAATCGGTCCGATTCAATCTTATCAGGTAAGTCATCAATGATTGACTTGTCGGTTTTAAGACGGCGAAGAATGAACGGTGCGGTGACTTTCCGGAAGGAACTCAGTGTGTCCTGATTGCGTTCTAATTCGATCGGTTTCGCGTACGAATCAGTGAATTTCTTGCGAGTACCGAGATAGCGGGGCATCGCAAAATCAAAAATACTCCAGTAGTCAAGCAGTCTATTTTCAACTGGAGTTCCACTCAATGCTATTTTGACCGAAGCCTTTAGTTGTTTAATGGCTTTGGTCTGCCTGGTATCTGGATTCTTAATGTTTTGAGCTTCGTCGATCACGAGTGTTGGTACAGTTTTCTTTTTTAAGACATCGATATCGCTTCGAATTACACCGTAGCTAGTCAAAATCACATCACCTTCTAATTGCGTCGCGTCTCGAGTAGTGCCGTGATATACTTTCACCATGAGGGTCGGTGCGAATTTTTCGATCTCCTTTCGCCAGTTCGTAAGTACCGAAGTCGGTGCAACAACTAACGCTCCAGACTTCTTTAGTTCACCTTGAGCTTTCTGGTGTAAGAGAAAAGATATCACTTGAATTGTCTTACCGAGACCCATGTCATCAGCGAGAAGCGAACCAAAGCCTAGGGACGCATTCTTCACCAGCCATTGAAAGCCAAAGCTTTGATATTCACGCAAGGTCGCACGAAGCTCGTTAGGAATCTCAATCGGATCAGTTTTCACGAGCGAGGAGAGTAGTTCATTGAATGAATCATCGACCTCGACATCCACGTCTCCAAATTCCTTCGTCAAGCCTGCCTGCAGGATGTCCATTGACGACATGGAGTCAGGGAGCTTTTCCAATTTCGTCGCTAAGCTCAATGCTTCATTCGGGTCGATGAAGACGTACTCGCCATTTACGTGCACCAGACCCTTCGCAATTTCTACAAGTTGAAAGAAGTCCTCCTGTGAAACTTTCGAGTTTCCAAGTGCAACTTCCCAGTCGAATGCGACAATGTCATTTAGCTGCAAATAATTTTTGATTTTTTGGTTCGATTTTCGAGAGACTCGGACCGTGAGTTTTGGTCGTATTAACTGATCGAGACTCTTCGGTAATATCAGCTGTACGCCGAGAAGACGTAGAACCGGTAGTACCTGTAGTAATACTGGCGTAAATTCAGCGAACGTATATGATCGGATGTCCACCGCATGTCGAGCCGTGTCCTGTAACAGCAAAGCGAGATCGGGAAAGTAGGTGCTAAGAAACGCTAAGTCGCTGAGAATTAGCGCGCCGTCCGGAAGTTCGGTCGCTTTAGAACTAATTTCTGCTAGCGAATACACACGGAGATCCCGTTCTACTTTAAAAGTGACACCAAGTAGGATGTCTGTCGAAACAGTTAACCCTTCTCTTGACATTTCATGTGCTTGCGTCTCTTCGTCGGGATCCTCGAGTTCCTCAATGAACATCATCACTCGATGTTTCCGATCGCGTAGCGATAGACAATTGAGCCATCGCTGTGCGATTTCGGGAGAATCTCGAGAACCGAACCACTCAAACTTATGTGTCGTTCCCGTAAAAAACCACCTTTGCACCTCATCATCTTGGTCCCGTTGTGGTGCAAACGTGAATGCAAATCTGATGAAATGCGACAACAGTAGATTTAATATGCCGTCGATTTGTTGTTTAGATTCAAGATACCGACGATCTATAGACTCCGTCTCTAACTGATATAACATATCCTTCGGGCAGAGGTCGTAAAGTTGCCTCAGGATATTTGTTATGACACCATCAATCGTAGCAGCCTCCCAACGGATTCTGGACTCACCCGTAGGATAGGCTATCACGCGAGGTACGAAGGCTTGTTGTGCGAGTAGTTTTAGAACAATACGAAACAGTACGTACCAACACACGGCATGTGCATCTCGTTCGTTAACCGATGTCACACCTTGCGACCGTAATCGAAACAAATCTTCAATCCAATCCTGTTTTAATCTATGTATCACGTTTCCGCTTGCGTCGTCCGAACTTACAAAGGCTCCGTATGAGTCAACGCAAACCGAAGTTCCAAGATAGTCGCGGATGTTGATTGGATCGGCGCGCGGTTCGGTCTCCAATCGCGCTACCCGCAATCGGGTTCGTGAGTATTGTTTCCGAAGTAGGTCATGAAAATTATTCTGATGAAACAATGGCCGCTCATCCAACAACGAAAACAGTCTCTCTCCTAAGTCTGGTATCGTCGAAAGATCAAGATCCAACAACTGCAATAGAACTTGTCTGCGTTCTGTTGAGTCCTTATCAGTCCTCTGAGCTTCAATGGACTCCGTTTGCAACACGTCAGCTTTTGCGGCAAATGAGTTTTTTTGTACTTCAGCCAATAGGTCCATTCCGTGTAACTGAAAAATCAAGAATGGATTTTTGTCGATTTCGTTGGCAAGCAGATAGATCACTGCAGCTAAATGTTTGCAAGGCACCGCCCAGTCTGGACAACTACAGACGCCCACGATCGAGTTCCAGTCTTCGGGCAGAAGATCTATCTCGTGCTCTGTCGCTAAGTCGTAGACTTCCTTAGGTAATTGGCCATTGAGCAATTCTCCAAGTATGAACGGGTTCCTGTTAACCAAACCCAATATGCGCTTTCGTTCCGCTTTAGAAAACGGTCTTAAACCGATCGTAACTCGATATGGGTGCCACTCCCGCCCTTGAACCGGCGCGGACACTTGGGTACCTTTGATCTCTAACGTAGACACCCTATCGGGAGTCGCGTAACGTCGACCCCGAGGGATTCGATTCTCAAAGTCGATGCCAATAAACGAATTGAGCCAGAGTTGACCCCACCATGTACGACCGAACTTACCGTGAGAGATTGGCTTCTGGGACTGCTTGGGGTCTCTTTCTTGTAGCTCCGCCGCTCGGGCTAGCATTTGCGTGTATAGCTTTACTTGATCCACAAGCTAGACTTCATCTCGATAATGGCAGAACTGAATGATGATGTTTATTCCTACAGTGAATTTCAGCTTACACCGGTTCATGATTCAACGGGGAAAATTTCTTTAACCTAGCGCGACTCTTCATATCTAAACTTACTTAAGCCCCGGCCTGTTTAACGAAGTTCCACGATCTCTCGAATCTCTTCAGTGGACAACTCGGTGATCGAAATTTCGCCGTCCGCGACGGTCATCTCGGCTAGTGCCTTTTTATCCACGATCATTTCGTTAATTCTCTCTTCAAAAGTGTTTTCCGTGATCAATCTATGCACCAATACGTTCTTGGTCTGACCAATTCGGAATGCTCTATCCGTCGCTTGGTTTTCGACCGCAGGGTTCCACCAAAGGTCGTAATGCACTACTTGATTGGCAGCAGTCAAGTTCACTCCAGTCCCTCCAGCCTTTAGGGAAAGAACCATAGCACGCGACTTACTGTCGTTCTGGAAAGAGTCGATCATTTTATCGCGCATCGTTCGAGACGCGCCACCGTGCAAGAATGCTGGTTCGAACCCAAATTCAGCTTCGACACAAGTCACCAGTTGCTCACCCATCTTAGCAAACTGCGTGAACACGAGCACTTTTTCGTCCGCGTCTAAAGCCTCTCCGAGAATATCAACAAACAAAGACAGTTTGCCAGATTCTTCGGTCGAAGTGTAATCTCGTTTTAAAAAGTGACTAGGTGAGTTGCAGATCTGTTTTAACCGCAACATCAGATTCAACACACTGGCGTTGCGCTTGATCTTAGACTCTGCTTCGTCGATTTTGTGCATCGTATCATCAACGGTCTTCTGGTACAGTGCCGCTTGTTCGGAGGTGAGTGAACAGAATCTATTGGATTCGATCTTATCGGGTAAGTCACTGATAATGGACCTGTCGCTTTTAACGCGTCGCAATATGAACGGCGCGGTAATTTTGCGGAAGGACTCCAACGTCTCTTGACTTCGATCTAATTCGATGGGTCTCGCAAATAAGTCCGTAAACTTTTTTCTCGAACCGAGATAACGCGGCATCGCGAAGTCAAAAATACTCCAATAGTCCAGCAGACGGTTTTCGACCGGAGTCCCGCTCAACGCAATTTTGGATGTTGCACTTATTTGTTTAATGGCTTTCGTCTGTTGTGCATCCGGATTCTTTATGTTCTGAGCTTCGTCGATGACTAGAGTTGGGTAGGAATTCTCTTTCAATTGATCCACATCGCTTCGAATTACGCCGTAGCTCGTCAGTATTACATCACTCTCTAGTTGGGTCGCCTCGCGTGCGGTTCCGTGATAAACCTTGACACTGAGAGACGGTGCAAACCTCTCAATCTCTTTGCGCCAGTTCGTAAGTACCGAAGTGGGTGCGACCACGAGTGCGCCAGATTCTTTCAGTTCCCCCTTGGCTTTTTGATGTAAGAGAAAAGAGATCACCTGAATGGTTTTACCTAGTCCCATGTCATCGGCGAGTAATGAACCAAAACCAAATGTGGTGTTTTTTACGAGCCACTGAAAACCAATACGTTGATAAGGTCTTAGCGTACCACACAGTTCCTTTGGAATCTCTACTGGTTCGACTTGCATTATTGAGGTTAACAGTTCATTAAATGAATCATCCACCTCAACGTCTGCCTCATCGAATTCCTCGGCTAACCCGGCTCGAAGAATATCCATTGACGACATCGAGTTTGGTAGTTCATCCAATCTCGTTGCAAGATCTTCAGCTTCATCCGAATCGATAAATACATACTCTCCGTTTACATGAATAAGTCCTTGAGCCGCTTCTACTAATCGCAAAAAGTCGTCTTGCGAGACTTTAGTTTCACCCAATGCGACCTGCCAGTCGAACGCAACGATGTCGTTTAATTGCAGGAAACTCTTGACTTCCGCTTTTGACTTGCGTGAAACTCGGACCGATACCCTCGGCCGCAGGAGTCGATCAAGACTCTTCGGTAGGATCAGATGTACGCCAAGAAGCCTAAGTACTGGTAACACTTGGAGCAATATCGGAGTAAATTCAGCAAAGGAATACGAACGGACATCTTCTTTACCTCGGGCCGAACTCTGTAGTAGATTTCGCAGGTCCGGAAAGTAAGTGCTAAGGAAGGCGAGATCACTGAGAATGAGCGGACCGTCTGGAATGCTCGTTGCTTCAGCCCCGATTTCAGCGAGCGAATAGACTCTCGTGTCACGTTCGACTTTGAAGGAGACGCCTAGAAGCAGATCCGTAGAAATTTTTAGGCCTTCGCGCGATAAAGAAAGTAGTTCTGGCCTTCGGTCCGGCGGCAAGATTTCCTGAATGAACATCAATACGCGATGGGATCGATCACGAAAAGATAGACAGTTCAGCCATCGTTGGACCACTTGTGGAGTGTCTCGGTAACCGAACCATTTGAACTTGTGTCGGTTTCCAGTAAAGAACCACATTTGGACGGTGTCTTCGTGGTCCTCTGGCGGAGCGAAGTGGAAAGCCAAACTAATGAAGTGAGTCAATAACAGATTTAGCATGCCATCAACCTGTTGCTTGGGTTCTAGAAATCCAACATTCTCGGACGATTCGATCCGCAACATATCTTCAGGACAAAGGTCATAGAGTTGGGTTAGGATCTCTGTAATCGCGCCATCAATTGTCGCGGCCTCCCAGCGAATGGTAGACTCGCCATTGGGATATGCGACCATACGCGGTACGAACGCTTGCTGCGTTAATAGTTTCAGTGCAACACGAAACACGACATACCAAAACACTGCATGCGCGTCCCCTTCGTTTACGGATTGCAACCCATGCGTACGTAAGCGGAAGAGATCTTCTATCCAATCATGTTGCCATTTATGTAATACTTCCCCCGAAGCATCGACTGAGTTGACAAACGTACCAAAATCATCGATATAGATCGCATGCCCTAGGTAATCCCTGATATCAATTGCGTCATCCCGCAAGCCGGGTTCTAATCGCGCTACTCGCAAACTGGTACGAGCATATTGAGTCTTCAATATCTCACGAAAATCGTTTTCGTGGAATAGTGGTCGATCTTGTAACAGAGTAAACAGTCTCTCACCCAAATCTGGAATTGCAGAGAGATCGAGATCCAGCAACGGTAAGGGAGACTTTCTTGGTACCGATGATGTATCACTAGTGAGCTGTCGTTCAACTGCTTCGAACGGGTCGGGCTGCTCATGTTCGACATGAGAGCGCTTTTTCACTTCCGCTAGCAAGTCCATTCCGTGTAACCGAAAGATCAGGAATGGGTTCTTGTCGATTTCGTTAGCCAGTAAGTAAATGACCGCCGCAAGATGTTTACAGGGTACTGCCCAATCAGGACAACTGCAGGTGCCATTCAGCGATTTCCAATCCTTTGGTAGGAGATTAATGCCACGTTCGTTTGCGAGTTCGTGAATATCCGCCGGTAACTGACCGTTTAGCAGTTCACCCAAAACGAATGGATTACTGCTCACTGCTTTTAATATCTGGGAGCGTTCAGTTTTCGAAAACGGGCGTAATGAAACCTTGACCCTATAGGGGTGCTTCCTGCGTCCTTTTACCGGTGCGGTCACCGTGGTACCCTTAATTTCTAGAGACCGAATCCGAGTAGGATTCGCGTACAGACGTCCCCGAGGAATTCTGTTTTGAAAGTCAATCCCAATAAAAGAATTGAGCCAAAGTTTACCCCACCAAGTGCGACCGAACTTACTCTCAGACGGTGGTTGAGGTTCGCGTCGACGAGGTCGTCTGCGATGTTTCGTGCGACGGCGTGCGCGCACTTGTTGATCTACTTTATTCACTAACTAAAAAAATCGATGTTTGTTAGACTCTAGCTCTGAGAGTCAGAGACTATTCAGTTCGACATAAACCGGAACGTGATCTGATGGTGTTAAATCGTCAATTCGGTCTCGATATTCCTTATCGATAACTACTCTCTCTGTCAATGCGCGCACGTTAGGAGTCCCGTAAATCATGTCGATGCGCAAGCCCTCTCCTTTCTCCCAAGAGCCACCACGGTAGTCCCACCAAGTGAACTCCTTGCTCCCTGCGTTTAATTCGCGATATAAATCGTGTAAGTCAAGTGCTACGAATGCCCAAAGTTTCTCTCTTTCCTCTACTGTGTGAAACATCTCTCCATCGCCCTCTTTCCCTCGCCAAGAGTCTCTCGCACTAGGGACGATATTAAAGTCTCCACCGATTACCGATGTCTCATAGTCTCGAGAGAGTTCCTGCCAATACTTTCCCAATGAATCATACCAAGATAGCTTGGCCGCAAAGTCCGTGTGTTCTGGATTTTTTCCATTAGGACAGTACACAGATGTCATCGTGAATCCGTGAATCTTTGCCGTGATTAAACGGGCACCCGCCGTCTCTTCATCTGGTAGTCCAACGGTTAGAACCTCCATTTTCTCGCGTGAAAGCAACGCTACTCCGTTCCAAGCACGCTCACCATGTTGATAGCAGTGGTACCCCAACGCTTCAAACTGATCGACTGGAAACGACGAGTCTTCAGTCTTTGTCTCTTGCAACGCCACGACGTCCGGTTGACGCTTCTCTAACCAGTGTTTGACAAGGTCGAAACGCGCCCTTAGGCCATTAATGTTCCACGTCGCGAAATTCATAGAAAATTGTTCGTGTCCATACTATTGCAACAAAAACGAGAAGGCGTCATAGCCTGCATCTTTAATAGCATTGATGGCTGAGCCAGGGGAATCCTCAAAAATCGCCACGATGCTTCCACCACCGCCCGATCCAGTCAATTTTGCACCAAGTGCTCCATGCTTCCGAGCAATGTGTACGAGTTCTTCAATTTCTGGTGTAGATAGTTGCAAGCCGTTAAGGTATCCTTGACACAAGTTCATGAGCGTGCCAAGCTTCTGTATGTTTCCTTGCTGAAATGCTCTTGCCCCGCTGTCAGTGAGTTTCCCGATAGCATCAAACACTCGCTCGTACTCAGCCATATTTTGTTCTCGCCCGTCGCGAACTTGCGCGACCATCATCGCGGTTAAACTCTCTTTACCGCTCAAACCGATCAATACATGAATCGGAGTTCCCACTGTGAGCTCTTGAAAACTGGCTTCTTTTGTCTCTTGATCGCGCTGGAATAGCAACGGTTTACCGTAGGTCGCTAAGGTATTGTCTACCCCTGATGGAGAACCGTGCGCCGCACGTTCGCATTCGTAAGCAAGTTCATTGATTTGTTCCAAACTCAGTTGTAATCCGTAGTGTTCCGACAGAGCTTTGATCACCGCGACTGCAATCGCCGCCGAACCACCTAGTCCCATGGCTTTAGGCACATTCGGGAAGATTTCGACGCGCATGGTGTTCTCACTTAGATTAAGTCTGTCGAGAAGTGCGCATAGCATTCCAAGCAAACCGGGTGGACGGTTTTCTTGGGATGGAATTCGTTGCTCCACGCCCCATCGTGGTACGATCAACGTGGACACGTCGTCATCAACAATCGTTGCTTCCACAGCTATGGGCAGCGGCACCGCGAGCGCGGGTCTACCATACACGACAGCATGTTCACCTAGAAAAATGGTTTTACCAAAAGCCGAGCTCCGTGGCTGAGTCGACTGTTGTTGTGGTTCGCTCGAACACATCTCTTCAGCGATTTCTTTCGCTTTCCAAACTTTTATCGTGCCATTCTCCACCAAAGAGTCAACGACATGTTCAAAAATGTCTGCCGGTACTTGCGCTGATGTCGCTACGCTCCGCGCGTGCAATGTCATGTGATTTTGTTGTATACCCGCAGTAGCCAAGGCGCGAATTGCCGCAAAGTTTTGCGCTAACCCCACGCAACCCATTATTCCTGCTAGTTCAATCGCGGTAGGATTACCCAGCATTCGATGGCATATTCGAACCGTTGGGTTGGTCTCTAGGGAACCACCGACGGTTCCCACTTTGATGGGGATCTCAAGTCTGCCTACCAAATCTCCGTCTTCGTTGACTTCCCAGTCCGTTAAACCCCGGTAGCGTCCATCCCTAGCCGCATATGCATGTGCAGCTGCTTCTAGAGCACGATAGTCATTCCCAGTCGCAACCGCAACGGCGTCGATTCCATTCATGATGCCCTTGTTATGTGTCGTTGCCCGATATGGGTCCACTCGAGCAAGTTCATTAGCTAATACAATGCCATCGCGAACCGCCTTACCGGGAAAACCCGGAATACCGAGGTCATCGGTTGGCATAGTAACTTCAGCCCACACTATCGAACGATCAGTAAGATTGGATAGGATGCGTAAGAATACAGTCCCACCGGTGATTGACTCAACAAGGCTCGCAATTCCTTCACACATTCCGTTGACCACGTTCGCGCCCATCGCGTCTCGCGTATCGACATGCAAGTGGAGAACCAGCATTGCGCTTTTGGGTCGTCCCGCGTTGTAGACGTGAACTTCAATGTCCTTCGCACCACCACCACGAGCTACCATTTTGGGATGTAGCGTGTTCGCCAAATTTAGGATTTCTTCTCGACGTTCTAGTAACTTTTCTCGGGCAAGTTCCACGTCTTCCACGTAGACCACTTGCACTTGTCCAGTGATTATTGGTGCTGAACAAGCAACCGCGAATCCACCATTAATTCGAGCTGTACGAGCTGCTCCAGATAATCCCGCTACAACCGAAGGTTCCTCGACAACCAACGGCACGACATAATCCTTACTGTTGATTAAGAAGTTGACGGCAATGCCAAGTGGCAGGCCAAACACACCAGCAACGTTTTCGATCATCTTATCAGCGATATGCTGACGTAACGTGTGAGTCCCTGCTTCAAGTGATAGTTCATCGGAAACTTCGATGAAACCGTGTTCCGCCAGTTTCGCGATTCGTTCCCTTACATCCAGCCGGAAAAAGTTTGGAATGCGTGAATTACGCTGTTTTTTCGATTCTGAATCCATCAATATCCTTTTGCAGATCCAGTACAGTCACTGGTAAATCTGTCACTTTGCGACGCAACGCAGCTAATTTTTGGGGCTCAGTCGCTACCGCCACGCCAACATCACCACCTCCGGCACCCGAAGGTTTGTACAACGCGCCAACTTCCGTTGCCAAAAGGTGCATCGTTTCATGTTGCGTACCCCAAATCGGAAGCTCCGTTTCCATGTCAACATCTCGATACACTTGAACAAAATGTTGTAGCGCAGTAAAAAAACTGAGACTGTCGGTCAGCGAATCTGCAACCTTGTTTGCGGCTGTTATGAAACTGTCCTGTAAAGTCACGGGTAGACCGTCGAACGCACTACGAAAACGGGCGACCATTTTCCTCGTCTCCGTGCTGAATCCGACAGAATAAAAGTCTAAGTATATCCCGCTGGGAAACTCCTCTTTCGAGACGGTCTGTCGTTTTAGTTGAATGAAACCGCCGTAGTAGCAAGTTAGGACATCAACACCACTGCCGTGTTGATCCGTAGCACGATATACATCCAACAAATCCTCTACGTTCATTGGGTGTTCAGTTAACGTCGCGAACGAAGCATAAAGATTAACCAATACACTCGCGGACGATCCTAACCCTAATTTTTGCTGTTCCGAATAAAAGCCTGCTGTATCCATGTGCAAGATTGCATTTTCTGGGAGCGACGTCCGATGTGAAAACCAACTGAGGACAGTACCTACTAAGTCGTTTCTACTTTCGGAAAGTAGTTCTTGTAACGAGACAGACTCATTCCAGAAGGGCGGTGAACCGGTGAGTTGCCAGAGTCCTTCTTCGCTAATCTTCAGAGTGCATCGTGCACGTCGATCAATCGCTAATGCGAGTGCTGACGCACCATACAGTACCGCGTATTCCCCGGCAATAACCAATTTTCCTGGACTTGAGACACTAACGTGCCGAAATGGTTGGGGCATTACCTATATCGCTTTCAAGCGTAAACAGAACTCCATCGGTGTCGTCTAGCGCGTCTTTAACGGTCGCTATAGCTTCGGGTTCACATATCGCCTTTATCTGTGGTCCCGCATCGCTGGTAAAGAATACCGGTACCCCATCATGTCGCAATCGTTCAATCGTATCGATTGCGCTCATGGTGCCCGCGCGCCAATATCGAAGTGGCGGCAGGGTAGTCATCATCAGGGCATGCATTCGGTAACAATTCGCTTCACTAAGCTCGGCTAGTGTGTTGAAATCTCGATTCTGAATTGCTTCACTGCACCGTTCAAAATCATCTTCAGTTTGGACAACCCAATTCTGATAAAACGGCGAGGTCGCAACCGTTTGAGCCATACCCCCGGTTGATGAAGTGAGCTTGGGTTCAGTTGAAGTCACAGCTGCTACAACTCGTAAGTTCCAATAGTCTGGAGGAACTATTTGGACTGGCACGCATCTTTGATCATCGGGATTCATGGCGACATAGCCACTCAACAACGAACGCACTGCGGAAGCAGAGCCAAGACGAGTGATCCGCGCTAAGGAAGCGAAATCTAAATTTAATCCACAGAGTTCGTCTATGGCGACGGCTAACGCAGCAAACCCCGATGAAGAGGAAGCGAATCCACAATTCTTTGGAAAGTTATTACTGGATTCAATCATCAGCTGAGGAATATCGTACTCTCTACGCAAACGGTCGAGCCATTGCGAGATTTTCTGATCAGACACAGACTGACCATCAATGAAAATCGTGTCATCACCCGATTTTGAAACAGAGGTTCTTGTTTCTAGCCCGCCTAGAGTTATGGACAGAGAAGGGCTAGCGGGAATCTTCTCAGTTTCGTCTCGCTTTCCCCAGTACTTTATAAGTGCTACGTTGGGATGTGCGAGCACTTCGACTTGGTTCAACAGTATGCGGGTGGCGGAGTAAACCGATACCCCTCTTGCTCCAAAATGTGTGCGATCTCGATAGTGATCATGTCCCCGTATTCCGGACCTATGAGTTGAACCCCAATTGGCAATTGATCGACTTCACATAGTCCTGTAGGTAGTACAGTAGAAGGTAAATAAGCATTGATTGCGAGTCCTGCCCAGAACAGTTGCTTGAAATATGCCTGAGGCTCACCATTGACCGTGATCGTTCGTTCACCAAAGGGTCCGTGGTCATGCGGGTAAGCTGAGGTTGCCATGATCGGTGCAAGTAAGACGTCATAATTGTTAAAGAATTCGTGCCAAGCCCACCGAACCCGGGTCCGCGCTTCGTGAAATTGCACCCAGTCCCGATAGCGAGCTATTGGAGACAACATTAGTTTCGAATCTGGAGAGTCATCAAATTCATCTACTTCGGATAAGTCGTTCACAAGTTGACGAAACTCATCGGCTGGAATCCTACAATGCAATGTTGCATTCAGAAGACATTGGTAACTACGAAGGAGTTCATCAATCGATACGTCTGGACGCGCTTCCCAATCCACATGTGCTCCAAGCGATTCCAGCATATTAGCGACGTTACGCACCTTTTGCACCACTTTGATATCAACCGGCGCAACACCATCGTCTTCCCAAACCGCGATGTTGAGTTCATCTACGTTTTTAGTCAATTCAGGTAGCTCGACCCGTAATCCTCGTGATTGAATCTCGTCCGGTCCCATCATGACTTCCATGGCTAACGTCAGATCGTGCGCCGACCTTGCAAGCGGGCCTACCGCGGAAAGATCCGGTGGCGCGAGAATGCCGGGCGGTGAGTGTCCACGAGGTGGAATCAAATTCCAAGTCGGTTTATGTCCAAACAACCCACAAAAGTGTGCCGGATTTCGAATAGAACCTCCGATATCGGATCCAGAGTCTAGGCCGGTAAACCCCATTGCCAGTGCTGCTGCAGAACCGCCGGAAGAGCCCCCTGGTGAGCGTGTCAAGTCCCAAGGGTTATTGGTACAACCATAAATGTCGTTGTAACTTTGAAAGTCGGCGAGCCCAAACGGAACATTGGTTTTACCATAAATGACCGCCCCAGCTTCCTTTAATCGTCTTATCGCCAATGCGTCTTGTTGGGGGAAATTTTGTTTCAACAACGGAATCCCCCAGGTGGTGGGGGTATCCACTACATCGTAGGACTCTTTTACGGTCATCGGGACGCCGTGCAAAGGTCCCAGATTGGAGTCGCCTTGACGGATTTGTTGATCAGCCTTCTTCGCTAGCTTCAGTGCTTGGTCTCGTATCTGCCAAACGATCGCGTTGATTTCCGGGTTATATCGATCCACGCGATCCCAGAAGAGTTGCAGGAGCTCTTCACTCGATACTTCTTGACGTTTTATCTTCGCAGCAAGGTCGACCGCAGTCGCGAACACTAATTCTGACTCATTCACCCAAACACTCTCTTCTGTTAGAAACCATAAGTTAATCCCACTTCTAAATAGCTGTCATTCTTTAGCGGAAACAGCACATCGTCTGTCGCGATTTCGTTAAGAAGCACAAGTTCCATCGCAACTGACACTCGCTCCGAAACCCGCCGCGAAAACTCCAACGACGCAATCGCACTGTCGTTGTCATTACCGAGTAGTGCACTCGCGGTAATGGTCGTTCCTTGGAAATCGTTGAAACTGACTCTGCTCGCGACGAAGAGGTCGTTATCAAATCGAGTCGTCGCGCGCTCGCGACGATCGTCGAAGCTCCATTCAGCGACCAAAGTCATATCAGCAACGGTACCGAAGAGGGAAAAAATTGAGTACTCGAACCCAGCCACGAACGCAGTGTAATCTTCGTTTTTTCCCAGTCGATTGAGCGCACCGGTCCGGCGCAGTCCTTCGAATTTTAGCAACCATCCACTATGCTGCAGTCGCAGGTCAATCGAAGTCTGTGATATTTGAGTGTAGAAAGGTGAAAACGTCAACGGGAGGTCCGATGCAAAATTTGGTACGAAAGAGGGTTCGCGATTGGTACCAACGAATCCACTAATCCCAGCGTCCAAGTACCCGAATGTGTGACTGTATCTAAAGGCAAGGTCGAAGTGTCGTTCGTCATATACGTTATCGTAAACGACAGAATCAATATCAATCAAAAAGGGAAACCCTAGTCGACCATTGGGTCCTGGAAACGTTCGCTGTCGATGGAAGGGAAGACCAAATAATTCAAAGATTCCAGATTCGGTTGACAGTGTTAAGTGAATCATCGGTTGACCGAGTTTGAATTCCTCATTTGGATTTTCTACTAGGTCTGTCTGATTGACGATATCGATTAGGTGGTGAGACTCAGTCGCGCCCCAAAAAACACGACCCAGTCCAATGCGCATTTCAAGCTCTCCCAACTGCGTCGGGCGATAGTGAACCAAGTAGGCTTCGCGTACGTCGCCGCGAGTCCTGTCTCGATCTGTTTCGTCATAGCGGAAAAAACCCACGAGCCGGAAACTAGTGTTTTCGCTCAGTTTTGCATCCAACTCTGGCATCACGTAAAAGCTATTTGAAATTCCTTTCTCGCGAGTGTCTGAACCGAACAAGGAATCGTCCCAAAACCAACGAGGTTCAAATGCGATCGTACCCGAGAACTCAATATCATCGCTTGCGTTCGCAATACCCAAGTTTGAAGTCAACGATACGTAGATGCCGATCGTCAATAGCAGTAGTTTTCGCGACATTGATAGAACGGATCCCTGATTTCCCTCGGCCTTACCGAGTCCTTCGAAGACTTGTCTGTGTGAAGTCATCTTCGTCCAAATCGACTCGAAACTCAAAGTCCGACCAATTCAGCGTGGTACTCTTGCCATTCACGTGATTAGTCATGATCATCGTCTGCGCGAACCAATATTCTTCCAAGTATTGTTCGTAATCGCTGACAGTCAAGGTCTTTAGGTGATCTCCCCTACGGTCGTAATACTCAATCTTCCATACACGATATGCCTCGTCGTCGTGCCAAACCAACTGGCGGCTGTAATTCGATCCTTTCGAAACCGGAACCCTTTCGCTCACCGTGCAATTTAGTTCTTCACAAGGTTCTTCTCGTAGATACTTGTAGGTGAATTTACTCACCTCAGGTGGATTCATGTCTTCGTAAGAAAATTCGCTACCCATGAACGACTTTGATTGACCTGAAGAATTCAGTCTGGTGACTCGATTGGTCGCTGGGAGAAAGAACCACTGGTCGTCTGGTTGGTCCTCATTGGAATGAATAAGCAAAGCAGTGCCTCGCACGTCTCTCGGTTCTTCAAACAAGAACAATATGCGGTCGCCTTGTTCTTCAACCTCGAGAATTTGAACTCGCAGTTCGCGTTTGGACTCTCGGTCTTTACGATCCTTTAGCACCATGACTTGTTTTGCGATGTAATTACCAAACCCTTTTTTTACATCTTGTGCGGCTTGAGCTATTTCCAGCCCTTTAGCAATAGCCTCTTCTTCGTTTTGTCCGAGGGCCGATGGTACTAATACCATCGCTAACAAGCTGAATGTAGCGAGGGAACTGGTTAATTGCTTCATCATTTTCTCCTATCAATCGCTAACAGCAGGGGTGGCAGGAACAGGAAGTCTGCGATTAACGCAAAGATTACGGTAATCGTTAGCATCATTCCAAGCATCCATGTTACTGCAAATCCCGATAAGGAAAACACGATGAATCCGCAAGCCAACACTACCGTGGTCGTCCACAATGCTCTACCAACTCGGTTGAAGGTAAAGCGAATTGCACTTTCTGGAGACTCGCCACGACGACGAGCCAGTTGATACTTCGACAAGAAGTGGGTAGTGTCATCAACAATAATGCCAAACGCAATGGCAGTCATGACCGAACCGGCCAGTCCTACACTGCCGACAAAATGTCCCCAAACTCCGAAAGTCAACGCGGCCGGAACATAATTCGGTAAGAGGCTAATGAATCCCATGGTGAGACTCTTGAGGAGGATGACCAACAACATGGAAATTAACCCCATTGCGATGACTGTGGCCAACAACATTGAATCGATATTTCGTTCAGAAAGATGTGCGAAAACGATGGTAAATCCGGTGGTCTCTGTCGCTAAGGAAGGGGCATTCTCCTTTAACCAATCTTCGGCACGCGAAGCGACCGCTTTCAATTCGTCTGCGGTCATCCCGTCTTGTGCCGCCGCGGTCACCCGCGTAGCCGCTTTCGCAATATCTATCTGGTCAGTTAAATCACGACCAAATGGTAGAGAAAATTCATACAACAATAGATATTGGGCTGCGAGAGTCGAGTCATCAGGTAGCCTATAGAACGACTCGTCATCGTTGTTCATGTTCATGTTCAAGCGCTTCATCGTGTCGGTGAAGGTTTGCACATAGCCGACTTCTTCTTGCTCACGTAACCAACTCGAGAACGCTTCGACTTTGGCTAGAAACTCGACGTCAGTTACGTTACCATCTTGACCCGAATCGAGCGAAAACTCCCACGACTCTAACCCTGTTAGGTTCTCGGCAATGAAATCGCTGTCGGTTCTGAACTTATACCTTTTGTCGAAGTACTGCGTCCAGTTGTCGGTAAACTCCAGTCGAAACACGCCCGAAATCGTGAGCAGAATGACCAGAACACCGCCCCCCAACAACCAGTAGCGACGAGATATCACGAAATTTGCAAAGTTTTCAAATGGTGATCGCGTTCCTTCCTTCTTTGGGAGCGCACGCAGTGGTAACACTGCCAATAATGCGGGTAACAGTGTGAACGAAAGTACCCAAGCCATGATTACGCCGAACGCGACAAAGTTTCCTAACACATGAAAGGGAGGAGAGTCGGAGGCGTTTAGACTCAGAAACGCTAGCGCGGTGGTCAGCGAAGTAACCGTAACCGGAAACGCATTACTGTGAAGAGCTTCTTTGATAGCCGAACGCTTTTCCATCCCTTCGCGCATGTTGGCGAGCGTCGAAGTCACGATATGGATGGAATCTGCTATCGCCAAGGTCATCACAATCACAGGTATCCCTGCAGTCACTGGATTCAAAATAGTCGACAACCATCCAGCTAGGCCCATTGTGACATTGATCGTGCAGATTACAAGCAATGTCACTGCTAAGGTAGCGAACAGTGAGCGGAGTAACGCAAATGTCAATACGACAATGACTAGAAACACAATGGGTATTAACGTGAACATGTCCGCTTGCGTCGCGTCAAAAAACGTTCGTTGAAGCACGACATCGCCGGTCGTGTACAAATCGAAACTGGTGAACTCTTCTTGCGCACTAGCAATGAACGTCCGCAAGTAATCGGTAACTTCGATGACCGCAGCGTCGCGTTCTTCGGGAAAGACAAAGTTGATCACTACGGCCGCGATACTCCCATCTTCAGAGACTAAGCGGTCAACCAATTCCCTGGAATTTTGCGCGATATCTTGAATTCGTTCGACGTCAGAGTCTGTCAAATCCGCTGCGTTTTCTACAAGCGGAGCCACAAACAAATCACCGTCAATAGCTTCACTGTGATCAAAATTCACAAGCGAGTCCACGCGCGTCGCGTGTGGTACAAGCCATGCGTCCTCGGTGAGATACTCGATAAAGGCTAAGGCTTCTTTGGTGTAAATCGTACCTTGCTTAGGTGAGACAGCTATTAATACTCGATTCGTTTCGACGTACGTATCTTCAAACTGCTCAAACGTTTGTAATTGCGGGTTGTCGTCGCTAAACAACACAAAGTGATCGCTAGTGATACCGACTTTCGGTACTCCCAGCGATAGTGCACCAACGACCACCAATACTCCACCGAGAAACCACCAACGATGCGCAAGTGATGCGTCAGTGAAATTGTTAAGTATCGCCTTCATCGTCTAAAAAACGACACTCTAGCGAATTTCGTGATTCAATAGTGAAGCAATGACTATCACCAAGATTGAGACTTGGTCGATAGATAGTGATTTGGCATCAGATATGCTGTCTTTGGGTTGTCGTATGCAGCGACTTCCAACATTTGACCGAAATTGATTTGTCGTGTTGCGCTATCGGATCGAAACATTCTTTGCACCCGGACCTTGAGACGCCACAACGGTAGTGCCCCTAGAGTGTTCTTTTTGGGAAAGCCGAGTTGACTAGCAAGTTCATTGCCGATTAACGCACGCGATAGCGTGTAACCAAGGTTTAACGTTTTTTCTTTCTCTTTGGGATCTTCAATACCCGCAGTCAGCGGTATTGCGTGAATGAGGGCATTCGACATACGCACGGCATCCTCGTCTGGCCAAGGTTCGCAACGGAGCACAGCGGTCCAGAGTGCGCGTGCTTCATCCTGATCTCGAAAGAGGATAGTCTCGGGAATCCCCATGACATAGCTGGCGTACCGCCAAAGTTCCATGAGACTCGCTTCTTCGTCGCGGGTAAATACTGCACCGACTTGCTTTGCATGTTCCAGTAATCTCATAGAAAATACTGTACTTGCGAATCCTAAGTGCGCCGCACTGATTGGAGTGCCATAGAAATTTTCATCCCAAACTCCACCCTCTTTTCGGAACAAGAACCGTACGCGTGCATGAATGAAACGAAGACGCATGGACAGCTTCCAACCGTCTCCATATCGCTTTAATCCCCCAGGCATATAGGTTTCGAGTAAGTGTCGATTGTTTTGCATTAAACGTCGCTTCGCCGTATTCGCGTTGAGTACTCTGCCCGTCGTCGCGAACGACTTCGAAATCAACGTAGCGAATCCTTCAATTAATACGCCAGTGACAAAGGCTACCAGAACATTGGTGGTGTTCAGGTGAAATGCCCGAATAGCAGGTCGGTGTGCCTCAAAGTCCAACCAATCGGGTTCCCCTACATGACCTTCGAAAAATTCTCGAAATGCCTGCGGAGCTTGCTTCATTACATCGTCTTCGAGTTCGATTCCGGCCTTCAAAAACTTATGTAAGTCCGCTGGTTGCATGTCCGCCAAATCCTCGAGCACACGATCCAATTCAGGATCTCCGATTCGTGTGTGCTTGAGATAGTTTTCCGTGCGTTCACGGTCAAATTCAAGAGCACTCTCATATCGAGGTAGGTATGCTTCAGGAATGTCGAGTTCTAAATTCTTACCGGATTCGGCTTCCAATAAACTTTTCCTCTTCTTCGTCCGTGGAAGTCACAACACATGATAGCTGCTTTCTTCGGGGCAACTGGTTCAAGAACAGACTCATTTTAAGAATGGGGACATATTACTGCGCGAAGAATCCTATGAGCCGCTTACTGCCCGCTATACGAACCAACGGTCGCATACTAATAAAAAAAGCGTTCCGTAAGAAGTAGACGTTAATCTGAAGGTTTTGTGAGCCATTCCAATTACTACATGAACATGAGACCAGATGGAAGGGTTCAAGGGTCTCCGACACCCGCAAATATAAAATGAACTCGAAAATAACAAGCCCATCGTTGAATAGTCAATGTTGGGAAAGAGTGTCGACCTACAGTAGATCGACGTTGAAACAAATTCAAATTTATGGACAAAGCATCAGCCATTGAATATCAGAATGCGATTCTTCCGCATGTGTCGCGTACGTTTGCGTTGACCATTCCGCAACTGCCTGACTCATTGCAAGATGTCGTAGGAAATTCGTACCTTCTTTGTCGTATAGCAGACACAATCGAAGATGAGCCAGCTCTTACCGCAGAACAAAAGAGCACATATTTGAAGATGTTCTCTGATGTGGTGGCAGCAAAGGAAAAACCAGAACTTCTCGCTGAACAATTACATCCTCTACTGACAGATTGGACCTTGAAGGCCGAGAGAGATCTAGTACAAAATACACCGATCGTAATTGAAATTACGCATGACTGTACACCAAATCAACGTGAAATCATGGAACGGTGTATTTCAACAATGTCTTCTGGGATGGCAGAGTTCTGTGCTAAGCAGCAACTTGCTACCGTCGACGAACTAAAGGACTATTGCTACTATGTAGCAGGCGTCGTAGGCGAACTGCTTACGGATTTGTTCTGCGACTTTTCCGAAGAAATCGCTCGCTCACGCGATAAATTGATCACTTTGTCCGTGTCCTTTGGAAAGGGCTTACAGATGGTCAATATTCTCAAGGATGTTTGGGTCGATGCGAGCCGAGGAGTGACATGGCTCCCCGCGGAGCTCTTTCGCGTGTCAAAAAATGCCGACGGCACCACTTCATCTGATCCAGTTTTGACCGTTGAAGGAATGCGCAAGTTGATCGGTACTACTTACGAGTATCTATCCCAAGCGTTGCAATACAGTTTGATGATTCCCACTAGAGAGGTGGGAATTCGCCGGTTTCTGTTATGGACGCTCGGTATGGCAGTGCTCACCCTACGACGAATTAACAAGAATCCCAACTTTCAACGTGGTGATAACGTGAAAATCTCTCGTAATCAAGTAGCTGCAACTACATTTGTAGCTAATAGCATCGTGGGCTTTAATTTTCTAATCGACTCCATGTTCCGAGTTCTAACCAAAGGGTTGCCTGGAAACAACAAGACATAGAAAAGATCGAATGGCTAGTGCTCATTAAGCCTTGTTAAACGCTTGGCTCCTGTGCTCATTCCCTTCGATTGTTGTAGTTTCTTCTTCGTCAACCAATTCTCGATCTAAGTCCCGAACGCGATCCAAAATGTGCGTTCTGAGGCTATGTGCGTAGTCTTTTTCAAAGCCCAAAAACACGCTTTGCGCTCCAGCTGTGTACAGTTTGAGTGCGCCTAGATTGACGACTCGATCGAAGATACTGACCGTAGTCTCTGCATGTTGAATTCGCGCAAATGGGATAGCGAACGTGCGCGTGAACAAGATTCCTTGTTTGTAGAGAAAGTCATGCTCTCGCACTACGAATCCACGCTGAGAAACTTCAAAGATTGGCCAAATCACACAAACGACGATGAAAGCGGAGGCTAACGACAACAACACTATCCCAAAAGGGTTCAGAAATAACACATCCGCAGGAATCCATCCTGGTATCATCAGTCCAATGAACAAAAGCACAAATATCGCCCATGTAAAACCGTTGCGTAGGGTGTTTCGTGTCACGAGCCGTGCCGAAACTTTGCGCCATTGCACATCACCGACGCGTGCGATGTTTTTTATTTCGACTTCAGGATTATTAAACAATGGAACTTGATAGTTGAATTTGAGAGACAGAATATTAATCAATCGAGATTTACTAGTCTCCGACCCAGGTGAGTACGTGTTCAAGATGTCCAAAACTAGGCGATATTTTTTGAGAAGCGATTACGAACAAATACGTAATCGAAAGTTTTTCGTTTCTAATAAAATTAGTCTAAGAACCGAGTCTCTGAACGACTTGTTACTTGGAGGAGATACATGAAAAAATATTTTTTTGGTGCGTTACCACTTTTTGTCCTTTGTTTAAGCAGTTGTAGTCAAGTAGAAACGGCTATAGGCATCGACTTTGTTCACGGTACTTTTGAAGAAGCACTTCAGCTAGCTGAGGAAGAGGAAAAGCTTGTTTTTGTTGACGTATACACTTCTTGGTGCGGACCTTGTAAAGTGATGTCGCAAACCGTGTTTCCAGATGAAGAGGTCGGTGAATATTTCAATGCTCGATTCGTGAGCTACAAGCTCGACGCCGAAGACTTGGCTATAGACGGGCCGCGAATTTCAAACACCTATGACGTTAGCGCGTTTCCAACGCTCTTATTCCTCAACCCGGATGGTAGCGAACTTGGTCGAGGTGTATCGGGCTACGACATCGACGGCCTCCTCGGACTAGCGGAAGACATTCTCAGCGAACAATCGAAAAATCCTGAGCGTCTCGCCGAATTGAGCACTCAGTATGAAGCTGGCGATCGAAATAAAGACCTTGTTCAAGAATATCTGCACGTTGCGAGCTTAGTATCTGCCTCAACCTATGGTTCGGAAACCTCTTATGAATTGGCACGAAAGATGCAACCGATTTTCGACGAATACATCGAGACTCATAGCAACGAAGTCGCGACGCTGATAAATGGCAAGGATTTTCAACTAATCCGCGGTTACGCCGCACGTCGTCCAAAATCACATCCAGCCGTGGCTTTGGTAGTAGAGAATTTTGATTCGTTTGCGGAAGTAGTACCGGAATTTGCGTTGTGCTACTTCGTCGTTGAAACGAATTACAGCACCGTAATAGATCTTGCTCAAGCCGGAGATCCGAGCTACAAAAACCACATTGCACTGCTTGACACCGAACTTGCACACGCACACTCTGTCATTGCAGCGGAGGATCCGAGCAATGCGATCTTGAAAGACCAACTAGGACCAAGGGCAAAAACTCAATATCTCATTGGGACAAACGATTGGGATGGCTACATAGCGGAAGTCGATGCGAAACTCGAGCAAGCGGCAGACGATGTGGAGAAAGCAAGGATTAAGGGTCGTGCAGCCAGTTGGTTAATGAACTCTGGCGATGAAGAGTTCGTACAACTCGGAGACGAATACGCTACGACCGCGTATAACGCCGATAAGACCCAACCGGTAAATGTGCTAAACTACAGCAGCGTATTGATTAAGTCCGGACAACTAGAGGACGCTCTCGACGTCTATGAGGAGATGTTGAGTACTTTAGACCCCAGTCACCCGAACTATAACTTCAAAAATGCTCTTGAAGCTAGCATGGCCCGAGTTAAAGCCATGATGGACGAAAGCTCGGAGAACGAATCGGATTCGGAAACCAATATCGACACCTGAAGTTTGAATCTGTCTAGTCTGCCAACAACAGGTTTATCGACTAGGTTTCAAATCCTACAAGTATAGTTTCAGATTTGCGGTTGCCTTCGACATGGAAGTAGTCGAAACTACGACCTTGGTTATCAGTTTATGAGTGTGGACTAGCTGATTGGGGTCCTATGAATGTAATAATCGGACACCAACACATCGAAGAATAGGTAGCCGAGAAACAGTATAGTCTAAGCTGCCGGCTAGTACCGATGGCAGCTACTGATTCGTGGTATGATCAACTGAGGTCGTTGATGACGAGGCTTCGTCCTTTTCGTTCCGAATTTTTTCAACTAAAAATTTTACGATCTCAAACGTTCGATCTAGTTCGTCGGTAGGTTGAGCATCAACGACATATTGGTTATCGACGACAATTGAAGGCGTGCCTTGAAGACCAAACAGACGCATGTGTGCTCCAGACTCGCGAACTTTGTCGTTCACTTCATCCGATGTAAATGCTTTTTGGAAGTCTTCTTCCTCAACGCCCCTAGCTGCAAACAATTGCTCTAATAGATCCGTACGTTGCATCTGCAAATTGTTCTCGAAGATCGCTTTAAACATAATGTCGTGCACGCCGTCAACGACGTCAAACTTCTCGGCAATGTAATACGCTCGTGCCAACGGGATCCAAGCTCGCTGAATAGGAACGGCTACTCGAACAAATTCCACATCATCCCCTTTTTCCTCCAACCATTTCTTAATAAACGGTTCAAGTTTATAGCAATGGGGACATCCGTAGTTGAAAAACTCAACCACTTTTATGGTCTCGTCTGTACCAGTCTCGGTATCGGTTTCAGTGTCGTTGTCAGTTTTTGCTAACTCTTCCTGAATCTCCGTTTCCACGACACGGTAATCAGTACCTTCAACAAACTCTTCAGTACTCGCTTTGAAAGTACTGAAGGTGAGAATGCACCCGAAGACTAAAAATGTCGTCTGTAGTGATTTTGACAGTCGTGCATGTGTTTCCATGTTTGAAACCTCTAAGGTGAGTACAACCCGGTCATGTAATTTGCTACTGCTGAGATTTCACCATCCGTGAGCTTCTTTGCAATATCTCGCATCATTCCGCCGTATTCGTCATCAGTCGTACGTTCCCCCTCTCGATAAGCTCTCAATTGCTCTATGAGGTAGGGCACAGTTTGACCCGAAACTCGGGGAAAGCCAGCGAGAAAATTTCCGTTACCAAACGGACCGTGACAAGCCGTACATGCGGCTACTTCTTTGTCTAGTATCCCGCCGCGATAAATAGCTTCACCCAGCTCCAAGTCGGTTTCGGGATTGGCTTGTCCTACGAGTCCTGGTTTAGAGGAGTAGAACATCGCGAGTGAGTGTAGTCCATCGTCATCAACATCCTCTAATGATTTTTCCATCACTGAGATGAATCGCTCATGCGACTTAATCAACTTTAATTGCTGATAAAGATAGCGCACATTCTGCCCTGCCAAGTTGCCATTTGCAGGAATATTGGTATTGCCTTCCGTTCCGTGGCACGCAATACAATTTTCAGCAGCAATCAGTGCACCTGCCTCTACGCTCACAGGATCAATGACTTCTTCTTCCGCAGCTGAATCATCTTCAGCGAGCGGATCCTCCTCAACGGCAACGATTGCGTCTTCACTTTCATCGATTGTGGCTTCTTCTTGCTCATGTGAGTCGGCAATGATCAATGCGGCGATGACAAAGACCACAAGTCCGAGGAAAATTCGAGAAATCAAATGTCCAGAGTGCTTGCGCAACACTTCCTCCTTAGACGCATATAAAGGGGACACACACCTTCATTTGAATGAGTGTCAACAGTCGAACGTACGTAATGAACGTAGCACACCAAATTATAGGTATACCCGACTGTGCTGATTAGCACGAGACGAGCATTCGATTTCTGTACCGTTATTGGGAAATTTCGTTCGCGGCAGTGGATTCTTCCATCTCACGATCCGCTTTAATTTTTTCCACCAAAAAGTCGACCACGTCGAACATGAAAGCTAAATCTCCTGCAGTCTCCGGCGTTATTAAGTATTTCTTAGCGACAACAATTGTCGGCGACGCACTCACTCCCAAGTCTCGCATTTCGATAACTGCGTTTTGAACCTTCTTTGGTATCCTGTCTGATGCCCATACTTCTTCAAACTTTTCCGGTTCAACCTCCGCGACCCCAGTAAACATTCGTTTGAGGAGCCGCTTCTGACCCATGGGTTGCTTATTTACATAAATAGCCCGAAACATGAGCGCGTGTACCTTTTCAAGGATGCCGAGATCCTCAGCAATGTAATACGCTCGCGCGTATGGGATCCAATCTTCTCGTGTCGGTACCGCAACTCTCGAAAACTCTACATCTTCACCCTTTGTCTCTAGCCAGGTGTCAATGAAAGGTTCTAGCCGATAGCAATGAGTACACCCGTAAGAGAAGTACTCGACAACAGAAATTTCATTGCTTGAAGATTCACCATCAACTGTGTTGCTCTCTGCAGCTTCATCGGTTACATCTTCAGCGGTTTGAGCTTGTTCATCTACTTGAGACTCATTCTCGTTCTTGATAAGCTTGTAGTGTTTACCCTCTTCAAACTCTGCACTCGAAACAATGCCCTCGTTCAACAACACTAGTGCGCTTAGTACAAAAACCGATTTAATTGAGCTACTTTTCACTTGTACAACTCCAGAGTGATTCGGCGCGTCGTGCTAACACACCTGTTCCTATATTGACGATAGGTTCATGACAAAGTTCCCTATACTCTCACGCGACTCAATTGCGTTCCATGAGTAACGAAGAGATGTTCAATGTGTGATGGTCTGTATTTGTGATACGCATGTCTATTTACGAAAGCACAGCGCAGTCCCATAACACACGATACCAAAAAATTTTATTTGTAGTGCGACAGAAAATTGAACGACACAACCCGAATATCGGCAGAGTTTCTCACTAGTGCATCAAGTTTTGCTGATTGTCCTCAGGATTCAATACCCGAGATTGCCTTTATAGGGCGTTCAAATTCGGGAAAATCAAGTTGTCTCAATCGAGTCACGGGCACCAAGTCTCTGGCACGAGTTAGTAAGACTCCTGGACGAACGCAACTACTAAACTTTTTTAGTACCTCGTACCATGGTCGCCTAGTCGATCTCCCTGGATATGGGTACGCAAGGGTCAGTAAACAAAAACAGACTGAGTGGGGTCAAGCAGTAGACCAGTACCTCAAGAATAGATCAAATTTGATCGGTTTGGTCTTAATCATCGACTCTAGACATCAACCACAGCCGTTAGATCTAGAGATGCTTACGTGGTGTCGTGGCCAACAATTACCGCTGCTAATTTTGTTAAACAAAGTCGAGAAAGCGAAGCAACGTGAGCGTACCGCTTGCTTGCGCGCGGTACAAGAAATACTAGGAGACTACCAGTTGGCAGACGTCGTTTTGTTTTCCGCGAAGTCCGGTAAGGGTACTGAAGCAGTCCTGCAAAAAATCTACGATTGGTTTGATCTTGCTGCGACCTAGTGAGCTTCCCGCCAGTTTGCTCCGACTCCCACGTCAACAACAAGATCGACATCCAACTCCGCGACCTCTTGCATAACCGGGACAATCGATTGCTGTAGTGCTTCAGTTTGTGAATGCGAAACTTCAAAGACGATCTCGTCGTGTACATGTAGTACCATCCTGGCGTCTAGAGTCGATTCCGCAAGAAATTCGTCGATCGCTACCGTCGCGAGTTTGATGATGTCTGCCGCGGTACCTTGCATAGGTGCGTTAATCGAGACACGTTCCGCATAGGCTCGTCGCGCAGCGGTGCTACTCTGAATGTCATCTAGGTAAATTCGACGACCAAAAAGTGTCTCCACAAAACCATGCCTCCGCGCATTCTCTTTCGTCGTATCCATGTAGCGCAGGACACCGGGGTAATGTTCAAAGTAATTCTCGATAAATTTCTTTGCCACGCTTCGATCGATTCCAAGATGCTGTGCGAGACCGAACACTCCCATTCCGTAGATCAAACCGAAATTGATACCCTTCGCTTGTCGACGCATTTCGTCGGTGACCGCGTCATAAGATACACTAAACATTTCGCTCGCCGTCGCGCGATGAATATCGAGCTCTGCTTGAAATGCTTCTTGCAACCCTTGGTCTCCTGACAAGTGCGCCATAATCCGCAATTCGATCTGCGAATAGTCAGCAGCAAGTAACACTGAGCCTTCTTTCGCGACAAAGGCTTCGCGTAGTCGTCGCCCGTCTGCAGTGCGGATGGGAATGTTCTGTAAATTGGGGCCTGCCGACGCTAAACGACCTGTAATAGCATTAGTTTGATCGTAGGTCGTGTGTACTCGACCCGATGTTGAATGAATGTAATTCCCTAGTTGGTCCGTGTACGTCGATTTCAATTTCGTTGCTGCTCGGTACTCCAACACCACTCCTGGGAGTTCGTGCTCCGATCTCAAGTCGCGAAGAATCTCTTCGGACGTAGAACGAGTGCCGGTACGAGTCTTTCGTGGGGCTGTTAGTCCCAGTTCGTCATATAGCACTTCTTGAAGTTGTTTTGGCGAGTTCAAACCAAATGGTCGGCCCGCAAGTTCGTATGCTCTGGTGGTGAGTTCTTCGGCGCGAACCTTCAATTCTTCACTCAACTGATCTATCGGTTCGCGGATGAGCCGTACGCCGTTATTCTCGATAGTTGCTAGCGCGATCAACAATGGGCATTCGATATTCGAATACACGAACAAACACTTCGTCAGAACTTCTAACTGTTTTCGTAATATGGGAAATACCCTCACATTTACCGCTACCAGTTCGCCTATATACGCAGCCGTTTCGGGTATGGGTGCTTCTGAAAGAGAAATTTGATTTACACCACTTCCTACAAGCGTTTTTGCGTCGATCGTGGTGTGCTGTAGATGTCTAGAAGAAAGCGCTGAAGAGTAATGCCCTCCGGGCGCAGAACTGTTCAACACGTACGACATGAGTGCAGTGTCCCACATCTCACCCTTCAATTCAATTCCTGAAGCAAGCAAGCATTTCACTGTCGATTTGAGTCCATTACCTATCTTCACGATGTTCGCGTCTTCGAGTACAGGCTTAAGTGTTGTAAGTACGGTTTCTGATTTGAGCTGTCGGAATTCGGAATCTTTATGTGCTAGCGGAACATATGCGGCGCGATGTTCGTCGGTTGCTATGGCAATTCCGGTAACGTCACCTGCAACAGAAGTCTTAGTACGCCGGATATGCGTCTCCAGTACGATTTGTCCGTGCTGGCGAATTCGGTCTACCCAAGTGTTCAACGTGAATTGGTCAGTGACGATTTCGTAGGAAGAACCCAAGCCCTTCGAAATGGCGGTTCCGTCCAATTCCTTCAAACGACGGACAAGCGTACGAAATTCCAGCTCTTCAAACATGTCGGTGAGCGCTTCGGTGTCTAAGGGTTTGCGAGCGAGGTCGTCGAGTTCAACACCTAGCTCTACATCACACTTTATGGTTACAAGTTTTCGCGATAGGTCGAGATGCGGAACAGCAGCGCGTAAATTCTCACCGATCTTTCCTTTGATTTGATCCTTGTGTTCGAGAATATTGTCTAGCGATCCGTACTCACCTAACCATTTCGCCGCTGTTTTGGGACCGACCTTATCAACGCCAGGGATATTGTCAGAGGTATCCCCTGTCAGAGTTAAAAAGTCAATAATTTGCTCTGGGGTCACAGCAAACTTTTCAATCACACCTTTGCGATCTAGAGATCGGTCAAACATCGAATCGAGTAGCACGACATTGTCGTTTACGAGTTGTGCCAAATCTTTGTCTGATGAAATAATCAATACTTTTTGACCACTGTGTTCCGCACGACGAGCTAGCGTTCCGATGATGTCATCGGCTTCAAATCCATCCAGCATGAGTACCGACAAACCTAATTTTCGAATTGCTTCGTAAGTTAGATCGATTTGCTGCACCATTTCGTCCTGCATCGGTGGTCTCGTTGCTTTATATTCCTCGTACATGTTGTGTCGGAACGTTGGTTTCGCAGTATCAAATATCACTGCGATAGGAGCTTGGGTATACTCGTGCATAAGATTTAGCAACATATTCACCACGCCACGGATCGCACCGGTCGGTTGACCCGTCGAAGTCTGAAGATTGGGCATGGCGTAGAAGGCTCGGTAAAGGTAATGTGAGCCATCTACGAGAATTAGTGGCTGGGAACCGGACATGACACGTTTTCCTTGGTCTAAATGGAGTAGAGGTAATACATGAAAATTCTGATTAGTGCACTAGGTATTGGCGTTATGTTACTGTTCTGTTCTGGGACTCTCGTTGCTGACGACGAAAAAGAACCTGAGGAGAAAAAGGTTAAGGGACCAGACGTGGTATTAGTCGAGTCTGAAAAAAAGTCCATCCACGAATTCCGGCATAACGGACGGCTTGTGATGATCAAAGTCGTACCGAAAAAAGGTAAACCTTACTACCTTGTACCGGAAGACCCGTCAAAGCATTTTGGAGACCTAGAACGAGCAGAAAAATTAGTCCCAAGATGGATTCTCAAGCGGTTCTAAAAACGTTCGTACGTGGCAGTAATCACCGAACTCCATCGGTCCGATATCGACCATATACTTGAACAGTACGGGTTAGGTTCAGTTGGAAACTATCGAGAGACCACCCACGGAATTGAGAATTCCAATTATTTTCTGAGTATTCAACAGGACGGTGCTGGTCCGGATCGTACTGAGTACGTTCTTACGGTACTTGAGCGCGAAACGGATAATCGATCACTAGTGATGGCTTCATTAGATCGTTGTTCTGAACGCGGCCTACCGGTACCGCAACTGGTAAGTACGACCGATGGATCTACGACAGTTAATCACCAAGGTCGAGAAATTCTCATTTGCGGGCGTCTACCAGGTAATCATGTGATCTATCCAACGACGCAGCACTGTGCGGCTATTGGGCGTTTCTTAGCGCGGATGCATTTAATCCTAAAGCCTTTAGCGATAGATACTGCTTACGAACGCAAATTAGCTTGGATCAAAAAAGTCGCTACTGAGTGTCAAAACACCTTGTCTAAAGAAGACTCCAGAATACTCCGTCGCGCTGTTAATCAGGTGGACTCATTGTTAGATCGCAATGACGTTCAAAGGATACCACAGGGTATCATTCATGGTGACCTCTTCAGAGACAATGTACTATTTAATGAACACGGATTATCTGGTGTTCTAGACTTCCATCACGCAGGGTTTGGCTTTTGGTTGTTCGACCTAGCAATTGCAATGAACGATTGGTGTACAGACAACGGAAGCATGGATCGTGAAAAGACGTTTGCAATGCTACGCGAGTACAACTCGATCAGGAAGTTCAAAAGCACAGAATACTGGTGTTTCCCGCACTTTTTGCTGTACGCTGCAGTTTGCTTTTGGTTATCGAGGCTAGCCGTATCAGTTCGAGACGACTTACCCGAGGGGTTTCCGCGCAAAGACCCTGAAGAATTTGCTACGATTACCCGAACGCACTTAATGCATCCCTTTCAGATTCATGAACTATTGCTTTCAAATTGAGATAAACTGAGAATTAGAGCAAGCACGATACAAGTGCATCAACGAGCGGTCACATCGGTCTTTTTACATCGAAACGTCGGGATTCTTACCTTCGATATTATCGTGGTTCCAAAGTACTTATATAGATTTTTAGCTTGACCATTTAGCATGAATTGTTTTAAAACAAGACTAAGGTTTAGGTCAACATTTGACAACTCCGCATTAATTTGGCTGGTGAATCTTTGACTCTGTGTAAACGATTCACGAGCTCTCATCTCTCTAATTTTCTCCTGTAATTTACCTTCACGATTGTCCCCGAAAGCGCGCTCAGACCCAATTAACGCTAAGAATTACTTATAATTTTCCGAAATCTACCAAATTCCCCTCAAGATCGTCGTTACTCACTTGTCAATAGGGTAGTTTGTCGTACCAAAAAAATTTATTGATTCTTTGGACGCCAGTGAGGATCAAAACAATTTTTCATCTCAGTTGTGAATACTCCTCCTCATGTTGATGTGTCTTTGTACATGATTATAATATTAAATTATGTCGGAACATGATAGTTAGCTATTCAGTTGTAATCTAACAGCGACGACTTGCAATCAAGTTGTTTAGCGAATGTCTTTAATAGTTGATGTTTAAATCCCCGCCTTGGTAATCGAAAACCAGTGCTCGCACGACTGGGCGTTTGCCGTCTAAATGATTCCTTTTCACCTAACTTCTACACAAGCACTCAGATTCTGCACTTCCCCAAAGTGAACAAATCGTTAGCGAGATGGTCAAATAAATTTAGAGTGGTTGTTCAGGAATTTTTCTCAGTACGGGATCGGTGATTCTCGATTCTTCTAATGTACACATGAACGGGAGGCGCTCGCAATGAAGGTGAAGTTTAAGAATCCGCCGATCAACGAGCTGATCATTGGTGTGTACTTTAGCTCTCCGATTAGTAATTTTCGTTGCGAACATGTTGGTCTACTTTGGAATAAACTGCGCGACCGACTACCCGAAGTCGTACAAAAAGAACCTCTTCTCACCGAGTTACAACCGCCGGTCACGATAAACACACAATCGGACTTTATGCCACGATTCTGGTTTGTGTCAGCAGATGAGGCGAGTCTTGTTCAAGTTCAAAGAGACGCGTTTTTCCATAATTGGCGGCGGCGCGATTCTGATTATCCTCATTACTCGGAGCAAGTTAAACCTAACTTTGACCACTATTACGATGTGTTTGAAACATTCGTACAAGAAGAAGTGGGCGACGTTAGACCTCAAATTAGATTGTGCGAACTGTCCTACGTGGATGTGATAGAAAGTTGTGAGTATTGGAGAGGACCACATGACACTGCGTCAGTTGTTCCTTCTCTGGCAGAGTCGGTTCAATGCCTGAACGAAGCGCCTGCTTCTGCTATAAATAGTGTGTATATTTACAATCTCCAATCTGGCATACAACTCCTCGTCGCCGTCCGAACCGTTGAGTCCTCTTCAGAACCTATTTCTCAAAGACTCATCCTTGAATTTCGCGCACGCGGCTATATGGATGGAGTTCTAAAGTCCAATACCGATTCATGGTTTTCGGATGCACATCAAGCTATCGTTGAGTGTTTTCTTAGAATGACAAGCGTTGATATACAAACTAAATACTGGATTCGAGAGGATTCGAGCAGTTGATACAAGTGTTTGCAGAAAATAGTATCTTATTTGATGAGTCGGACCAAGATTCTGCTTTCTTCAGTACACCTAGCATAGCGACAATCCTTGAAGCAGACGAAAAACCAACACCCCGAAAAATAGACTTTGCTTTACGACCACCACGAGATTGGCATGACGTAGGAGCTAGTACCAAAACAGTCCCCGCGCCAACTAATCTCCCCGACATTGCACCACTTTTAAACATTTCCACGACAATTTCCAAAGAGGATCCCTTCGTAGATAAGGTTTTTTCATATATTGCTCGAGTAGAGAAATTACGCGCGTTTGTGACTCAGGAAGGATCGGTACTCAACCAAGGATCAGAATACGACTTTTGGTTGTTCGTGTTGAAAGAGTTCGAGATTCGGAGGGGAAACGTGGTCGTGACACACAATGGAAATCTTCGTTTAGTATGGAAAGACAGTCTTGGAACGCATTTGGGATTACAGTTTTTAGGAGGTGAAGAAGTACAGTTCGTAATTTTCAAAAGGCGAGGAACTTCCCGCGTCACCTCAAGAGTTGCCGGGCGAGACACGATTGAGGGTGTAAAGAATCAAATTTCTTCATTCGAATTGAATACTCTTCTTTATGAACAAGAGGTCTAGCGATCTTCCGGAGAAAGACCACATAGTTCGCTATGTTAAGCCGACAGCACTACGTGAGGATGGATCAGCGGATGGTTCGGCGTTTTTGTTGAGACTAAACCATAAGGATGACGCAGGTTTGTCCGTGAATTGGCTTGAAGTATTTGGGCATGACAAGCGGCATCAACTTGAAGAGGTACGACGCTTGTGCCGATTAAAGTTAAGCCGAGCAGGACGTTTCGTCGAAATGAACATAGGTACCGTTACCCGAGAGATTGCCAAAGAAAGAGATAGCGTGCGAATTGTTCACAAACCGTTAGAACCAAAGGGAGGTTTTGAAGCTGACCCTTCGCATGCGGAGATCTCCGGTCTTCCTCCTGGAAATTCAGACGAAGCTATGTTAATCGGCGACCTGATCGCACAATGCATTGTTTCCGACCACCCGACGTTCAACTGCTAGTGTCCTTAATACGAAAGGTTTTACAACAGCTTGCACTACCATTTAATTAGATACGAAGATACGTCTCTACTCAAGACAACTTCGTCCCACTAGCTTTCCCAGTTGGCACATTAAAGGAAAATTCTACTTCTTACCGTTCATATTTCAGTGAGGTAAACAACACTTCAGATTTCGACCACGGTGCTAGAATGTCCATTTCTACTCAAAAAAAACGCTCGCATGTTAGTTCGTTGACTCTTCGGTCATGTACGCATTGTTGAAGTTATAACAAAAATTGAATCCGCCTCTTGGAGATAATGATTAACCGTGTTTGATCAGGTGTTGAAAGAGCTTTGTTAGTTGCACAGTGTCGAACGGTTCCTTAATGTAACCAATACAGTCTCCCTGAGGATTAAAAACCACGAGATGGCCTTGGTGCTCGACGAGATATTTCAACTCAGAAGTGGATGGAATGCGTTCATATCCAACCCCTACCTGCTCCGCAAAATCTTTAATTGTTGCATCCGATCCAGTAATTCCTAAGAACGAATCTGAATACGTCGAAACGAACTCACGAACCTCTTCAACTCCATCGCGAGTTGGATCTACTGAAACAAACATACCTTGAAACAATGCGAATTCTTCAGCCGTTAAGGTGTCCTGAAACCTGTCCGCGGCTCGACCCAAAATTCTCATAGTTACTGGACAGATATCTGGGCAGTTGGTATATCCAAAAAACGCGTACGTCCACTTTCCCTCTAATTGCGAGCCATCAAATAGTTCGCCTGATTGGGTCAAGAGATTTATGTCTTCTAAGACGCGAGGAGTTGGAAGTTGTACGAAACCAAGTGCTTTCAGTTGTTCGGTATCCAACGGTCGATCTTTATTCACTTGGCCGAACAGGAATAACCCACCAATCGCGAGCATCACGCCGCCGAAAAAAATGAAGACCTGATATTTTTTCACGCTATTTGTTTCCTACCTCGCCTCGTCGAAAATAAAAGAACCAGTAAGCACTGACCACTAAACCACCGATCAGAAGCCATTGGAACGCATATCCCCAATGCATTGCTGGCTCATTCTCGACTAATAATTGTATCGGTGTAAACGCGCCCGGGTTGTCGGCGAGCAAACGTATTTCGTCTTCGTAAGCTCCTGTTATTTCTGCCATTAGTTTGAGATTCAGTCGCTTCACGCGTTTGGGCCAATTCGGTCGATCGTAGGACTTATCTGACTGGAAGCGTTTATGAGTCCAAATTACGCCAGTGATTTCTACTGTACCGTCAGGAGTCTCAAATTCTGGAATTTCGAGAAAGTTCTGTCGTATCGGGAGCCAGCCGCGATTAACAAGAAAAATTCCGACATTTGTGCGGAACGGGGTCACAATCCAGTATCCCGGTAGTTGATTGTGTCGTTGATAACCTACGACGAAGGACCGTTCGGTAATGTAGCGACCACTGAGTTGTATCTGTCGATACGCGGACTCTTGTTCTTGGTATTCTGATTGCTCAATCGCGTCTTCTTGCAAACGAGCAATGTATTCAGTACGTTCCTGGTGTTTTTCAATACCTTTGGTGAGTTGCCACAGAGAGAGCGAAATCGTAGTTAACACCGAGAGGCCGACTAGTACAACCATCGTCCAGCCACCTAGAGGTTTCTTATCTGACAGTTTTTTCAAGATAAACAAGATTTATCGGCTCGTATTGCTCAACCACTCATCGAATTGTATCTTCATTGAGAGCATTGAGGATGCGACTGGGTCCAGCAGCAGAGCCGATCTTACCGGGTACGACAAAGTCAACTAAATGACCAAACTCGCGGCATACTTCTTCCATGGTCACCGCGGGTTCCGAACCAGAGACATTTGCCGAGGTTGAAATGATCGGTTTTCCAAAGAGCTTGGTAAGAGTTCGCGCTTGTTCGTGGTCGGGTATACGAGCACCCACAGAAGTACGATTACCAGTAACCCAGTCAGGAAAACGCTTAGAAGGTAAGATCCACGTGACATGCCCAGGCCAGCTAGCTACGACTCTCTGCTGGATTTCAGGTGCTAAAGCAGCTAACTCTTCGTGAAAAGCGGAAGGCTCGGACCCGATCACGATAAACCCGAGATCAATCGAACGGTTTTTTACCGTGAGTATGCGGTTTACTGCCTTCTCGTTCCATGGGTCGCAAGCGAGTCCCCAAACACCTTCAGCAGCATGCGCAATTACTCCGCCTTGTTTTAAGAGATTGACCGCCTGGTCGACATCACTAGAGCCCACTTTTCATGACTCTAGTTCGCGTTGTACCTCTTGATTGTCCGCAGCAATTTTCGTTACGTTTGTTGCTCTTTCAGCCTGAAGTTTCTGTGCGAGCATCGCGTCAGTCAGTGCCAAAATTTGTACGGCTAAATAGCCCGCGTTCTTTGCGCCTGCGGATCCGATCGCAACAGTAGCGACGGGAACTCCTCCAGGCATTTGTACCGTGGATAACAACGCGTCAAATCCATTCAGGGGGCCACCGTCTACCGGAATTCCGATGACTGGCTTGGTCGTATGTGCAGCAACGGCACCGGCTAGATGAGCAGCAACACCGGCTGCACAGATGAAAACCTGACAGCCATTTTCTTCGACCGTGCCGACATACTCAGCGGTCTGTTTTGGTGTACGGTGCGCAGAAGTGACTTTAACTTCAAAGGGGACGCCGAATTCTCGCAACACTGTAGTCGCTCCTCGTACTTTCGGCCAATCCGATCTAGATCCCATCAAAATAGCTACTAGACTCATCCCTGTTTCCTTAAATGTAGAACTGCAACAAAAGGAAGTTATTGTAACGAGAAGACGCTTCTCAAATTTCCTGAAAAAAACACTAGAGAACTTCAAGTTGGCCGTATCGAAACTGCAATTTCGACCAGCAAATATTTAAACGATTAATTGGTTTTTCTATATACTTTCACGTAAAATGATACTGTACGTATTAC
>VXUA01000029.1 GCA_009837185.1 Gammaproteobacteria bacterium | reverse complement strand
ACGGTCTCACCGACGAGATGATTTCTCTCATCGAACAAAATTTGAAACAAATCTAATAAATACAAGAAAGTTCTACAGAACTTTCGAACTGTCCTTTTTAGCCGTTTTACGGTAGCTTACCGGCGGGGACTCTTGGAGACCCGTCGGTATTTTTTGTCGTCAGCTTTCCTCGAACTTAATCGTCTTGTGATTTGAGCCAGAGTATGGGGTCAACCTGTTCACCGTTTTCGAGCACTTCGAAATACAGACCTGGAATCGTCGAACCTCCGCTTTGACCTGTTTTAGCAATCACTTCGCCCGCTTCTGCGTAATCACCGGATTCGACAAGCAAAGTGTTGCAGTTCGCGTAGATGGTCTTGACATCATCGCCGTGATCGATGATGACGATCAATCCGTACCCTTGGAGCCAATCGGCCATAACGACTCTACCAGCGGCAACAGCCACGACATCTGAGTTGTCTTTCGCTGCGAATACGACACCGTTCCACCTGAGGCGACCATCAGCTCGACTCTCTCCAAACTCCCTAACGACTTCTCCTTCGACAGGTGCTTTTGGAGACTCATTCGTTGCAGTGAATTCACTGGGCACATCTAAGCCAAGCGCGTCGATTTCTAAGATGAGTGTGCGTATCCGTTGCTGGTCCAGTGTGAGTTTTTCTACTCTGATTTGCGCGTTGTGAATTTCTGTTTCGAGGTTTGTTATTTGTACTTCTCGTTGTGCTACTTGTTCATCTAAACGTTGTTTCGACCGGTTTGCAATGTCTCGTTCGTGATTAAGAAGTGAACGTTCTTGGTGCAATTCTCGACTCGTTTGATTAAGGTGGGTCATCGCTAGATTGAACTCGTTCAGCGAATTGGATTTGGAGCGGACTACATACTGGTGATAGCGTATGAACCGTGCCCGCTTCTTTGGTTCATCGTAATCGAGTAAATTCTTTAGCCAGTGATTCTTTTGAAGCCGGTATTCGGCATGCAAATGCCAGCTCACAGAGTCGGTTAAATCGTCTATTTCTGCCTGATGGGCAGCTTGATCAGTCTCCAATACATCTATTCGTCCCTCGAGCCGTCCGATGTTGGATTCGAGATCTGTGATTTCCTGAGCGACGGTAGCGATTTCAGTATCAGATTCTTTGATGTTCGCCTCAATTAAAAGAATTTCTTCGTTTGCAGTTTCAATCCAATCTTCCTTCTGGTTCAGTTCATTAATTACTCGACCGAGTTGCTTCTTATATTCCGAGATCGAAGGAATTGAGGCATTTAAGCTCAGTCCACAAACCAGAACACAACCTACTGCTACGAAGTATCGATAGCGCATGGAATTACACTCTTGACGTTGTCAAACCAGCAACGATTTACCCGTCATTTGGGAAGGGATTGGTAGTTTTAAAACATCCAAAATCGTGGGGGCAATATCCGCTAGCGCGCCGTTTGTGCGAAATTTCAGGAGGAGGGGACCTACATAAAGAAATGGTACTGGGTTGTTGGTGTGGGCGGTGTTAGGCTGTTCGGTCGGAGTATCGAAGAGATGTTCAACATTTCCATGGTCTGCTGTGATGAAACAATGAACCGAATGCGACTGACTCTCTCGAAATATACGTTCCAAGCAATTATCGAGACACTCGACTGCTTTTATTGCTGCGCTGAATATGCCAGTGTGTCCGACCATGTCGCCGTTTGCAAAGTTGCAAACGATCATGTCATAGCTATCAGACTTTATCGCTGAAATTACGGTGTCGGTTACGTCCTCAGCACTCATCTCTGGTTTGAGGTCATAGGTCTTGACGTCGGGCGAAGGAATAATTTTGCGACTTTCGTTTTGAAAGGGGAGTTCGCGCCCGCCAGAAAAGAAGTAGGTCACATGTGCGTACTTTTCAGACTCTGCTACGCGTAACTGTCGTAAACCACGATCAGCGAAGTACTCACCTAACGAGTTCGATACTGAAGGCATTGGAAAAAGCGTTTTGACAGGGGTTGTATGCTTTGATTCGTTAATTTCCTTGGAATAGGGAGTGAGCGAGATGAACTCGGACAGCATCGGTCGACTCGCTCGATCGAAGTGAGCGAACTCGTCTAGTACGAAGGCACTACTCAGCTGGCGGGCGCGGTCTGCTCTGAAATTCATAAATATGACAATGTCGTCATCCTCGATCGGGACAAAGTGTCTGGTTTGAGTTGGTTTGACGAATTCGTCCGTTTCGTTACGTGCATAGGCTCTGTCGAGCGCGTCAACAGCAGTATCCGCGCCCTCACCTTGAGTAGGAATGGTCAACATTTCGAAGGCTAGTTTTGTTCTCTCCCATCGTTGATCTCGGTCCATCGCGTAGTATCGACCAGAAATTGATGCGACTCCTTTACCGGATTTGTTTTGTAAGAGTTGTTCTATGTCAAATAGACTATCACGGGCGCTTTGTGGCGGCGTGTCTCGTCCGTCCAAAAAACAGTGTACGCTTACCTTAGAAGTCGCGTCGAGAAGATGATTTACAAGAAAATTTATCTGTTGTTCGTGGCTGTGTACACCGCCAGGAGAATATAGTCCCAGTACATGGACACGTCTTGTTCCAAGGTTTTCAAGTAGATCACGAATCACCGATAGTCTCATGAACGAACCATCGTCGATTGAGTTGTTTATCCTCGTCAAGTCTTGATAAACGACCCGGCCTGCCCCCATGATCATGTGTCCGACTTCCGAATTTCCCATTTGTCCAGGCGGTAAACCAACATGTTCGCCTGAACACTCTAGGAGAGCTGTTGGGCACCTAGCCCAATACCTGTCCCAAGTAGGAGTGTTTCCGACGTGGATGGCGTTGTGAGGACTCGGTTCACCGTGCCCCCAGCCGTCAAGAACTATTAATACTGCAGTGTTCAAGTTGTTTCACATCAAGACAGTGTACTGCTTGAAATTTTAAACGAAGAGGCACAAGAATTTCCTATAATTTGAGGCTGCCAACCTACGGAATTCTCGCAGAATTGTCTGACATTTTTAACTTCATTTCGCAGCATCCTTTTCCTGTGATTGCGTTTGTTTCGTTGCTAGTGTTATTCATCTGGAATGAGACAAAACGAAGCGGTAAGACGATTGATAGCCAACAGTTAGTCAATATGATGAACAACCAAGATGCCTTGGTTCTCGACATACGAGATCCCGGAGACTACTCAGAAGGCCACATTCCACATGCGAAGAACATTCCTTACACAGCGCTTCAATCTCGAGTACGAGAACTCGACAAATTTAAGGAACAACCCGTAGTCGTTGCGTGCAAGATGGGTCAGCATTCCGGCATGGCTACCGGCATATTGCGTCGTGCTGGATTTCAAAACGTAGCAAAGCTCCGCGGTGGTCTCACGGAGTGGCGTGCACAAAACATGCCTGTGGTCAAGTGATTCATGGTTGAAAGCGTAACAGCGCGTGTACAGATTGAACGTATTTACTTAAGCGAGTTAGAGTTCAAACCGAAGGACATGCGTCAGCTGCTGGAATTGAAGTGGCGACCCAAAGTAAACATTTCGTTAGCTTCGAACTACGACGAATTAGAAGATTCTTGTTATGAAGTGAGGTTGCAAGCAACTTTAGATGTGTCCATCGCTGCAGACGATGCCGTGCACATAAAGGTCGTTCAGGCTGGAGTTTTCAAGATTGAGGAGACACCAGCTATCAATCAGATTCTAGCAGTAGAGTGTCCCAACATCTTGTTTCCATACATTAGAGAGACCTTAGATAGTGTTATGGTGAAAGCCTCGTTACCACCTTTCGCACTTGCTCCTGTGAACTTTCGGGAAGTGGTACAGAGTGCCTTGGAACAAAATAAACCGATCACACCTCCGTACTCCAAACCGGTCGTCAACTAACTTCATGCTGCACCGGCAAATCCCTGTTGCCGCCATGCCTCAAAAACAGCTACACTCACAGCATTCGACAGATTGAGACTTCGTGATTCTGGCTGCATTGGAATCCTTACGCAAGTTTTAGCGAAGCGATCACGAACCCACTCCGGTAATCCCCTTGTCTCCGGGCCAAATAGTAATACGTCCCCAGGATGAAATTTCACTTTGTCAAGGCGTGTCGTTCCTCTTGTAGAGAAGGCAAAAATTCGGTCTTCAGAGGTATTGCATAGACACCCGTCGAGCGTGTTATATACCTTAACGTTTACCCACTCTGGATAGTCTAAACCCGCACGCTTTAGCTTCGCGTCTTCAAGCGTAAAACCAAGCGGACCTATGAGAGAGAGCGTTGAATCGGTATTGGAGGCGAGTCGCATGATGTTTCCAGTATTTGGTGGAATCTCCGGTTGATAGAGAACGATGTGAAACATCTGTAAAACGACTATTCGGACGAGCGGCTGGTTGTTTCCGCGGTTTTTATCCACATTTGAATAACGTTTTCTTGTGATGATTCTTCTACTTGGAACATTTCGTGGCCATGCATACGGCACCACGCTGGTATGTCGTAGTAAACTCCAGGATCGGACGCTAGAAGAAGAAAGCTAGACCCTGGCGCTAATTCTTTCGCTAGGTCTTGAGCACGAATTAGTGGTAGCGGACAGAGCAATCCGGTGGTGTCTAAAGTAATTGTCGTTGAGTTCAAACTCCAATGTGCCAATGTTCTGGTATTTCATGCGCGGAATAGGGTTGGATGCTCAGATTCTTCTCCTCGCCATCCGGAAAACGTACGCGCGCACACACGTTGGACTCATTGCGTCCTTGACTATATCGTGCAACGATGCGGCTTGCGACCCGAAGGTCGTTTTCATTTGGATCACCGTCAATCAAGGCAAGCGGTCCCGTGTGGCTCGCAATGTCAATTTGAATGTACTGTTGTCGGTATCCCTTTAAAAAGTTATTTTCTCCTTCTTCACGCGCCAATATCAGTTTAAATCTGTGATTGGGTCGTAAGTGTCGCCCCACCTTGAGCAGAACGATGTCGTCCAATTCATAATCTCGCTGACCTCGAGTATTCCAGAGATCGCTAAGTTTCGAGGAATAGTTTTGGTCTGTCAAGAAACAACACCCCCCAGCTGGTTGGGCATAGTCTGTGAATCCGTATTCAGTGGCTAATGTCATTTGTGGTTTTCGAGAACGACCAGAAAAGTCGTGTAGAGTCTCTCGATTCACCCATCCCTCCCGTTCAGGTAGCGTTGCGGGTAGATTCTTCGCGCACAAAGGGCGCAGAAGTCTGTCGTGAGCACCGGACTCGCGACTGATGATAGCCATGGTTTCGCGCCGTTGCGACTTGGGACGCTGTCCAATTACTTCTCCGGAAATGACGAAATCAAACTTGCAGCCATCAAAACCGACCATGTTCAGAGCTCGCTCTACCATAAAAATCTTACAATCAAGGCATGGATTTAAGTTCTTTCCGTATCCATGTTTAGGATTGAGTACGATTTCTTTATATTCTTGAACGACATCAACGATGTGCAGTTTGATACCTAACTGGTCTGCAACCCATAATGCATTGTTTCGCTTAATTTTCTCTCGCTGGCGTTTGCGAATGGCTTGTGTATGGCCTTCAACACAAAATCCGGTAAAAAAGTTCACTCCTTCAACATCAATACCTTGGTCCAGTATTACTTTGGTCGCAAGTAAAGAATCGAGCCCACCAGAAATCAACGCAATTGCTTTTACAGCACGGAATTTCGTTGGTTGTTCCATGTCTACAGATTCTACGATTTGATGAAAGCGCTGATTCAGCGAGTAGCTAGTGCCAGCGTGCTCATAGCTGGAGAAGAAACGGCTTCCATAGGAAGGGGCATGTTGGTGTTTTTAGGAGTGTTAAAAGGCGACGCTGAAACAGACGCAACATGGCTTGCCAATAAAGTTGTGAACCATCGAATTTTTCCTGATGAGAACACTTCAATGAACGAATCAGTTCAAGACGCCGGTGGGGAGGTGCTTGTGATTTCACAATTCACCTTAGCTGCTACTTCCAAGAAAGGGAACCGGCCAGACTTTTCTCAAGCGGAGCATCCCGTTCGAGCAGAGGAGTTATACGAGCACTTCGTTCGAGAGATGAAGCGGCTACATAAAAGGGTTGAGACTGGAGTGTTCGGAGCAAACATGCAAGTGACTCTGATTAACGACGGCCCTGTTACTATTCTGATTTCTTCTTCCTGACCATACGCGCTACAAGTAGACCCACCTCAAACAAGACCCACGCAGGAAGTGCTAGTAATATTTGGGAAATGACATCCGGAGGAGTTAAAAACATTCCAACCACAAAGCACCCTACGATGATGTACGGTCGCGCTTTGGACAACGTTTTTGCTTGGACGAGCCCAGTGACAACAAGCAAGAATATCACGATCGGTATTTCAAACACGACTCCGAAAGCGAAGAATATTTTTAGCATGAACGACAGGTAATAATTTATGTCCGGCTGGTACACCACATTTGCTGGAGTGGTGTACACAAAAAAACTAAACACCAACGGAAGCACCAAAAAATATGCTACAACAATCCCCGCGTAGAAAAGGAGAACACTTGACGCGAATAGAGGTACCGCGAACTTTTTCTCTCGCAGGTACAAACCAGGCGCAATGAATTTCCAAAGCTGGTGTAACACGTAAGGCATGCCTGTAAATAGGCTAAGGTAGAGTGCGAACTTTATCGGTACCAGAAAAGGAGATGCAGGTTGCACTGCGATCATTTTTTGAGCATCACCTTCGTCTTCTTGAGCATCGTTGCCCATAAGTGCTTCTACCAAGGGTTCCGCAGCAAATTCCCAGATCTGATTACTGAAAATCAGATATGGAACACAAAGAAGTCCGACGACGAGCACTGAACGCAGCACGCATCCTCGAAACGCGATTAAATGGGTAAGAAGCGGTTGTTCGTTTTGGTCGACTTGGTCGTCATGCTTTTTTTCACGTTCTGCCTTGCGGTCAGCTGAGGACTTCATCCAGCGGAATTAGACTTGGTAGCTCTAAGCACATCGTCGGTCTCATCTGAGCCCGTGGAACTTGCTGCTTGAATCGCGGAATCTGTTTCATTGAGAATAGAGTTCGCATCATTTTCCAGGGCCTTCATTTCCGCCATAATTTTTTCGTTGTGCAACTGCTGACGAATCTCGTCCATACCCACCTCACGCTCGAATTCCAGTTTGAAGTTGTTGAAAGTGCGGCGAATTCGCCCAAACCATAGTCCAAGGGTTCGGGCAAGTTCCGGCTATTTTGTGGGGCCGAGAATGATGAGCGCCGCGAGCATGACGACTAGAATCTCATATCCTCCGAAACTGGGCATTAGTTAAGGTTTGGAATCTGTTTCTTTTTGGTCATTTGCCGGTTCGGTTTCTTCCTGTGCTTCCTTGGTATCGTCTTTTACAGCATTACGAAAGCCTTTAATAAAGCCACCAAGATCGGAGCCTAAATTTCTAATATTTTTCGATCCGAATATGAGAAAGACAATTAAGATGACGGCAAGCACTATGAAGAGCTGCCAGATGCTAGGGCTCATATTTTCCTCTAATCAGGTGAATAGTTAGGGAATTTACATACTTGGGTTGAATACATGTGTATAATAACAGTATGGCCTCCGGGATTGGGGCGTCTGGACGGCGAGAAGCGTTCACTTTGGTGACTTCAAGGACCCGTCAATAAGTATATTCTGGTTGTTCAAGCTAGGTATATAAGTCCCGATAGTCGGTAGTGTCTCAGTTTGAAATCTGAGCCATTTCGGAGCTAGACAAGGATGCCC
>VXUA01000085.1:26050-123663 GCA_009837185.1 Gammaproteobacteria bacterium | reverse complement strand
TCCTCTGGGGAGAGTATGGGAAATCTTCCCATACACGGAATTTAGGACACTCCCCTTCTAACCGGTACATGACTCGGCGATAAGCGGAGAATTTTGTTTTACCTTCGCGGACTCTTGGTAACAACTTGACAGCGTGATCTACATCCTCTCTCGCCACCCAACCAACGACTGTTGCTTCAAAACCCGTAGTATTGGCTGTCAACGGGGTCTGCAGAGCCATTTCGAAAGCGACGTTGGGATCTGATCCTGCCCAACTCTGAAATGCACGATGTAAAAATCCAGTCTTCATCGACTCGTCTAAATTAGACTCTTCAGACTCTATCCACTCAATCGTCAAAATGGGATCTGCCTCCGCAGCAGCAGAAATCGTCCGCTCGATGGCAAAATTATGTCCCACAGTGCGATCGACATTTCTTTTACGATCTGCGCGCTCGCTACGAGTCAGAGACCAGTCGCTTGTCTCACGCAATAGTTCGAGTGCTTGGAGAGGAGAGTCCTCCGCTACTCTTAGTGCGACTTGAGCATACACGACGTCGTGATATTCTGCTGGAAATTGATCCAATGAGACTAGTGCGAGCTCGGGTTCCCGCATAGTCCAGTGTCTGATGACGTCTTCAGTTAATTCGTGCCGGTCGTATTTAAGATCTTTGCCTTCTAACCGATTCCATAGTGTCTCTGGGTCTCTACCGAACCACACTTCGCACACTGAAGAGAGCAAGTCCACATCAAGGGGCTTACCCAAATTCATTAAATACTCAAACACTTGTTCTGGATCGCTCCGTGCAACGTAAGAAACCAAACTCGATTGAGTTACATCGAAGAACATGCGTACGGTCGGGGACATGATGTCTACCGATTGCTCGTTGAAAAGTTCAAGAACTTGTGGCAACGAGTCCAACCCCTCGTCAAGAACGTAACTTGAAGCATCTTGCAGGACCTCGTGAAATCGGTATTGACCCTTGAAAATTAGGTTTTCAAGTTCTTTCGCGATATCTTCCAATGACGCTTGGTCTTGTACACGTTGATGCCGGTCTAACAAGCCTATCAGGTAGTCCTCTAAAAATCCTAGTTCTATACCCATCTCAATGAAGCTCGAACGGTCGACGGAAGTATTACCGTCGATCAGTCCTAACAGTCCCTGTCTTTGCAACCCCTTGCCGAACAGAGCCAAAAACTTGACTGCTTTGTCCACATGCATCTGGTTCCATTCACGCATCACACCGTACACCACAACCTGTGCGGTTTGTCCGTCAAGTTGCTCAAAAAGGGTCTGTACTGTGTTGCTGTCCACATCGAGTAATTTAGAGAGTACGACACTCCTTAGCCAATGAGGCGTTTGAATGGAATCAAATGCCAATGGATATTCGCGACTTTCGTGAAATATTTCCACAAGCTCTTGTTCAGTCGCTTCATCAACTAGGCGAAGCAACGATCGTTTTAAGTCAAAAGGATTTTCGTATTCGGACAAAGCGTCAAAGAGCGAGTCTTCGTTCAAATTCGAACTATTTTGACGCGACGACCCAACAGATTTTGAATCTACAACATGTTGATCATTACCATCACGGTCCTGTATTTCGGTGTTTTGTTCGAGCACATCAGTGTTTGCCGGCTGCGTAAGATATAACACACCAACAATACCAACGCCCACCACAATTGGTACTGTTGCTGCTAAAACACGATATGATTGCTTACTCTGGTTCATAATGGTTCACCGATGCTGCCTTAGACGAAAACGTTGGGCATAATCGGAAGTCACGTGCTGCATCAACTTCTCGATTTCATCTGCGGAATATAAAGGTTTGTCGGAAAAGCTATGAAATCTGAGTGCGTGTTCGGCCATTGTCGTGCGCGCTTCCCTTACAGGTAAGGCTGAGATTAGCTCCACTATCCTTTTAGGTGGCTCTTGCGTAACTATGTCAAAGGCTATGTTGTTGTAAAAACTTTCTTGATCTTTCTCGGTAAGTTGTTTTCCTAGAACTAGAGCTTCATCTGTTCTTGAGTCGTAAATGAGCCCAGTCGCAACGGTTTCAGAAGCCGCTAGCAGTGTATTGCCGGGTCGAACTCTGTCTAACAAACTAAAGGCGAGTTCGGTTTTCGTGTGTGCGATCGCGTCGAGAACAACAAATTCCAGCCCTACGCCACGCTCCTCGATAATCGATTGACTCAACGCTAAATCAAAGGCTTTGTCAGCATCTTTCTTTGACAACGATGTCAAGAATGAATTAACTAATTGATCCCGGTATGGGTCATTCTGTGCACTAGACAGAGCCCACTCAAAGGCTTCCTCGGGGTTTGAGTCCATCCAAACATCCACAATGGTGATTGCCGCCTCCTCCTGAGTTTTGACATCTTGGATATCCAGTAACACATCTAGCGCGTCATCAATCGAATCTTTGGACAACTGTCCCACTAGGCTCAATCGAGCGGTGTCGTGCAGTTCGACTGGAATGTCGTCGAGAGAGTCTACGAATTGTTCTGAATTTATTTGCACCCAAGATGACACAACTTTTTGCTCCAATCGGTCCCGCACGACAGAGGGTTCAAGTGCGCGTACTCGTTCTAACGCACTTTGTGGGTCCGTGGTAGCCCAAGTGTTGATTACCGCTGTTAACATCGTACCAAACACATCGTTAGGTGTTGCTAACGCCATGTTGAATGCCGTTTCAGGATCATTCAGAGTGACGTTGGAAAGAATGCTTTTTTTCAGTTCGAAATTTAGTTTGGGGCTAGCGATCGAACCGAGTAAGTCATCAATCTCGGTAGTTCCATGTTTGTCGATCACGGCGTTCGCTACAAGTTTAACTCGATAAAAATTTTTCGATAGATTGATCGTCGGATCATCGAGCAGGTTCGACCACGCTTGATCGGGATCAGCCAAATCCATTTCCAATTGACGATTAGCTAGCGCGCGTTCAACATAAGCCACATCGCCTAGTTCCTCACTTAATTGCATTAGGGTTGAAGATGACACACTCGGACTAGCATCGACAATCCCTCTTAGTGCGACGGAGCGGATGGATTCGTCTTGCTTACGAGCAAATTTGACGGCTTCGTCAAAGTCCTCACTTGCCCAAGCGTGCATCACACCATAGAGCATGTGCTTAGCAACTTCAGCCGGTTGCGATTCGTACAACGAAACCGTCTTGTCAAGATTCATACCAGCTAACCGAGTGCTAATCAACGAAATGAGTTCGGATTTGTTTGAACCTTCTTCCTGAGAGTATTTTCTGTGAATGACTTGATCGAACAATTCGATCAATTTAGCCTCATCCGCATCCCCAATGAGATCGTAGGCAGCTCTTAATCGACCAAGATCGTTTGAGAAGTTGCGAAAAAGGTCATTGATAGATTCGGTTTTTACTGGATTGGGTGTGGGTTGTTGATCAGTCGTCTCTGTTTCAGATCTAACGTCTGGCGAGTCGGTGTCAATGTGTTTTAATGCACCAATAGCTGAGAGACTGACAATCAACAAAAACAGCGTGAAAAATACAACGAACGGTGTACTCCAGCTGCTCTTACTTGAACTTAAACGAGCCAAGATAGTTCTCCTCGAGCTGTTCCCAACTCACTATTTATACCCATGAAGGCTATTTTTCGGTAATAGACACTAGTGAAAATCGTAGTGCCTCTGAAAGTTCAGTCCGCATTGGTTAATGATGGGTTCCAAACGAAAGCCTGGTACTTGGTTACTCATACTCATAGACCTCAAACTCCCAGCATAAGATTGTGTTAACTTGAAGTAGTTCGTGGTCGTGAATCACCTAACTCTGTAGACTCAGTGTCACTGAATGTAGTTACGAGTTTTCGCCTGGGATTGACCGACCTGAGAGTAGAACGAGTTCTTGTCTAAAATCGAATTCCCGCTCCGTCAGTGATAAAAGAGAAGTATGACAGTAAACAAGACTCTTCAATACATGGTGCTAATTTGTTTGACCCTATTGCTCCAAGCTTGCGAACAGGGGTCAAACAACATTTATACCATCACTGGGACAATCGAAACAGTTGAAATTCCCATCGCTGAAGGTAGCGAGGAAATACCCGATGTGGACGAGAATACAGTCGATTGGGGATCAGCAATAATAGTAGTGACCCAGGAGATTACCAACTCTGATGGAGAGATTGAGACTGTAGAGCTAGCCTCAGAAACCTTCAAGGACGGTGAAGTAACCTTACGTGGCGATATAGATCAGCCAACAGAGGTAAAAATCTCTGCTGAAATAGACGGAGCGGAGCCGCAGGTCTTGGACGCAGTGATCGCACCTGAGAAGAGTATATCATTCTTACTTACTGAATATCCCGCATCTAATTCCGCCAGCATGAACTTTTACGGTGAATCTCGCAGAGTTGTGGATCCAGCAAATCGATTTTCAGTCTTTGGCGACCTCAGTTCAATTACCGCAGATTTGGAAAGAGCTACCCTGCGAGTCACGGCTTGGGAATACGATAATCTGGGGGAACGGGTGACTCTGAACTATGGTCGCGTGTTACTGGACGAAGGACAGTTTTTCATTGAAGCAGACGGCGACGAACCGAGGGTGGTCAATATTTTGGTGATATTACCCGCTAGCCAAGAGTACACTCAATTTCATGCCATTGTCGAACCAGGAGCTGAAATCGAAATAGTTCCTCAGAGTTCCTCTTTAAAGGATCTCTCGCCGGTAGCTGGAACGGGAAAAAACGCTCAGCTCGTCGAAAGCTGGCGGCAGAGTGAGGAGTATTTAAGGCTAAAACAAGAGTATCAAATTGCTTATCAAGAGTACCAAGAAAGCTCGCAAATTGGTGAGGTCTCTACCGACACCGAAGAAGAAACTCCTAAGTACTTGGAACTAAGGAGAAAGTTGAATCGCATACGATACGACTACTTAGAAGACGTAGCTTCAAATACAGCGGACCCCATGGACGCACTTCTCGCGCTTGATTTGGGCGCGTATTGGGGAAGCGAAGAAGCGTTACCAATTTACGACCGCCTATCGAAGAGCCTTGACAAAGACTTAGTGATGCGGCGGGTAACGCATGATCGAAATTTTCACGCTCGAAATCTCGCAAGCCGTGGAATTGATCAAAGTCTTGTGGTTGGTAAGCATGTCCCTGACTTCACACTTCCCAATTTAAAAGGAGAACAAGTTTCGCTTGGTGACCTACAGCAGAAAAACGAGATCGTGCTCGTCGAATTTTGGGCGTCTTGGTGTGGACCGTGCATCGAGGCCATTCCGGCATTGAAAAACTTGTACTCCTCCTATCACAAATACGGATTTGAGATAGTTTCTGTTTCAATAGACGATGATCAAGAATCTTGGATTGAAGCGTCCGAAAAGTATGAGCTGCCATGGACAAATTTGGGTGAATTAGCGGGGTGGAACGGAGAAGTCGCGACGTCTTATGGCGTAACCTTCATTCCTAAGAACTACCTAGTAAATACACAGGGTGAAATCGTAGAAAAAGATCTAACGTCGGAAAAATTAGATGCGTGGCTAGAGAGCAGATATAAAGAGACAGCGGACGAGGACGCAGCCAATTAGTCGATCCAATAGAACATCTGTTCAAGCGAGTTCTGTACTAGCCACACGACCCCTAGATCGAACCCCACCCTACCCATAGCTCTCACCTTTTGTGAGGAAATTTAATTTGTCAGCGTCTGAAACGACCGTCTATGAGTGGGAAGTCCTACTGGGAGACTGGATTTTTTTGTTCGCAAGCGCGCTATTGTTGTTTGAGCTCGTCCGATCCGCATACAAAAAAGCTTTAAGTTGGCGACTCATCGGTGACGCTGCCACCAATTTTGTTACGTTGATAGCGTTTCTCTTGATTAGCTACGGATTGCTTGCAGTTGTTTACCTAGCAGCTTATCTCCACGTATATCACCACTGGAGTCCAATCGAAATTCCTATTACTTGGTGGTCGGTTGCACTGTGTGTTGTACTCGCAGATCTAGCGTATTACTGGGAACATCGGTTTTCTCATCGAGTAGGTATAGTCTGGGCAACACACTCTGTACATCACAGTTCCGCCTATTTCAATATTTCAGTGGCATACAGATTCGGATCTCTCGACGGCGTATATCCTATCTTCTTCCATATACCTCTTGTATTTATGGGATTCAACCCAATCGTTGTAATCTTTTCGGAAGCGGTCGTCCAACTGTACCAGACGTTGTTGCACACCGAGGCGATTGGTAAGTTGCCGAGACCCGTTGAGGCTGTCATGAATACACCATCTCACCATAGAGTCCATCATGGAAGCAACGAGCAGTACTTAGATAAAAACTATGGTGGTATCTTTATTGTGTGGGACAGGATGTTTGGTACATTTGAAGAAGAGAGAGAACGAGTCCGTTTATGGAGTTGGTCCGCCTTTGAAGTCAATCAACCCATTTGTGGTGTTCTTTCACGGTTTTGGTCGTTTATATAACAAGATGAAAAACAAGCAGGGGTTCGGAGCTAAAGTCAGCTTATTGATCAAACCACCGTGATAAACTGTGAGGCGTGTGACTTCCAAAATTATGTTCCCTTCAAAACTGGGATACGAGCACAAAACTGTATCTACTCAAACGGGAGCCAAGTCGGTGCCAGTGCTCGCGACTCTCGACCTCTTCCTGAAGTTGTGTCCATCGCAACATCGACTAGACTCACAACAGAATCTCCTTCACACAATACCGGCCAACCGTCTCTAAGCCATGGAGGGATAGACGAATCCTGAAATAGTTTCGCTAACTTCTTGTGCATACCACCATCCTTGATCGATCGTCGATCTCTATCAAGATGAAGACGGTTGGTGCAGAGTAGCGTGTGCCCTTCTTGGAATCCCTGCGACGAACTTTTCCACGTCAAGTTTCCGTTACTGAGCTGAATCGGTTGGCCAACTTCAATTGTCAAAGGTGTGAACTCTTGGTAAGTGGGTACTAGGTATAGTCGTTTCCGGTATCGACGGACAAACAAACCATCCGCCACCCTGATTTCCGGATTAGCATCAGTTTTTGCATCGACTTGTAGTTGGATTTCTCTCAACACTGATGTCGGCGGGTTCACTTCGAAAGCCAACAACCACGCACGGATATCTTCAATGGTGAGTTCTTGGTCGGTTAACTCGAGCGGTACGGGTTTGACTAATGGAAGCGTCGCTCGTTTTAGGTCGAGTATGCGATGCTTCCCCTGCGGAAACCGTTTTTGAAGTTGAGGTACAAATTCATGGCGAATCCAATTTCGATCAAAGCTCGTGTCCTTGTTACTCTCGTCTTCTATCCATGTTAGTTCGTGATGTTTTGCATAAGTTTCTAGCTCATGTTTTTTCACATGTAATAACGGACGCCGCAAAGTTCCAGAACCGAAAGGACGGCTCTCCGGAATTCCAATCATTGTGCGTCCGGTAAAAAGTTGCCAAATCAACGATTCGATATCGTCATCTAGGTGATGAGCAGTGAGTAGGAATTCGTCCACTCCGACACGTTGTCGAAAGATCGAATAACGAGACAAGCGAGCTTGATATTCCAGATTTCCCGATGAGACTTCGATTTTGTCCACCGTTAGATCGACATTCCACTGATCAGCAGTCCTCAAACAGTGTTCGACCCAGCGGTCAGATGATGAACGTAATTGGTGGTTAACGTGTAGTGCACGAATTCGTTGGGCTCCAAATGTTCGTACGCTGGCATGCAACAAGACAGTAGAGTCTAACCCGCCACTGTACGTGATCCAAATCTTCGAGTTTACCGGAAGTGCAAGCGCTGTCAGCGCTTCAAGAACGGGACACACCGCAATCTACAAGTCGTGGTAGTACTCGACTCGCACAGAGTCACTTCCGAACTGATTCTTTAGCTCGTCCATCAGTTCTGGCGAGGCACGTACATTCCACTCAGAACCTAGCTCGAGTTGAGTTGATCCACCATCGATTGCACAGTTAACTCGAACTGAACATTCGTTCGCGCGCCAAGCACGCAGGGTATTGCGTAACACCCGTACTGAATCGCTTCGACCATTCTGATCCTGCATATCAATTTCCACGGTCGCGCGGTGTACATTTCGCATCTTCGAGATGGTTGCAATCTTGGTAGTTTGTACGCGCTTTTCTTTGGTCTTCCTCTCAACTTTGACCGAAAAGTACGCTACAACGACTTCACCAGCTTTGGGTAAGTCTTGAGTCATTGCATTTTCGGCGAATAAGGATAGTTCTTTACTTCCATGCTCGTCTTCGACTTGGATGCGCGTGACTCTGTTCCCAGAACGAGTCTCACCGACACGCGCTTCTTTAACCATGCCTGCAACCGTACGCGTTTGATCAGGAGAGATCTTGTCAATGGTAGTTAAATTCTGGTGTGAGCAGAGTTTCTGAAGTTCGGGGCGATATTCTTCGATGGGATGCCCGCTGACGTAGAAACCCAATGCCTTACCTTCATCTAATAGTAGCGTGCGCAACGCAATAGGTTCCACATCGGGAACGGGGAGTGTGTTCCCCTCATCATCCGCAGCACCAAAGAGATCACTCAGCTTTTGTTTTTCGCGTTCCGCTCGTTGTTCAACCGTGTGAGTTGCAATGTCTACTTGCGCAAGGAATTCGGCGCGTTTGATGGTAATAGGTTTGAGCTCTTCTATGCAATCTAAAGCACCGGCATGAATCAAGCTGACGAGCAAGTTCCGGTTGCGCCGATGAAAATTGGCTCGGTCACACAGGTCGAACAGTGATGTAAAAGGGCCGGAGGAGCGAGCGTCAATAATGCGTTGCGCTTCTTCCTGAGCAACGCCTCGCACCGCAGCAAAGCCAACGGTAATCTTGTCTTTACGTCCAACGAAATCCCACTCACTTTCATTAACGCTTGGTTGTACAACCTGTACATCTAAGCGATTTGCTTCGTCCATGATCAATTTGATCACATCTCGTTCACTTTCACAGCTAGCTAGAGCAGCGAGAAATTCTGCCGGATAGTAATGCCTGAGGTACGCGGTCTGATAGGCGACAATCGCATAGCCAACCGTATGAGCGCGATTGAATGCGTATCGTGCAAACTTGCGCATGTCTTCATAGATCTCTAGCGCCACGTTCTTGCGCACGTCATTTTGGACACATCCCTCGATGAATTTAGGTTGAAGTTCAAGCATCTCGGCTTCGTTTTTCTTACCCATCGCAGAACGTAGTCTATCTGCCTCGCCCATCGAAAAACCTGCGAGTTCCCGTGCGAGATTCATGACATCTTCTTGATACACCATCAACCCAAACGTTTTTGACAACACTTTTTCGTGGATTGGATGTAAATATTTGACATCTTCCAGTTTGTTTTTGCGTCGAATGTAGCGATCAGTCACTCCAGTATCTAACGGTCCAGGACGAAATAGCGCGAGGAGCGCGATAAGATCTTCTAAGTCAGTTGGGTTGAGGTCTTTGACCTTCTGTCGCATACCGATGGATTCCAACTGAAAGATTCCCGTCGTCTCGCCGTCGTGCAAACTTTCAAACACTTTCGCGTCGTCCATGGGGAGAGCCATCGGACTGAGTGGCTCTTGCTTCTGACGGTTGCGCTCCGCGTTGATCCTATCCAATGCCGTGGCAATGACGGTCATGGTCTTGAGACCAAGAAAGTCGAACTTTACTAGACCGAGCTCTTCGACATCCTTCTTATCGAGTTGTGTGACCGATTCACTCTCCGCTGTCTCAGTGTAGATTGGTACATATTGATCCAAGTCATCGGGCGCGATGACCACGCCACCGGCGTGTTTGCCGCGATTACGGACCAATCCTTCGACTTCCATCCCCCGCTGTACGATGGTTTCTACGTCTGGATCCGTTCGTACCATCGTGTCTAATTCCGCCACTTCGGCGATAGCTTCGGCTATGGGTATTGGCTGAACGCCTCGAATCGGGATGAGACTGGCAATTCTTTCCGCTAGTCTTCTCGGTTTGCCTAACGCGCGAGCTGCATCTTTAACTGCCACCTTAGATCCGAACGTGTTGAAGGAGACAATTTGTGCTACGCTTGCACGTCCGTACAAGTTTGTCACGTATTCAATCACTTCATTCCGACGATTCATACAAAAATCAATGTCAAAATCGGGCAAAGACACTCGTTCTGGATTGAGTAGTCGCTCAAACATCAATTCGTACTTGATGGGATCGATGTCGACGATACCCAAGACATATGCGACCAAAGATGCCGCGCCGGATCCCCGGCCTGGACCCACCGGAATCTCTTGCTGTTTTGCCCACGAGACAATATCACCTACTATTAAAAAGTACCCGGCGAATCCCATTTGCTTGATCACTTCGAGCTCCGTTCGAAGCCGATGTAAATACACCTCTCGGTCAGAAATTTGCTTGTTTGTTTTTTCATCAGCGTCGAACACCGCATTTAATCGTTCGTGAGCTATTTCATCAATCAGTTCCTCAGGCCTACCTGTTCGCTCAGTACGAAACTGCGGAAGGTAACGACCGGAAGGAATTTCTACGGTGCACCGCTTTGCGATCTCGTTAGCATTTTCTAAAGCGTCTGGCAAATCTTTAAAAAGCTCCGACATTTCTTTGGGCGACCGCAAATACTGTTGTTCACTGTAGAACTTTTCGTGTGTCCCGTTTCCAATTCGTTGCTTGTGTGCAACACAATACCGAGTCTCATGCGCACTGTAGTCCGATTGATCGACGAATCGGACTTCATTGGTCGCAACAAGTGGAATCCGAAGTTCTTGAGCCAGGTCTACAGCGTGTGTAATGTAGGCTTCCTCTTGATCCCAACCAGTTCGAGTAAGCTCTAGGTAGAAACGGTTCGAAAATATCTGCGAAAATTCTGAGGCTGCCTGTGTCGCACCCTCGATATCAGAGTTGGTGATGAGCCTGCCGATCTTGCCTTGGATGCCACCGGAGAGTGCGATCAATCCATCCGCGTACGTAGATAGTTGCTGCATTGTGATACAACTATGGATCTCGTACTTCGTGTAAGCAATGGTCATGAGTTTGTACAAATTTCTCAGACCATCTTGATCCTTCGCGAGAAGTAACAGTTGATCTCGGTTTTCTGTACCGTCCAATACACGAACATCAGCACCAAAGACGGGTTTCACACCTTTTGCGCGTAGTTTGTGTTGGAACTGCCAACAAGCAAAGAGATTTGTTAAATCGGTCATTGCAACAGCAAAAATTTTGCGTGCTTTACATCTCTCTGCGAGTCGGTCAATGCGGACAACACTATCGACGATGGAGTACTCGGTGTGTAGGGACAGATGTGCGAACGATTTCAATGCTGGTCAAACAGGTCAGGCGGCTGAGAATTCACTTGCAGAGCTTCGGCCACAGGGCGGAATGATTTTCGATGAATTGGACTAGGTCCGTATGTTTTAAGCGCGTCGATGTGTTCTGCTGAATAGTAACCGAAATTCACATCAAATCCATATTCTGGATGTTGTTTTGCATATTCAATCATCACACGGTCGCGTTCTACTTTGGCTAGGATGCTCGCGGCACCTATAGCTTCCACTTTCGCGTCGCCTCGGACAACGGTTTGAGTTGGGCAATTAATACGCGGTGCTTGATTACCGTCAACCATTGCTAGCTCCAAGGGAACCTGTATCTGGTCGAAAGCACGACTCATCGCGAGCAGTGTTGCTTGCAGGATGTTCAAAGTGTCGATCTCAACGACTTCGGCTTTCCCAATGGCCCAAGCTAACGCCCTGTCTCTGATTTCCTGTGCGAGACAATAACGCGATGATGGCGAAAGTTTCTTCGAATCAGTGATTCCGGCAATCTGGTTATTCGGATCTAATACAACCGCGGATGCAATGACTGGACCGGCGAGTGGTCCGCGACCCGCTTCGTCAATTCCGCATATTCGACGGGCTGTCGGCAACGGTGGATCGGGAAACAAGCTCATATACTAACAACATTCTGACCAATCAGCTCTAACACTGCACTTGCTGCTTTGTCCGCGTTGTTTTGTCGTAATGTGTGATGTAATCGATCGTATTCTGCGAAAAAGTCATTTTCCGATCGCGAACGACGCAACTCGGTTGCTAGCTGCGAAGCTAGAATTTCTGCCGTCGCACGATGTTGGATGAATTCCGGGACCACCTCTCGATTAGCTAGGATGTTGGGTAACGCAACTCGTGGGGTGTGAAGTAACGATCGAACGATTGCGTAGGTTAGCCAACCAATCCGATAGGTCACAACCATCGGGGTGCGAATCAACATAGCTTCAAGTGTGCTCGTGCCTGACTTCACCAGTGCCACATCGGCTGCCACAAGTACCTGTTGAGAACTCTTGTCTGTAATTCTGAGGTCGACTTCTGGAAAGTGGCTCTGTTCGTGTCGTAATACAGCGTTAGCTTCCGCGTGTCGACTTGGGACAACGAATTGGCACAAATCGGGATTGAGTTTCGTTCGAAATCGCTCGCATGTCTCAAGGAAGAGTTCCTTGTGAAAATTCACCTCGGAGTAGCGACTCCCTAGCAACAGCGCGACCACTGCCGCGCTTGACGACAGACCTAAGGTTTGTCGTGCATGCTCTCTCGAAGATTCGCGGTCCAAGGTTGGATCGATCTCATCTGCTAAGGGATGACCCACGAATACCGTTCGTATTTGTGCGTCGTTGTAATATTGGGGCTCAAAGGGATATAGGGTCAGTAGTAAGTCTGTAGATCGTTCAATCCGATTCGCGCGACCGCGGCGCCATGCATAGACTGAAGGACTCACGTAATGCACGGTTGGAACTCCCCGCGCCTTCAGTTGTTTCTCAAGCTTAAGATTAAAGACGTTAAAGTCTACGCCAATCATAACGTCCACGTGAGCAAGCCGATCTGCTAATGAAGCAATGAGACCAAGCAATTCGGGTAACCGCTTTATTGGTTCTAAGAATCCGTTAAACGAAAAACGATCGAAGGATTCAAGCGACTCTAAGCCTTCTGTTGCCATCTGAGTACCACCAACACCCAGAAACTCGACGTCGGAGTGTTGTTGACGCAAGGCGTGCATGAGTTGCGCTCCGAGTGCGTCCCCAGATGCTTCTCCTGCTACGATGCCGATTTTCATACTTCAGATCTTGGTCTACATGTGGTCATGAACGACGTGCCGACGCCTGAGTTCATATCCAAACTTAGGCAAGTATAGTGGTGCGACGTTCGTGAGACATGAACGCCAGAACGTTGTTAAATCTTGCGTGCGGCGACGAGCAATTCAGTCGTGCACGCCAATACGTCTCCAACGTAAGCATTACAGAGAAACTTTGATGTGTCGCGGCGCGAGTGCGTAACTTCACACACCAAACGCAACACATCGCCCGGTACAACAGGTCGTTTGAATCGAGCCTTGTCAATGCCGACAAGGTAGTAAATATAACCGTCTTGCACAGGTTTTATTCCTCTGGTGATCGAAGCCAAGATACCTGACAATTGAGCCAATGCTTCGACTATCAGGACCCCCGGCATAATTGGATTACCTGGGAAGTGCCCCTGAAAAAAAGGTTCGTTGATTGTTACGTTCTTTATCCCAACTATTTTGTTCCCGGAATCAATTTCGATTACACGATCTACTAACACGAATGGGTAGCGATGCGGCAGGTACTCTTGAATCTGAATTGTGTCTAGCATGAAATTTTTACTTGCAATTACTCTCTCTCTTGGTCCTTCTTTTCGAGTTCTGATACTCTTTGTACCAGTTCTTCCAGCTTGGTGAGTCTCAATGCATTACGGCGCCATGTCTCGATGGGGGCGTGTAAGGTCGCACCTTGATAGGTACCAGGTTTATCGATCGAACGGCTAACGTAAGTCATCGCACCAATCGTTACTCCACTTGCAATGTTTAGCGGACCGGATCCGGCGATGCCGACTCCGCCGGCAAGAACACAGTGTGAACCGATCGTCACACTGCCACCCAAACCGGTGCAACCACACAACATGGAATGAGCTCCCACTATGCAATTGTGTCCGATGTGGACTTGGTCATCAAGCTTGACGCCGTCTTCAATGACTGTATTTTCGATCGCACCTCGATCTATTGTACTACTAGCACCGACAACGACATCATTACCGATTTTAACGCCACCGAGTTGCTTGATGTGTTGTAATTTACCATCAGAATCAGGAATGAATCCAAATCCATCAGCACCGATTACGACATTTGCTTGGATTGTACACCTTTGCCCAATTTCAACATTATCGTAAATGCAAACACTACTGTGTACGTGGGTGTTCTCCCCTATTCTGCTGTCAGCACCGATGGAAGTGTGAGCACCAATCTTCACCCCGTCTCCAATAACAACACTAGGTCCGATTGTTACAAAAGGACCGATTCCTACGTCTCCTCCTATTTGGGCAGTGGAATGAATGACAGTTTCTGTACTGATGTCGCTAGGAACTGTCTTGCTTCGAGGAAACAGGTGCGACGCTTTTGCATAAGCTAGTGAAGGATTATCTACCACTAAAGCATTGACCGGGCAGTGATCTGCATCGCCAGACGCGAGAATCACAGCAGACGCTTGGGTCTCCTGTAGATAGCCTCGGTAGTAAGGATTTGAGAGGTGCGTTAAATCGCCCTCTTGGGCATTCAACAGTGTAGCAATACTATGTATCGGAACTGAGGGACTTCCGATTAGAACTGCATCAATGTGGCGCGCGATTTCATCTAGCGTGTACACGTAGCGGCCATTCTGTCAGGGCGGTGTTTATTCACCTCCCTCCGAGGTTTCGTCAGCATCGTCTGCTTCCGATTCGTCTTCGGTATCCGTGAGTTCCTCGGGAAGCCCTTCTTCCATTCTCTCATTGAGCTTTTCGATGACTTTCGGAGTAATGTTGTGCTTGTCGTTTAAATGTAAGAATATCTGCTCTTGAAGGTCAAGACGAAAAATAGCATCGTACCCTTCAACGGCGATTATGTCCGTCATCACGGCTTGAAAGAGCGGTGCCTGTTCTTGCAAATACAACTGAAGTTTACCAGCTTGATCTGAGTTAAGCTGCTGCTCTCCGTTTGTCAGTCTTGTTGACTTGCTGTTGATGTCGAGCTCTAATGCTGTTTTCTCGATGTCTGACATAATGTCAAGATCCGTTCGGTACCGTGCAGACAAAAGATTAATTTCGTCTTGCAACGCTTTCAATCGATCGATTTCAGGTTGAAATTCTTTTTTCCATTCTTCTTGTTTTGCTTTGCCGTGTTCGGTCCCAAGAATTGCAGCAGTAACGTGGATTGCAGCGATTTTGAGTTGCGCAAACGCAGAAATACCGAACGTTATCAAAAAGCAGGCAACGCCGATACGAAAAATACGAGAAATCATAGGAACTCCCTAATAGGTGGAATACTTGGGCTGCGTGTTCTTGCAGGAAAACAACAGCGAGAAAATTATAGGCACTTTTGAAATGAGCGGATTGTGTTCCATAATTGGTGAAAGGACTGCCTAAAACCTCTGACCTACTTCAAACGAAAATGATTCCACTTCATCGAAGTTAGCGTGGTTGAACGGGTGCGAAAATGAAATGGACATCGGGCCCATCTGAGTGAGCCATGAAACACCTATTCCAACTGAGAAGCGTAATTCCTTGAATGACGGTGCGAAACAGCCAACGGTGTCTTCATCGCAATCGGTACTAAAGACATTCCCTGCGTCAAGAAACACGACTGATCGAACTTGTCCAAGATTTTCGAGAAACGTCAGCGGGAACACCAACTCAAGCGAACCTTCGATTTGAACGTTACCACCGAACGGTTGGCCGTGTGGATAGAAGCTGATAGTATTTGCCGGCGGATTACTGCGAGGACCGAGTGAATACCGTTCATAGCCACGAACTGAACCAAAACCCCCGGCATGAAAATGTTCGAAAAAAGGATACTTCTCAGTTTCCCCGTACGCCTGACCGAAACCAAAGTTGGTACGTAAATGCCACGCCCAATCATTACCTTTATTGCGGAATGGAAAGTACCAATCGCCGCGGAAAGTCGTGCGCATGAACTGTAATCCACTACCCGGTAACGAAAGCTCCAACGCAACTTCTTGCCGGTGCCCACGAGTTGCAAAAAGTGTGTTATTTAACAGGTTGTTAGACCACAGCCCTTCAACCTTGTAATTCAGAAACTTCGACCCGGCATCGTCAACAAACTGCGAAATTTGTAGCGCTTGGTCGTATCCGTCGGTTACGTCTGTCCACTCGCCCCGTCCTGAGAACTGCAAGCGTTTGAAGTCTCCGATCGGAAAACCAAAGTTAGCCCCCGCGCCATATGAACTCGTGGAAAATCTCGTGAAAGACTGAAGGGAACTGTAATCGGTATCGTTGAAATAAACACCAAGTCCCCGGCTCACGCCATCTTCCGTGAAATAGGGATTAAGAAAACTGAAGTTCAAGCTCTTGGCATATTCACTGTAATTCGCTTGAACACTTAAACTGTTCCCACTCCCACCAATGTTGGACTGTTCAAAGGAACCGCCGATCAATAAGCCACCGTACTTCTGATATCCCACAGTACCGCCAATGGCACCTGTCGGTTGTTCCTTAACGCTAACGTTGACGTCTATTTGATCATCAGTTCCGATCACTTCCTCCATGTCGACATTAACAGTGTCATTTTCGAAATAACCCAATCGCTCCAAGCGACGCTTCGATGTATCAATTAATATCGTAGACGCTCGAGCCCCTTCGAGTTGCCGCATTTCTCGCCTTAACACCCCGTCCTGAGTCACAACATTCCCTGTGAAATTAATCCGGCGAACGTAGACGCGCTTGCCAGTGTTTACGCTGAATCTAAGGTCGACGGTACCGTCGAGTTGAATCTTAGGAATCCCAGTTACCTGGGCAAACGTATAGCCGTTGTTGCTGAGATAGTTGTTTAAGAATTTCTCTACGGCAGTAATTTTGGCACTGGAAAATGTCTCGCCCTTTTCAATACGATATAAGGGATGAGTCGTAATGAACTTCAACAAGTCATCGGGTTCAAGATCGCCAAAATCTCCGAACACCTCGATATCGTTGACGATAAATTTGTCGCCTTCATCCAATGCGATTGTCAAGTAAACTTGTTTACGATCTGGCGTCATGCTGACATCCACGGACAACAACTGAAACTGCACAAAACCACGGTCTCGATAGAACGCTAACAACGACTCCAAATCCCCTTGTAGTTTCTGTCTGGAATATTGATTTTTGCCAGTCATAAAGCCTAATAGAGTAGGTTCCTTGAGTTCCATGGCCTCCAATAATTCCGCCTTGCTATAAGACTTATTGCCGATGAACGTGATTTGCCGGATACTCGATTTCTTACCTTCGTCGATAACGATGTTTATCGCCACTCGGTTCGGTTCCCGAGGTTCAAGGTCTGCGGCTATTGCTGCGGTGTATTGACCCTGTGCTACGTACTGCCGTTCAAGTTCGAGCTCTACTCGGCGGAGCGTGGCCTGCTTAAAAATCTCTCCTTCTCGTAGACCTTGTCCCGCTAAGCCTTCAAGTAGATCTTCAGTTTGAATTGCTTTGTTGCCTTCAATGGTGATTGAGTCAATCCATGGTCTCTCCTTCACTTCGACCACCAGTTCATTGCCGTCTCGCGCGACGGTCACATCGTCGAAATAACCCGTTTCAAACAATTCTCGGATCAATGTACGAATCGACAACGCGTCGACCTCATCACCTATCTGCATCGAGATCTGATTGAATATTGTTCCGGTAGAGACGCGTAACAGACCTTTCACTTGAATGTCCTCGACGCTAAAGTTCTCGCTCGCGCAAATACTCAAAGCAATTGCACATATCCCAATAGCTAACAGGGCACGGAGCCCAGTTCGCTTAATCGTTGAAACCATATTGTTAATTCCTACGGAAATATCTCTCTATTGTTGATGCGTTCTTATCGCACGCACGTCTACAGTACCACTTTGCTAACGATACTGCACGATTGAAAATCGTTACGAATCTCTTCTCTCCAACACACAATGATATCCGATTTTGCCTAGCTAGGAATGAATCGCGTGATATCGTTGAAGAACACGAGAATAAACATGCCGCCGATGAAAAAAATCCCCACCATTGTGGCAATTTGTTGTACTTTCAACGGCACTGGTCTGCGCATGATCATTTGGGCAGTCGCATATACGATGTGGCCACCGTCAAGCACAGGAATGGGTAACAAATTAATCAGACCAAGACTCACCGAAAGCATGCCTAGCAACGTCACATAGTCCACAAAGCTTGATTGCACCGTCGTCCCAGCGTAATGAGCAATTGAAACAGGACCAGCCAAATTACTCGGACTCATTTGTCCGGTAATCATCTTGCCTATGGATGTGATGATGAGCGTCGTATAGTTCCAAGTTTCTTTGATCCCACCCAACATACTTCCAAATATTCCGGGCTGAACAAGAGTTGTCGGATGGCCGAGTTCTACCCCTAAGAGACCAATAATCGTACCATCCTCAAGAACAGATCCCTTCGGCGTGGCGACCACTAGGTGTGGGTTGCCATTCCGCTCAAACTGCACCGTGAGTTCTTGGTCCGGTGCATTTCTAACGATTTCGACCAGTTCCGTCCAATCTCGTACCCGTTGACCTCCGATGGCGACTATGTGATCTCCGGCCTGCAGACCCGCGAATTCACCCGCGGAGCCTGTTTGCACCGCCTTCAGAACCGGTAACAGACCGGGTGAAAATCCTAATTCGCTGAGAAGAATTGGATCTTTCTTGGCACTCAACCAGTTGTTGATGGCAATCGAGTAGTTCTTGTTCGTTGCCCCGCTCTGCGTCGTGAGGACTATCGAGCCTGAGTCGCCGATGCGTCGCAGCAGTTGAGCCGAGACGTCAGTCCACTGTTCCACCGGTACTCCATCGACTTGCACGAGCTGTTCGCCAGATTGTAGGCCGGCTTGATCCGCCGGTGAATCTGGTTCAACCGGTCCGATATAAGGTATTGATGTCGCTACACCACCAAGTAGTATTGCCCAAAACAATAAGACTGCTAGCACAAAATTAGCACCGGGTCCAGCAACAGCGATCAATATTTGACGCCATGGGGCTACTTTATCGAACGCCTTCGCTTCCATTTCAGGAGTTACATCCGTTTGAGTGCGCGTATCAAGCATAGAGATGTATCCGCCTAAAGGGACTATTCCGAGTACGAAGTCAGTGCCAGCTTTAGATTGCCACTTAAACAATGGGGGGCCAAAGCCAACTGAAAATCGCAAGACTTTGACGCCTAGCCTACGCGCAACAATAAAGTGTCCGAGTTCATGGACTGATACCAAAATCAGGAATGCGAACACTAACGCGCAGATATATACCAAGAGTTCCATTTTTGTGCTAACTAAGCGCGGGAAATACTGATTTCATTGTAACTACAAGCAAAGACAACAATGGTGCGTTGAAGTTCGCAGTTTTTGCGGGCATTTCGTTCAAACAACACAAAAATAAGTGCACACCGAGAGTGCCATGAGGGAGTCGAACCGGTCCAGAAAACCACCGTGGCCCGGAAGCAAATTACCCGAGTCTTTCATATCGGCAATCCGCTTGAAAGCACTTTCAAACAAGTCTCCAAAGACTGCGTAAAGAACTGCGATCGGCCACAACCAAAAAGTATGAAACTCGATCCAATTTAAGATCTGATCAAACACAAATAAGCACGCCAGACCACCAATGAATCCTCCAATCGTACCCTCCCAAGTTTTACTGGGACTCACATCTGGGTGTAGTTGTCGCGTACCGAAAAAGTTTCCGATTAAGTACGCGAAACTGTCTGTAGCACCTGCGACCGCGATTACGGAAATGAGTGCGTAGCCACTAGCATCAATCTTGCTAAACGCCAATATCGACCCCACCGCAAAGATACCGCCAGCAGGTAGTAACAACGCCCGATTCGACAGCACTCTTTGCAAACTCTTGAAGAACAGAACTGCCACGATGCCGAACGTCCAAACTACGAGCGATGCTCCAACGATTAAGTCATCGAGACTTACTTCAATAAAGGTTAAGACCGCCGCTGCAACTATAAATAGACCAGCATACACACACTTAGCCCAGACTGCTTTAATGCGTGCGATGTCACACCACTCCCACAATATCGCGAAAAATACCAAACAATAAATAACGAAGAGCCACGTCCACAGCCGCAACTCGCGCGTGAGATAGAGAATCGCCAGCAGTGCTAGTGGTGCGACAATCAAGACTGTGATCAGCCTTGGGAGAAAGGACTTTGGGATCTTAATAAGAAGCTCGGGACTTAGTTTCTTGTGTACGGGTACCGAATCGGCGATGTCGAGTTGAATAGTCGTCGAACGCCTCTAACAGATTTTCTTGTCCAAAGTCGGGCCAATACGTGTCGGTAAAAAATAGCTCCGCGTAGGCGAGCTCCCACAATAAAAAGTTACTTATCCGCAAGTCGCCGCCGGTACGAATGCACAAGTCGACCTTTGGAATGTTCAAAACTTTTGGTAGGGCAAGGTGCCGACTGAATTCCGTTTCATCAATTCTGTCGGAGGTTAAATCGCCGGTCTCGACGTCTGTTGCAATAGACTTAGCCGCTTGTACGATATCCCAGCGACCGCCGTAGTTGAGTGCAATAATGAGTCGAAAAGTTTTGTTATTTTGGGTTACCGTCTCACCTTCCTTCATGTGCCGTTGCACTTCTCGCGGAAGCATGTTGCGATCCCCGACGAAATCTAATTTCGTATCGCGTTCATGGAGTGCGCGCAATTCTCGTTGTATGGTCTCCGAAACAAGATCCATAAGCAAATCGATCTCCGGCTTAGGTCGTTGCCAGTTTTCTGTGCTAAAAGCAAACAGCGTCAGGTGAGTAACCCCAAGGTCCCCACATGCTTCGACTACTGGGCGTACGTTGCGAGCGCCATGGCGATGCCCTGCTAGTCCAGGCAACTGTTGTTGGCGCGCCCAACGATGATTACCATCCATGATAATCGCGACGTGTTTCGGTATTAGGCGTTGTGTTTGATTCAGCTTATCGTTCAACCCAGTGGTCCTACGCAGTATCTTCGACCCGTAAACAACTACCCAAAACTCTTAAAACTCTAAGAGATCTTTGACCTTCTCCTCCAATAAGGCTTCGACATTATTGATTTTGTCATCAGTGATTGCTTGAACTGCGACTTCCGCATGATGCCCTTCATCTTCAGTCACAAGTTTTTCCTTGACTAGTTCTCGAACGTCCGCGATGGCGTCGCGGCGAATGTTCCGAATCGCAATTCTGGCATTTTCCGCTTCACTGCGCGCCTGTTTGACTAGTTCTTTACGATTTTCTTCAGTCAATGGTGGCAAGGGCAAGCGAATGACCTCACCATTGTTATTCGGAGTGAGCCCAATGTTACTAGCCAGAATCGCTTTCTCAATGTCGTTAATGAGTGCCTTTTCCCAGGGTGAAACTACCAGGGTGCGGCCTTCTTCAACGGTGATTGATGCTAATTGTTTAATTGGGGTTGGTGCCCCGTAATACGCGAGCGTCACCGTGTCGAGTAGAGCGGGATTTGCTCGTCCCGTACGAATCCTTGCGAATGCTTCGGAAAGCGCGTCGCAACTTTTATCCATTCGGGTACTTGCGTCGTCTTGAATTTCTTCAATCATTTTGAACTACTTCCGCTTGATTTTCGATCAACGTACCACAGCGTTCGCCAGCGACCACTTTCGTCATTGCTTGCGGGTCGTCGTGTTTGTACACAATGATAGGAATATTGTGTTCCTTACACATAGTGAACGCAATAGCGTCCATAACTTTCAGGCCCCGTTGTAACACTTCATCGAAAGTCAAGGTTTCAAACCGCCGCGCAGTTTTGTCGATGGCGGGATCGACGTCATAGACACCGTCTACCGTAGACGCTTTGAGAACGACCTGAGAAGAGAGTTCGGCCGCTCGAAGAGCTGCCGCGGTGTCAGTTGTTACCAGAGGGTTCCCAGTTCCTCCAGCACAAATCACAACATGTTCTGTAGTTAAATAACGTAAAGCTTCATGTCTTGCAAAACCTTTGCTGATTCCGTTTATGCCATGCGGTGTGAAGACGACAGAATTCACGCCTACCGTACTCAACGCATCGCGCAGCAGAGCCGCATTCATCACCGTCGCGAGCATTCCAATGTGATCCGCTGTAAGCGGGCTGATCCCTAGCTGTGGGGCGACTCTCTCGAGATCCCGACCTCGGAATATGTTGCCGCCACCGGTGACGATCGTGATCTGGACGCCAGCTTCGAGTAGTTCGGCGATTTCTGCAATCAACGAGCGCACAACACCTGCGGCAACCACTCCGGACTGCGACGAATTTAACGCCTCTCCCGACAACTTGAGAGTGATGCGCTGATATTTCATGGTGCGGATTGAATTGTGAGGACGTTGTTGTCGATGGTCTTTGTCTACTCTAGACTCTCTCCTACTTGGTACCTTACAAAGCGTTCGCACTCTGCACCTTCCTTCCCTAACAGCGCGCCGACGGTCTGATCCCGGTCCCAGATATAAACTTGTTGGTCCAAACATGACTCACTTTGGAATTTCCTTAGTTTGCCTTTGACGATACCTTCCACTATGTGCTCTGGTTTCCCCATTTCCAAAGCTTGAGCTTTATACACTTCTGTTTCTCGCGCTATGACTTGCTCCGGTAACTCGTCGGCACTTACGACTAATGGATTGTCAGCGGTAACGTGCATCGCGATGTTTTTGTTGATCGGCCCTACATCTTTGCTAAGTTCGACGATTGCGCCTACGATCCCGTTCGAGTGCAAATAGCCGGCGACCACGCCTTCTTCCGTTTGGAGTGTAGCCACGCGGCGAATCGAGATATTTTCTCCAATGGCAGACACAAGTTCATTCTTCTCGTCTTCCAGTAAAGGTATCGTTGCATCGCCCTGTTCAATCGCGACCTCAATCACACGGTCACAAAATTTCACGAAACGTTCGTTGCGGGCAGCAAAATCAGTCTCGGTATTGATCTCCGCGATTGCACCGCGTTTTTGGTCATCCGAAATTAACACCGCCAGACGACCTTCCGAAGCCGTACGATCGGCCTTTTTTGCAGCCTTTACCGCACTCTCTTTGCGCAATACGTCCAGTGCTTTCTCGATGTCCCAGTCTGCTTTTTCGAGTGCTTTTTTACAATCACCGAAACCTACTCCAGTCCGTTCCCGCACTTCTTTAATTTTCGCCATATCTGCCATTTTGTCGTATTACTCCGTCTTAGGTATCCTTAGATTCGTCGGGTGATTCTTCCTCTGGTGGCGAGTCTGCGTCGGCCGGTTCGGACTCTTCGGTTTCTTCAGTTGTCGAGTCAGCTTCGTCGGTCGCAGTCGAATCTTCCTCCGAATCAGAGTCTGTTGTAACTTCCTCCGGGGTCTCGGCTTCCTCCGGGGTCTCAGCAGACTCCTCGGTCTCAGAGGTGGTTTCTTCTGTATCCTCGGCAGTTTCTTCGGTGGTCTCGACAATCTCTGCTACCGGTGTCGTACTCTCGCCGGCAAATTCTTCCGCCGCGACACCACCATCCGCCATTCGTTTGCCCACCAAAATTTCGTCAGCAACGGCGGTGACATACAAGCGAATCGCACGAATAGCATCGTCGTTCCCAGGAATAACCCAGTCTACACCCTCTGGATCACTGTTGGTGTCAACGACCCCAATGATCGGGATCCCTAATTTGTTCGCTTCCACTACAGCAATGCGTTCGTACATGACATCAACTACGAATAACGCATCCGGAAGTCCTCCCATGTCTTTGATGCCGCCTAGACCTCTTTCTAACCGATCCATCATTCGTTGTTTTTGTAGTGCTTCTTTCTTGGTAAGCAAATCAAAAACTCCGCGTTCTTGTTGTGCTTCTAGTTCTTTCAGTCGGCGGATCGATTGGCGTATCGTCTTGTAATTCGTCAACATTCCCCCCAACCAGCGTTGGTCCACGTAGGGCATACCGACTCGCACGGCTTGTTCGCGAATCACGCGCTGCGCGGCGCGTTTCGTGCCGACAAAAAGAATCTTCTGTTTCTGCTCGGCCATCGCTCGTACAGCCGCCAAGGCTTCGTTCATCGCGACTAGAGTACGGTCTAGGTGGATGATGTGCACATGATTCCGCACACCAAATATGTAGGGGGCCATTTTCGGATTCCAGTAGCGCGCCCGATGTCCAAAATGTACGCCGGCGGCTAGCATATCCCGAATGCTTAATTCACTCAATGTTGATCTCCAGGTTGTTGTGCACCGAAGGTGCGTTGACACGCAATAAGCCATTGAATCCGTCTCCCTAAAGCGATTTCACTTTGGCAAACCACCCGCAATGAGCTTGGGTTGTTGCGTATCTAGTTATTTATCAATCAATGCGATTGACTTTCAATGTCGAGGTATTGTAACCAACCTACGAGAAGTTCTCGTGCATCAGGAGCTAAACGAGACTTTAACGACTCTAACAACCGTTACAATTCTCGCAATTCTTGAATCGTTTCATTCAGTGACTGTCTTTACCACTCTCCTTCCCGAGGAGCAAGAAAAAATGCGAGCGGCCGGCAACGCCGCGGCTAGCGTACTTGATATGATCACGCCGTTCGTCTTACCAGGTGTGACTACCGAAGACCTGAATACTCGATGTCATGACTATATCACCAACGACTTACAGTGTATTCCAGCACCGTTGCACTACACCTCAAGCGCAGACATTCCGCCATTTCCTAAGTCGATCTGCACCTCGGTCAATCAAGTTGTCTGCCATGGCATTCCTTCTCCGACAAAGGTCTTAAAGGATGGCGACATCGTAAATATAGATATAACCGTAATTAAAGATGGTTTTCATGGTGACACTAGTAAGATGTTTTTCGTCGGCGAGCCGAAACCCTTCGCCAAGCGCTTAGTCGAGATCACTCAAGAGTGCTTATACCGAGGTATTCGCACGGTCAAACCCGGGGCGAGGTTAGGCGATATCGGTCACACAATTCAGTCATTCGCTGAAGATAAGGGATATTCCGTCGTGAGGGAATTCTGCGGACACGGCATCGGGAAAAAGTTTCACACCGCGCCGCAAGTGGTACATTACGGTCGTCCTGATACTGGCGCGTCATTGATTGAGGGTATGGCATTCACGATTGAACCGATGATTAACTTGGGGCGACGCCACGTGCGTATCTTATCGGATCAATGGACTGTTGTTACTGCGGATCGGAAACTTTCAGCTCAATGGGAGCACACCATTCTTGTGACCTCAAACGGTTACGAAGTCTTAACACTTCGAGACGAAGAGCAATTTGTCTGAAGTCTTAGAGCTCTGTTGCGAGCTAATACGCCGCGAATCGATTACACCTGAGGACGATGGTTGCCAAAATCTCATCGCTGAACGACTAGTCGCGCTCGGATTCAATGTTGAATCGTTTCCAGCTGGTGGAGTCTCCAATTTGTGGGCGATCCACGGTAATTCTGGCCCATTACTTGTCTTTGCTGGCCACACCGACGTAGTTCCCGTTGGTTCGTTAGACCGATGGACCAATCCACCTTTCGAACCTACGATAAATGGAGATTGGCTCTACGGACGAGGCGCTTGTGACATGAAGTCGGGCGTCGCGTCGATGATCTTGGCGATTGAGCGATTTGTCCAACAAAATCCGCAGCACCAAGGCACTCTTGGCTTGCTGCTCACCAGCGATGAAGAAGGGATTGCAACGCACGGAACGAAACACGTGATGCAATTACTTGAAGAGAGAAAAATCAACATAGACTGGTGCGTGGTCGGAGAACCCTCATCCACAAGCAAACTAGGTGATACGATTCGAGTTGGGCGGCGCGGTTCGCTCACTGGGACGCTGAGCGCGAAAGGGACGATCGGACATGTTGCGTATCCCGAACTTACGCCAAACGTCGTACATGAACTTACAACGCCTCTAGCGACACTCGTACAAAAGGAATGGGATCAGGGTAACGAGCACTTCCAACCGACCACCTTTCAAATATCAAATGTTCATGCAGGCACCGGTGCGGATAACGTCATTCCAGGGGAGTTAGAAGTACAGTTCAATTTTCGGTTTAACACCGAGCATAACCCAGAATCTTTAAAACGAACTGTGGTTGAAGTCCTCAATACGGTAAGCCCAAAAATTCATACCGATATCACCTGGTGGAATTCAGGTTTACCCTTTCTGTCAAAGCAAGGAATTTTGACTCAAACGACTTTAGATGTGGTGCAAGACGTAACCGGATGCTCGCCTAAGCAATCTACAGGAGGAGGAACCTCGGACGCACGCTTTATCGTGCCGACTGGCACTGAAACTGTGGAACTTGGGCACCTTAATGTGACTGCACACAAATACGACGAACGCGTTTTGGTGGAAGATTTAGAGGTGTTAGCCCAGGTTTACGAGCGAATCATTGGACGCTTGCTAAGATGAAACGCTGGTGGATCGTTCTGGGGATAGTAGCCATGATCGTCATCTTTGTGGTCACGATCCCGGCACGAGCATATAGCATGATTTTGGAGAACTATGGAACTCATTTACTTGCTACGAAAGGAACAATTTGGTACGGTTCGGGAAACCTAACCGTTGCAGGTAAGAACATTGGACGACTCAAATGGCGTTTTCGACCGTTAGAGATTTTTACGGGTAAATTGGCGTTTAACGTTACTATGCAAAATCAGAGCATTCACTTGGCCGGTGTATTGAAAAGGAGAATTGCCTCTACTGAATTTCAAGGAACGACAACTTTGGCGCATTCTCACGTCAACAAGGTTTTATTACCTTATGAGATTCTTGTAGAAGGTGAGTTTGAAATTAGCGATTTGTCGGTGAAGATTAACGATAAAAGACAATTGGAAGTTCTCTCTGGAAGTATTTCTTGGGACGGTGGGACTAGCCGCTATCGCGCAGATGATGAGACTCGAATCTTTGAAATGCCTGCTGTAGCGGGTGAACTAACTCACGCCGACGGTTTTGCGGTACTCAATGCACGCGATCAAGAAAAAAACATTCCTTTACTTACTGCCCGATTTCAACCAGACAGTGGACTGTTTGAAACAGCACTCACACAATATATGCTAGATTTGTCTCAAATGCCCTTAGGTTCTTCGACTGATTTATCGACAGTCGTTTTAGAAGTCTCCAGGGAACTCTATTAGGGACAGCACTCGACAAAGCTTGATATAGGATATCTAAGAAATGAAAGTACCCGCAGCTATCGACCACTTGATTATTCCCATACGCCTCGTGATCTTGGGAGGGCTTTTATTCGCCATTTATTTGGCCGTCCGATTTTTTATCTGGGGTACAGGGGACGATGAAACCGATTTAGAAGGCAAAGAAGAATTTACTATACCCTCAACGGTTTCGGTTAACAAAATCATCAGAGCGAATCTCTTTGGCGAACTTCCCAAAGAAGAAGTCGAACAAGTGATTGAAGAAACTACGCTAAATCTAAAGCTCATTGGGATCTCTTATAACGAGGCTGACTCAGCTCTCTCTAGAGCGTATATCGTCGGAAGGACGAAAGCAAAAGCTGTGCGCTGCGGAGTGGGGACTCGCGTGGACGGAGTGGAAATCACCGATATTTTTGAGGATCACGTGCTTCTTCAGCGCGCAGGAAGGAAAGAATCACTCTATGTGGAACAGCGAGAACAGTTCATTACTCCCGTAGAAAAAACCACGTTTGTACCAGAGATTCCCGACTTAGCTGAAGGACTTATCACTCAAGCCGACCTAGCTGGTGCTGAAGATACCGAAGATTCGACGACAACTTCGTCAGAAGGTTGGGTTCGTCAATACTACGACGCGTACCGCGAACGAATTGAAAACGAACCGAAAAAAGTCTTAAACGAAATAGGATTGTCTCCCGTAGCTGAAGAATCCGCTGCCGGATACCGCGTAGAAGCTGTGATGGCTGAACGTCTTGGTCTACTCGCTGGCGACATACTCCTTTCTGTTAATGGTCACAGTGTTGGAAACGTCGAAGAAGACGTCGCACGTCTTGAAGACCATTTAGAAGCTGACTCTCTGGAGTTGGAAATCCAACGAGAGGACACAAAAATTACCATAACTTACAACCCGAGCCAATGAAATATACACTCAAAAAATCTGCACAGGGCCTAATCTTCGTTTTAGGCGTTTCCTTGATACCGCACCTTTTTGCGCAGGAAGAAGATACGGAATATTCCGTAAATTTTCCTGATGAAATACCCTTGATTGACTTTATTAACGAAGTGGGCCGTATTACGCAAAAGACGTTTATCTATGACCCAGCTCAAGTTCGAGGCGCTGTAATTGTCACTGCGGAAACCAAGCTGAATGCTGAAGGAGTCTACTCACTCTTGGAAGCGACGCTCCGGGTACGCAATCTCGTGTTAGCCGAGGGTGAAAATGATGTTGTGAGCGTCATCCGTAATCAAGACGCACGCACGTACCATGTTGACGAAGACGGGGAATTTGACACAGATCACAAATTTGTATCGCGCGTCATTAGCTTAGAGCATGTTTCCTCTCAAGAAGCAAGTCGTGTCCTGCGACAACTTGTTTCTGCATACGGGCACTTACTACCTGTAATCAGACCCAACGCGATCGTGATCGCTGATCATGCCGCCAATGTTGAGAACGTTGTCAGACTCATTCGCCAATTAGATAGCGACGACGCTGCACAAATTAGTATCGTGCTCCCAATGAAACACGCGCTCGTGAGCGACGTCGCACTGATGTTACAGCGAATCTTTCCAGAAATTCGATCGGGCTTGGGAGACACAGGTGTAGGTCGCCAAATCACGGTATTTGCCAACGAGAATAATAACACTTTGTTTATAAGAGGTACCACAAGAGGCATCGCGTTAGTGTCTGACACGGTCGAGATGCTCGACCAACCCTATGCGATTACAAATACTACCAAACACTTCCCACTACAACACAGTGACGCGGGACCTTTAGCCGATCTGCTGACTCGCCTGTTTGTACAAGGGGGACCAACTGGCGATCTTGCTGACACCTTTACCGGTTCGAGGGATATTACCATTGAGGCGGACCCGGACAACAACGCCATATTGGCAAGAGCCAATCCTTCGATTCTCGCGGAAATACAGAACGTCATCACACAAGTTGATATACCAAGATTACAGGTGTTGATTGAGGCTGCTATTGTCGAAATCACGGTCGAAGACAGCTCAAGCTACGGTGTTGAATTTGGTGGAGTAGATGAGACCGGCGAAGAAATACCATTGGCTTCAACCTCTGTCAACGGCGTTATTTCTGGCTTACTATCTAGGCTCTTAGGCACTACTGTAGCTACTGATGACGAGACTAGTACCGGGCTTGATGACGGTGCTGGTTTGTCTACGCTCTCAGGCGTAGTGACACCGACTGTTGCCATCGCGAAGATTGATCCAGACGGAATCTCCTTTGGTGCGATCATCGCGGCACTTTCGGAGAATCAGAATTCGAACTTGCTTTCGACTCCGCATGTCATAACCACGGACAACCAGCAGGCTTCGATTTTTGTCGGTCAACAAGTACCCTTTCGTACGGGGACATTTAATCCAAACGATCAAACTGGACAGGGTCCGGTGCAAACTGTAGAAAGAGAAAATGTAGGAATCACACTACGAGTCACGCCTCAAATTCGATCCGATTTAACAGTGCATCTCCAGGTTTTCAACGATATTTCAGCAGTCATTACACCGAGCTTGGGAATCGGTAACGCTGGTTTTAGTGACATTGTTACGAATAAACGAGAATTGACGACGGAAATCGTTGCGCAGAACAGACAAACAATTGTGTTGGGTGGATTAATCCGAGACGATGAGACCAGTTCTATACGAAAGGTACCGGGACTTGGTAGTATTCCACTACTCGGTCGAATTTTTAGGAGTTCGGCGACGACCAAACGGAAGAATCACTTGCTGATTTTCATCCGTCCTACCGTGATCGAAGGTGCTGATGACATGCAGACCGTCTATGAACGGAAGATGGGGCGCATATGGCAGGTAGAGCTTGACTCTAAACACCCACCTGAAAGTGAAGAGGTCCCCACTGTCGATGAGTTTTTCGACGGTAGACCTTAGGACTCTTCGCTAGCGAATCTGAAAGACGTCGAAACGCACCGTTCTTCCAGAGACGTTCCAATCGGGTACTAGACCTCTAGCATTCTCAGTTCGTCGGCGTTTGACAACGATTCGGTCGCGCGTCCGACTCTTAGCGAATTCAAAGATTTGCTCAATATCAGGGTCTTTTCGAGCTAGTACTTCTAGTATTTGCATCCGACGGACGGGTTTCGCGCTCTTTGGGTGCCCCGGGAACATTGGATCGAAATAAACGACATCAAAGACTTCATTGGTGTCTTGTAGGTACCGTTCCGCGTCGGCGCATACAACCTTCGCCGTGCAGCCAAGTTCTTGCGCTAAGTATCGCGCCATCGTGCAGATCAAGGAATTTACCTCGAGAATCGTCACTTCACAACCTAAAGCACTCAAGGTAAGTCCATCGATTCCCCAGCCTCCAAACGCGTCTAGTACGACTCGCCCCCGTCGTGCCATGCAGGCCTTCGCCAAATGCGTGTTCCGAGCGTCGTCGATCTTACTTCGAACTGAACGTTCTGAGATTACGAGGGAATGTTCCGATGAATGGCACAGAGCTAATTCCCCCTGCTTACATCCCAAATACCAATCGGTGGCGGGTGCGGATTGAATATCTCTAAACTCAAGGTCGAAGGTCGAAGCTAGCTCTTTACCTCGATCATCGTCCGGTCGCAAAAAAATAGGTGTTTGAGCGGAATCGATAGGATCTAATTCAGCGACCGTCTCCTCAGTGGTTCTACTCGCCGAGGTCATACTCTTCTTGCGAACCAGACTTCTTCAGTCGGCCAACTCTGTGCCCATTCGGCATCGGCCCATTCATACCTGCTTTCACCATTTTCTGGTGCCCCTATTTCCAGCAGTCTCTCGATAGCAAAGCCATTTTCACTCAATAGCTCGATCCACTTACCATGAGGCAGTTGAAACTCAACAGTTGGAGGATCCGTCCAAGGGAGTCGATAAAGACCTAAATAAGGACGAAGCAACCGAGTCTCATTTCTACTACTGTCGTCGTCTGGGCAACACAATTGCGAAATTACGTGGCACGTCATAAAGACGAGCTGACCATTCGATCTGAGTACGCGAGTTGCTTCTGGTATCCATTGATACGGATCCGCCCACAAACTCGCACCGTATTCCGAAATAGCAAAATCGAAGGTGCTGTCTGGAAAAGGTAATGTTTCTCCAAACACTTCGACGAGGCTAACAGCATTTAAAGAGTCGGCGCGGAGTCTGTTTGCTGTCGCTAGTTGGCGGGGTGTAGGATCAATCGCAAAACACTCACCGCCTCGAGTAGCCATCCAAGAAGATACATATGCCGTACCACAACCAATTTCTAAACACCTCTTGCCCCTGAGACTGGCTGGCAACAATGGCACGTCTGCATTTGGCCATTGCCAAATCCCCCACACAGGATCCTGTGATCGCCACTTGGTTTCAGCGTCTTCAACATAGTCCTTAGCTTGTTTGGTCCAAGCCGCGCGATTGAACCGTTGATGTTGTTGTAACGAATTGGAATCGTTCATGTCGAAATTGCTAGAACTATATAGTGCTGATCGTGTCTAATCCGCCAATCACTGCCCCGATTTCACTTGATAAGGCGAGTCACCAACCAAATATAGTGGTAACGCTTGTTCTGGCAAGACACTATGCATTTTTCGCGCTTGAGCTAAGTCCAGTACTGACTGCGCACGCAAAGTAATCTGCTTGTCGGTAACAACATCTGAGGTTGTCGGAACGTCTTCTTCAGCTACTAGTTTATCTTCGTGCACACATTCCATTACATCGTCTTTCCAGCGAAATTGAGCAACGTAATACCACCCGCGTCGAGACCAGCGTACCAGAGTACAAGTCTGTCTTTCCGGATGCAATTGTCGAACCTGCAATGCCATCGCGGCACTGGTAGGTATTACGACAACGTTGATACCCAATCCTAAAGCTATTCCTTGCGCTATCGATGCACCTAATCGTACTCCCGTGAATGATCCTGGCCCTGCAGAAAACGCCACTAAATCGAGGTCGACTCTCTGTACGTCGTTACTCTCTAGTAATTCGTCAACCATTTTGAGAATGAATTCGTTATGCTTTCGCGGTGCTATTAAACTGTGGCACGCAATCTTTGAACCAATATTAACAGCGACGGAACAAACATCTGAAGTTGTTTCTAACGCTAAAACCTGACACATGCCAATATGTTATCTGTAGAAACCGCCATCAAGAAATTACGGTCCATAGTACCTCAAGTAAAGGAATATGAGACTGTCCCACTACGCGAGGGCGTCGGCCGTACCCTCAAACGATCGATCACTGCACCACAACATTCGCCGCCATTCGATAATTCGGCAATGGACGGATACGCGTTGTGTGGTCCCAATCGAATCGAACCCGGTACAAGGTTTGAAGTTGTTGGCGAGAGTCGCGCAGGACATCCGTACGGTGAACAGCTCGATGAAGGACACGCTTGCCGTATTTTCACTGGAGCAGTGGTGCCGACAGGTGCAACTACGGTCGTTTGTCAAGAAGATGTTCTAAACGGCGAAGGTGATGTCATGGTGAATCGTGAATGCGTCGGGATGGAAAACATTCGTAAGAAAGGAATGGATGCGACAAAGGGAATGACGATTGCATCGAACCGGGACGTACTTTCACCCTTTTCCATTGGTTGGTGTTCCGCATTTGGGATCACTGATATTGAAGTCGTCCGGCGGATCAAAGTTGCGGTTTTTTCAACAGGGGATGAATTACGCGATCCTGGGCAACAACTTCAACCCGGTCAAATTTACGAATCCAATCGCACAGCCTTGATCGCGTTATTGCAATCCAAACCGGTCGAAATCGTGGATTTAGGACAACTTTCCGACAATCCCGATGAGATTAAACAGAGCCTATTGTCCATCGCCGGTGAAGTAGATTTAATCATCACTAGTGGGGGAGTTTCCGTCGGCGAATCTGACTTTGTACGTCCTGTGTTAGAAGAAATCGGTAAGCTCGAGTTCTTTTCTCTCGCGCTGAAACCTGGGAAACCTCTCGCTGTCGGAACCATTGACAATGCACTGTTTTTTGGTCTGCCAGGCAATCCAGTGTCGACGATCGTCACCTACCTACTCTTTGTCGCACCTACCGTTGATTCGATGTCGGGCATTCCGTGGCACCGGCCGACTCACTTCAGAGCAAAGTTAACAACCAACATTTCACATAAGTCTGGACGGTGCGAGTACCAACGCGGAATCTTCGTCGGTGACAATCGAGAATTACGCGTCGCAACCACCGGCGATCAGAGTTCGAATCGTCTGGGTTCTTTTAAAGATTGCAACTGCTTAATAGTCGTGCCCGCGCATCGAGACGACCTAGAGGACGGAGAAATGGTCGATATTCTGCTCTTACCCAATCAACGAAGTGTTTATTAGAGTCTAACGTAATCGAATTGGAAACCCCGACCTCCGTATTGGGAAATGTGGAGTTTCAGACTAGAGACAGTCTTTCAAGATGCACGATCAAAGATAAACCCTCTGTCCATTCCTCAAGAAACACCGATTGAATCACTCAAGAATCAACTCAGTTGTAGGAGTGATTTAAAGAGCCAGTTCTACCATGATTCGACAGTGGTCACTTGGACCCCAGATGTCGCTCTCGTTTAGGGCTCGAACTTGAGTTTGGTCGGCTAGCTCCTCGGAGGCGAATACAAAATCTAGTTGACGCGACGCAGTAGCTGGCGTCTGTCGGTTGGAGTGAAACGTAGGGACTGTTTTACTGTCTTTAGGGAGTTCAGATGGCCATGGCTCGGCCTGTTTCCCATTTGGGTGCTCTGGTCCGACACAAGGCATACCCATCGCTTCAAATCGAGCAAAAACTGTGTCGTAGCGAGCGCGCCAATAATTGCTACCATACTCTCCATAACCTCGTAATATGTTTAAGTCCCCTGCCGCTAGTACTCGATGTCCTTTCTGACGACCTACAAATATTGCAAGATCAGAAACTATTCGGTGAGCAGATGCGTCTGCATAGATCCAACTGCTACCCGTAGAGGAATGAGGGCGTTCCCACTCGGCACACATCGACACAACCACGATTGGATCTCCAGACTCTGGGAAAATTCTCGCTGCGGAGAGAGTGCCGGGTGTGCTTACCGCGAATTCTTGATAAGAAGTGCTCGCAATTTGCTTTGGCTCTAGCCACTCCACGCACATGCGATGCGAGAGTTTAGCGATGGCCGTACGCCAGCGCCCTCTAACGCCAGTGCTCCATGGAGCCGGGTCGACCTCAATATGTTCTGCAATGTCAGACGGAGGTTTGCAAGTTTCTTGGAGTAGAGCCAAGTCGATGTCCATTTCTCCAAGCGTCCGCCACGAGTCGTGTCTGTGTGCCATATTCCAAGAGACAATTCTCAATGGTCGTTCTTGCGTTAGACTCATGCCACGCAATTGTTATGAGCACATAGGTGAAGTTGTCTCAGTTTGATAGGGTTCATTGAATTCTCATCATCACCCTTCATTTTAAGGAAGCAATCTCTTCGACAACGCTCACTAGCAAAGCGAACTGTTTGAAGTAGTAAAAAGCTATATTGAACTTGACCTAGAACCAACGAAAGCTAATAAAGTTGAATTGGAACAGACTCAGAATCTCTGAACACCTGTAGTCAACCAGAAAGGCTAGTTTCGCTGCTATCCAGAGGCTAGATTACGAAAGTGTAGTCTTCTGAAAAATGTATCTAGGCTATTGAGGTCGCATTAGAATTTGAGACTGTGAACGAGGCATTCCGAGGAAATCTAATTGACAGCTGAAACTCTTTCCAACAATCTTCTCAATCGTATGTACCTGTCGAGTGCAAACAATTCTTCTGAATTGAGACCCCGATGCAAACACCGCGCAGGAGCACTGCTCGTGCTAATTCTCTCTTGTGTTCTTGCTACCGCTCAAGAGTCAGAAGAGGATCAAATTGAAGAAGTAGTGGTTGTTGGGAATCTCGGCAGCCTTCCGATTGAGGAAGTGGAGACAGTTTACGGGTTTGCAAAAACGTTATTACTGACGTCTCGTTCTGCCTCCTCTGTGAGTGACGAGATGATCAATCGTTTTGGTATTCGCGACATCGATGAACTGATAACTGTAGCTCCAGGTACTTTCACTCAGTCTTTCTTTGGAGTCGCTGGTGCGTTGGACATTCGAGGTACTCCAGGTGAAACCTACTTTCGCGGAGTCCGACGTTTAGACAACCCGGGTAATTACCCAACACCTATCGGTGCTTCTGATCGCATTGACATAGTTCGCGGTCCGGCTTCACCTATCTACGGTCCGTCTAAGATCGGAGGATACCTAAATTTCAACCCAAAATCTGCCAGAATCGAACACACTGGTGAAATAGTTGACGAACGCACCGGTGCGGTGAGTATGGTCGTTGGAAGTTGGGACAAATTGATTGTCACAGGAGAAATTGGTGGTGCGACGGAGTTCAATGGCGAAGATTTCGGTTACTACCTCTATGCTGAAATTGAAAATTCCGGTTCCTACTATCGCAATAACGACGATGAACAGACCCTGCTACAGGCGTCATTTGAAGCTGATCTGAGCGAACGCGTTCACTTACACTTCGGTGGTATGTTTCATGCGTATACAGGACAACAGAACGCAGGTTGGAATCGCCTGACCCAGGAACTCATCGATCGGGGAGTCTACATTACAGGTCGACCGCTACCATTGGATATAGATGGTGATGGTTTCATTTCACACCAAGAATTCGATATCGACGGGGATGGTTTCACTGACCTCAATCCCTTCACGGCCGGGTTGGTGCCAGGTAATTCAGCTAGTCTCGACCCCGGTAGACCCGATGGCGATGTGTGTTCAATTGGCGATACTCTTATATTCGGTTGTTTACCAGATCTCCTGCGCCTAGTGAACGTTGGTACTGCAATAATCGACGGTAGCTACAGCTTGACCGCTCCGGACGACACTCTTGAGAACGACGTGATTACTCTATATTTCGATGTAATCTGGTACCCTCAAGATCGCGACGGCTGGAAGTGGACGAACCAGTTGTTCTTTGAGGCCTACGATAACCTGAACGAAAACGCCTATGGGTTCTCACAATTTCACGATACATGGGTCATAGAAAACAAACTCGTTGCTTCCAAATTTTGGCGTAGCAGAGACTTGATGATCGACGTTCAACTGTCGCCATCGCTACGCTACACGAACTTTGACCATGCTGACGACTTCACTAATGAATACTTTGACCGGCGGGACCTAACACAACCAGCGGGACCATTAGACTCTCGCTTGCTGTCAACGCGGATCGACGACGATTACACGGAATATTACATCGGCGATTATTTAGATCTAGGTCTAGCCGCGCTAGCCGATCTCACTTGGAATAATGGGCTCGGCGTTCTAATAGGCATTCGCTGGGACACCATCGACATGGAGAGTCGGCAGCCTGTAGACAAGCTTCTCTTTGCTAGTGCCAATAACTTCTGTCCACCGCCGGGCGATTCGTGCGTTCGAGAACAAGCAACGAATAGCTTCGACGGCTTTTCTTGGACTCTCAGCGTCAACTATGACCTCGGATCGGGACTAATTCCCTATATCACCGCTTCAACACAATCCACGATCATTGCCGGACAAGGGGCGGAGATTACGACGGACAACATCGCAGATGGTGGCGCATTCGACACTTCCAAATTGTTGGAGATTGGTCTCAAAGCGAGCCTCATTGAAAATTCACTTTACGGGGCTATCGCTATTTTTGAGCAGGACCGGACAGACTTTTCTGCCCAGTCAATAGTCACCAACCAGGCAACGCAAACCGAGGGGGTTGAGTTCGAGTTACGTTGGGTGGTCACCGAACAACTACTTGTCACCGTGGGCTATTCGGCGATGGAGGTGATTAACTTAAACACACTCAACTGGGGTTCACGTTTCAGCTTCATTGGAGCAGACGACATACCTGGTGTTGCACCCGAAACGTTTTACGGAGGATCTCTGGTCGGTACGGTGATTCGACGTGGCGAACGAGGTGCGCGTCGCGCGGGCATGCCGAGCTCAATCGGTTCAATCACCGCTACTTATGATTTCGGCAATGGAATTGCTGTCAGTGGTAGTGCCGTCAATGTGGATTCAGTGCACTCAGGCTTCTCTAATTCCGTGTTACTGCCGGCCTATACGCTGATCAATGCCGGTTTGGTTGTTGAGAAAGGCGATTGGATGTTCACGGTGTCGGCGAAAAACTTGACCGATGAGCGTTATTTCCGATCTAATTTTCCCAACTTGTTTGGAGGAGCGATCGTACTACCTGAACTACCCAGAAACTTTCAGACTCGCGTGCAGTATCGTTGGTAGATTCAAAATCTTGAAAGGGAATTTCTTACTCGAGTACCGGGGTAAGTTGTCGGACGTCCCAATAAGAATTCCAACTCTAGTGTAGTTGTAAATCTCCCGTTATCGAAGGGTTTCTTCAAGGAATTAGACAAGAAATTTACTAATGCATTAATCTTTGTGCTATGCTCAAGTATTTCCCTGTCGAATGACAGATAGGATGGTACTCCCTCGCTGATGAGTCAATTCGATGGTAAGATGAACATTCTTAAGTCAATGATGGAGTGGGTCTGCGACTTGGATTAGATGTTCAAACGTCCGACTTGTTTCTGATTGATAACTCACCGCTCATTGAAAATTGGTGCGGAGTCCATAATTCAGTTGTCGGTTCATGTCCCCGAGAGATTAGACCTAAAACGTCTCTCATAATGATTTGTGGAATGACTCACGTCTTCATAGAGTCAGACCATAGATCAACACGATTCAACGATAGAACTGATCTTATGTTCTGGGAAGGTATGCTACTCATTACGAGTGAGAGACTTCAACACGAAGTATCACTGAATACTATTAACAGAGAATTTTATCAGCTCCCGTTTAAGGACAGTTGAAATTCCGATTCTGATTTATATATACAATATAGTTAGGTAGTGATTGGAACTTTCCCGTTCTCTGCCTGACTAACGACAACAACCAATCAACTAGAGAAATATTATGGCAGATCCATCTAGGATGGTTTTTCATGCCACTGTCAAACATGATAGCGGTAGGTGGTGTCTTTGGGAATCAGACATTGATGGTCTAGTCTTCGAGACTGATACTTTAGAGGAAATGAAAGAGTGTATTGCTACCATTGCTCCTCAAATTCTTATGAGCAATCACAGTCTCAAAGAGCAAGACTTAGAAGACGTTGAAATACACGTTAAAGTTGAAAGTCAAAACACTAATACCCATTATTCAAACAGACCAAAAGTCTTGTATGAACACGGCAGAGAAGTTGCAGTGATGTGACTTAATGTCCGATTATTCGCGTGAAGTCAAGAAAAGGATTAAAGCTGTAGGCTGGAAATTAATACGACAGCCAAGGGACAGTCACGAGATATGGGGCAAAGATGGCAAGGAAGTACCCGTACCATACAAAATTAAGAGTAGACATACCGCAAATGCGATATTAAAGACTGCGGGATTGTCAAAAATATGACACTAAAGCCCCGTTTGACGGGGCTTTTTTCTATCCCTCATACCAGCTTTGGTATGTGATTCCCTATCGATGACCTTGAAATAGCAGTGATAAGAACGTACTAGGACGACACTAGACTTCAGCAGCGATAAGTCGTTCCCGAATATTGTTTCGAATTTCGTCTACCGTAGCGTCCCCGTCAATTTCAAAATATCGAACACCACTGTTCTTGTAATAGTCAACGAGCGGGGCGGTTTGCTCCCGATACACTTCTACGCGTGCTCGCACCACTGCTTCACTGTCGTCATGACGTTGCACTAGTGGCTGCCAAGTCACATCATCAAGATGGTCGACTTTGGGTGGATTGAACTCAATGTGGTAGATTCGACCACTTTCTTCGTGCACTCGCCGACCTGAAATTCGACGAACAATGAGTTCATCAGATAGCTGAAGTTCAAAGACAACATCCACAGCAATGTTCGCGTCGTTCAGTCCGTCGGCTTGCGCTACCGTGCGCGGAAATCCATCGAACAAACAACCGTTTTCACAATCTGGTTGGCGTAGTCGATCTCGTACAAGTCCAAGAATCACATCATCGGAAACGAGTTCACCCCGTTCCATTATCTTTTGGGCTTCTAATCCTAGTTTCGTGCCTTCGGCGATCGCATTGCGCAACATGTCTCCAGTAGAAATTTGTGGTATATTGCGGTCCTGACAAATGAATTGCGCCTGGGTGCCCTTACCGGCTCCAGGTGGTCCTAAGAATATGATTCTCAAACTCGCGCGGCCTTATTCCGACGGAGTTTCTTCATCGTGGCGTTTCACGTCTACGACGTCGGGCACTGCACGCAATCGATTGATTACGTTGCGCATACTCTCTAATCCGTCGACTTCCACCTTTAAGCGCAACAAAGCCGGTTCACCGGGCACTGGGGCGTGAATGTGAGCACCGACAACATTAATTGACATGGCGGCTAAGGCAAAGGTTACGTCCAGTAATAATTGTGGTCGGTCAGTTGCGTAGACCGCAAGTTCTTCTACGATCCTCTCTGGTTTGTCGGGCTCGGGCTGTACAACCTCTGTATCAACTTCTGCTGGAGTAGCCAATCGCATCGGGAGCAACTCGCGCACAGGTTGATCACCGACGGCGACCGCGATATACATTTCTTCTACATTCGAGTAGTTGAACGCGTGGGCGAGTGAATCCATATCGACTTCGATCTTCATGCGTTGGCACTCTTCTTCCAACCAAGCCTTCCCTTCTCGAGCGTTTGTGTCTGCTAGCTCTTCACGGAAATAATTTTGTATGCTTTTACGAACGCGCGACGTTCGAACATATCCTAATTCTTCATCCAACCACTGACGTTGTGGAGTCGCGCGCGGTGAAGTAAGAACCTCCACGACTTGTCCAGTCTCTAAAGGCTGATTCAGCGGCTTTTGGTGACCATTGACTTTTACCCCACAGCAATGATTGCCGATATCGGTGTGAATGCGGTAGGCAAAGTCCACCGCCGTTGACCCAGCAGGCAGATCAATTACATGTCCTTTAGGTGTCGAGATATAGATTCGTTCCGGCGCTTCCAAACGTCGGGTAACGTCGATAAATAAATTTTCGGAATACATTTCATCCTGCCAGTGCAGGACTTCTCGCATCCAGTCGATCTTACCCATTTTGAATGCTTCATCTTCTTCTTTGTAAGCCCAGTGTGCACAGACGCCGAACTCAGCTTCTTCGTGCATCTTGTGTGTGCGAATTTGGACTTCGAGATTACGTCCTCGCGGACCCACGACGGCAGTGTGCAATGAACGATAGCCATTTGCTTTGGGGTTCGCGATGTAGTCGTCAAACGCCTCGGAAATCGCAGGCCAGGAAGTGTGCACCACCCCGAGAACGGAATAACACTCTGACACTTCGTTAACAACGACTCTAACTGCTTCAGCATCATAGACGGTGTCGAATGAGATCTTCTTCTCACTCATTTTTCGCCAGATTCCATAGACGTTTTTTGCCCGTCCAGAGACTTCCGTTTTCAGTCCTTGACGGTTTAATCGCCACTGCAAATCTTCACACACTGCTTCGACTTGTTTTTCACGTTCCACGCGGCGATCTTTAAAACCAGCTACGATTTCTCGGTAGTCGTCGGGATGTAGATAGGAGAACGCCAAGTCTTCAAGCATCCACTTTAACTGCCACACACCAAGCCGACTGGCTAGCGGACAGTAAAACCCCATCACTTCCTTCGCGATTTTCTTTCTGTATCGTTCCTCTTGTTGCTTCGCGAACTCCATCGCGACTAACCGTTCGGAAAGCTTTAAGACCGCGACTCGCGGATCGTCAATCAGCGCGATCAACATGTGTCGAACGTTCTTTCGATGATCACGAGATTGTCGATCGAGAAAAGGCGCACTGGTCTCTGCCACGTCGTCTGCCTGAGCCATGCGATCTAACGCAGTGACGAGCTTCAGCACACTTGCTTCCTCAAACTTGGCTAGTTCTTCTTCGGACCCGCGATCAGCGTAAAACAGTGCTCCTGCTAGTACGACCGGAGTATCAACGTTCAGTTGTAGTAAAAGATTTGCAAGGTACGACGCTTTTTCTTTGTCGGGCGACTTGGTAACCTGTTTTTCCACTTCTAGTGTTGTAGTCCTGGCGCGTGTGTCGCGACGGACGAGCGCGGATACCCAATCTTGTGTTTGAAGTTTCTTGAGTTCTTCCGAGTCAAAAATTCGCTTGGGTGTGGTACCTCGCTTACGGAGAGGACTAAACATAAGAAATCATCTCGTGCTACACAATACTCTGAAACAAGGCGCGCGATACTATAGGTTGCTCGCCGATAAAGTCCTGTAACGCAGTACGCAGTACAAACTTTGCTGCTTGCCGGGAGGCCGGGGACGAGTAATCGTCTTTTGCGACGGCTAACAACGAAGATCCCTTCATTCCACCGCTCTCGTCGTTAGGCATACGTTGAAAGCCTTGTTGGGGGAGGAATCGGTAAGATTCTTGAGGATCAATAGGATCGCCTTGTGGCATTTCCCGGTCAAATTGGACGGCCAAGCCCAAAGATTCTAGCAGTCCACGTTCAAAAACCCGTAAAGGTGGCTCTAAGTCTTCGTTGTGCTGTAATGCGTCGAGAGTGCTGAGATATCGCTCGTAGAGTCCAGCTACAAGTTGCTTAGACCGAGTAGTTCGCATAACGAGTTCATTTAAATACATCCCAGAAAACAGTCTTCGACCTGACAGTCGGTAAGTGCTAACAGGCTCACAATGCGATACATTAACGAGTTCGTTCCGACCGCGCCAAGAAAGTTCGTAGTTGACAAAGAGTTCTGCGCGGGCTGCGGCCGCAGCACTCTGACGCAATACTCCGCTAACGCGACCATGACTCGCTGTCAACAATTCCACAATCGTACGTGAGTCCGAATATGGTCGTCGATGTAGCAGGACGCCTCGATCTTTGGTCCCGGACGCGATCATTGATACCCAAGTGCTACCAGTTGTACCCTCTCATCGGTCCACCCCGGTCGCGTTTTTACAAGCAAATTCAAAAAAACTTTACGTTCAAGCAGCAGTTCGATGGACTTGCGCGCCGCGCTACCGATGGACTTTAATCGTTGGCCACCCTTCCCGATCACAATCCCCTTTTGACTAGATTTTTCAACGTAGATTACTGCATCGATGTGCGTGATGTGTTCTTCGTCGGTGTAGTTTTCCACTACGACTGCGGTCCGGTAAGGTAGTTCATCGCCCAGTTGTCTAACAACTTTTTCCCGCAACATTTCACCGACTAAAAATCGCAGGGAACGATCGGTGATTTCATCGTCGGGAAACATTTTTGGTTGCGCGGGTAACCACTTGGTAAGTTGGTCGACGATGATGTCCAAGCCGCGGTTCTTCAATGCGGAAATCGGAATGATCTCCTGGTAGCTGAATTGCTTGCTGGCCTCTTCAAGAACTGGAATGATTTCGGACTTCGGATGTACTTGGTCCACTTTGTTGAGCACGCAGAACACTCTTTCTACTTCCGCAGCTTCAAGGTGTCGAACCACGCGTTGGTCAGCTTCACACCATCCGACTGCGTCGATCACATGCAAACAAAGGTCCACTTCCTGAAGTATTCCGATCGCTTGCTGATTCATGTATCGATTCATCTCGTTGTCGGCCCCTTTATGAAGCTCATGCATACCAGGGGTATCGACAAAAATCATCTGCGTATTGTCTATCGTGTGAATGCCTAATATCCGTTGGCGAGTCGTCTGTGGTTTGCGCGAGGTAATGCTGAGTTTAGTACCCAGAATGTGATTTAATAGCGTCGATTTGCCCACATTTGGGCGACCCACTATCGCAACATAACCGGTTCGGTCAGCAGTCTCGTTCATACGGGTACCAACCTGAGCATTTCGATTGCCGCTGCAGTCTCGGCTTCTTTTCGCGTCGAGCCGCTGCCCTCGGTTGTTAGTTCCAGAGCATTGACCACGCATTGCACATTGACTTGCGGTTCGGCTTCGTGCGAATTGGTATCGGAACTCATGACTTCGTAGCTTGGGAGCTCACCCAGTTGTTGCATCAAACGCTCTTGCAACAGGGTTTTTGGATGCTTATGGATTGGGAGATGCGGTACGATGTGGGCAAACACTACCTCGCGTACCGTCGCTAAGGAACTATCGAGATAGACTGCGGCTAACAGTGCTTCCATTGCTCCAGCGAGGCTGGAACTTGAATGCCCGCCCCCATCTCGTCTTGCGCCTTTGCCCAACAGCATGCATTCGTCTAGACCAAGAGTTCGCGCAATCTCCGCTAGATACGCATTATTCTCGCATTCGATACGTTGTAGAGTAAGTGTGCCAGGATCGGCAGATGGGAGAGTATGGTATAGTTCATCAGACAATATCAGACGTAACACCGAGTCGCCAAGAAACTCCAACCTTGCATTGTTTGTAGCGGAATAACTCGAGTGAGTCAATGCTAATTTGAGATATTCTGTGTTCGAAAACGTATGTCCCAATCGATCTTGTAGTGCATCGAGAGCGTTGACATCATGCGGATTGGGAGCCATTAGCAGAGTCTGTCGGTTAGGTTCGTATGAATGAACACGCGAGTTTGTGCTCGCACGACTTGCGAATTACTGGCGCGCCCGTCGCATGCCACTGAATGCTGGTCGGAAATTCGAGAACATTTCGTTCCAACCACGAACGAGCGCTCCGTCCAGAGACCTCCAAATCAACAACAAAACGAAAAGAGCTACGCAAGCCCAAGTAACAATATTTATGTCTTCGTGTTCATGACCAGCAACCGCAAAAATCTCAAAGCCAGTCATGAAAATGAGCACGTCTAAAGCTATTCCGAACAGGGTGGTGACTACAACAACAGAGGAGACGTAAATAGCAGCAAAACGCGCACCAAATTGTTTGAGGATCATCGCGATCGTTGTCGTGTTGGTGGCAGGACCAGTCATGAGAAAGATCAGAGCCGCACCGGGGCTCACACCCTTTAGGACCCAAGCAGCCGCGATGGGCGTGCTCGCGCTCGCGCATATATATAAAGGCACCCCCATTAGGAGCATCGCGGGATACTGTAGCCAAACAGCATAACCGGAGTCCATAATCCCTTCAGGCACAGCAAAGGTAATGAGCGCACCTAGGAAGATCCCAATCAACATTGCCGTCAATATGTCATCAGCAATATCGACAAAACCGTAACGGAACACATGCTTGGCAATTCGCCCAAGCGTGAGTACTTTCTCACGAGGCTCATGCGGCATACTGCTTGGCTCGGTCATTACAGTCTTTGGTCCCAACCAACCCACCAATCTCGCTTTAAATCGTGCGAAGGTATTTACGGTCGCACTCTTGAGTTGCCTTAAAGAAATATGGCAATCTTGTTCCTTTGGTACGAGATAATCGTGCGATTCTTCCTCACAACAATCGTCCTCTTTACTGCAAGCGGATGTGGTGTCAGCTACCGGTTGTTCATTTGGCGTTTTTTTCAACAAGCCGATGGCGGAAAGTCCAGCGACCACCGCGGTAACGAACGACACCAGAGGTCGCACGATTGCCGCGACCCAACCAAACAAAGCGTTAGTGATGAGAATGGAGTCGACTCCAGTCTCGGGAGTGGTAATGAGAAAAGACATGCATGCAGGACGAGACGCGCCTTTATGGCGCATCTCTGCTACTACAGGCACCACTGAACAGCTGCAGAGAGGCAACGGAATTCCAAGTGCTGCGCTGGATGAAACCGAAGCTAAGTTGTCCTTTCTTAACCAACGCAGGACTGCGTGGCGAGATATAAAAACGTGAATGACACCAGCTAGCAATAGACCTAGCAACAGCCATGGAGGTAACTCAAGCAAGAGTTTTCCAAACTGTTCAATTTTTTCCATCTAATACGTCAGTGCCGTGCAATACCGGTTCTAATTCGAGGGCAACAAATTATAAGTCCGTAAATCCGTTTGAATCGAAGGTGAGGTTGTAGTCGAACTAGGGGTTAATCACGCTCGATGGTGCCGACTACTCTCATTCATTAGGATACATTTGGATTGAGCGGTTCACTGTCTTCGTCGTCAGGAACGCCGTCGTTATCGTCGTCGTCATCAAAGCGATTGTCGATCCCGTCATTGTCGGTATCCAGCGGATATTCATCATCCTCATTTTCGATTCCATCCCCGTCAGCGTCTGGATCGGAGTTGTCGCCATTCCCATCAAAGTCAGTATCAAACCACTCGGTAGCGTCGTGCGGAAACGCGTCAAGATTGTCCCCGTATCGGTCACCATCCCGGTCTCTCCATTCCGTTGCAATAAGCGGGAATCGGTCTCTCGAATCTATTCGACCATCCTGATCGTCGTCATCGTCTATGGTATCCTTGATTCCGTCGCCGTCTTGATCGCCTGCTAAGTTGTTGATGCGAGCAATTCGGTCTCGTCTCCCATCGATTAAATCCAGCGGGGTTTGTTCTACTGAAAGTACCAAATAGACGACACCAGGGCTTTGTCCTTCGTGTCCGATTGCTGGGGCACCGATCGCGTAATCGTTAGTTCCATCTTGGTTAAGGTCGCCTACCTGTGCAACAGTTTGACCCAACCCGTCCAAGGCTTCGTGCCCAAGTATGATGTTAAAGCTATTGAATCTAAATAAACCCAGTTCGGCACGAACATATGCGCGGTTTGGTCCATAGCCCAATCGTTCCGATGATTCGACCATTTGATCGTAAGACGTGTGCAGCACACCACCGGTCTTTTCGTAGTCATCTGCACCCACGATCAGTTCGTGTCTACCGTCGTTGTCAAAGTCAACGTCAGCGGTAAAGTTTGCGGAATATTCAGAAGAATGCCGTAACCCACGAATCATGTATGAACTCGGTTGTTCTCTTGCTAGATCGAGCAAAACACGATGATCAATTAACGAATCGGCGAGGTCAGCGCCGGCTAAATCCTGTCCCGAGATTACGTACAACACACCCAGACTTTCCACTTCTACGAGTAGTTCATCTTTCCCGTCGCCATCCATGTCACCGTTTGCTTGTACGTCGATTCCTGATTCAATTGCTGGGTGGTCTGCTTCTATGGTGTAGGTATCGCGCACGATCGAAAAATTGAGGTAATCGAGAACACCGTCCTCAACGCCGTCAGCACGATCAATTTCCTGCAGTTTCTTGAATGGAGTGATAAACACTGCGCCAAGATCGCTATTCCCATAATGACGGGCGCCGATAGTGATTTCATTAGTTCCGTCGCCATCGAAATCACCGTTAATTGATAAGCTGCTACCGAGACGATCACCTGGGTCACCATCAATACGCCAAAGTCCAGTTGGAGAGATTGATGTATCGACATTGATTTTTGCGTTACGAGTTGAAGACTGTTCATCGTCGGTTCGCAACATCGAGTCAAGAATTACGTAAGCGACGCCTCCATCATCCGCATACCGATCCGCGCCTATTAGAAGATCGTCTTTCCCATTACCGTCAAGATCCGCGACCGAGAGACTCACACCTAAATTGCTTTCTGCCGTGGTATTCGACAGTTTGATCGACTTAGCACCCGCGCCGTACTGTTCAACATCGATCAATCGGTCTTCTTTACTATCTGCTTGGTCAAGCACTTGGAAGTCCTCTGTGTGCAGGATATAAACCGCTCCGAAAGATAGACCGTCGTCGTTCAAAGCACTAGTGGCTGCAATCACGAGTTCCTTATTACCATCACCGTCCACGTCGGCTACGGCTACGGTCGAACCGAGTTTTGAATCCTCGCTGTCGATCACGAACTTCCACGAACTCGTACCTTGCATCCAGTGTTTCGCACTGATCGATTGGTCCACCGAGCCATCAGCTGAATCGAGAGTCTTGAAGTCCTTACTGGAAAAAATGTAGACTGCCCCCGAATTCTTTTGTTCGTTGTAGTCGTACTCAGGAGTACCAATGGCAAATTCCTGGTGATTGTCGTAATTGATATCGCCGAACGCAGTTATAGCATGTCCAAAGCGGTCGTGGCGGACTTCGCCAGCAAGTTGATATGAACGCAAGTCATTCTTACTTGGATTGAGTGGAAACGGGTCATGCTCATCTAGGGTACCGTCACCGTCGTCGTCAGTGTCCGCGTTGTTTCCAATGCCATCATCGTCAGTGTCGTAGGCTTCATCAGGATCGTCTGGAAAGACGTCGGAATTGTCCCCCACGCCATCGCCGTCGGTGTCGGCGGTTTCGTTGGGATCTAGCGGAAATCGATCTGCGTTGTCTCCGACCCCATCTCCATCCGTATCTGCAGTCTCGGTCGGATCAAACGGGAAGGCATCTGCATTGTTGCCAACTCCATCCAAATCAGAGTCCAGAATTTCCGTCGGATCTAAAGGATAGGCGTCGTAGGCGTCGGGGATACCATCGTCGTCATCGTCGGTGTCAGCAAAGTCACCTAAGCCGTCACCGTCAGTGTCAATCCAATCATTGGGATCGTTTGGTAAAGCGTCCACGTCGTCCACAAATCCATCACCATCGGAGTCTAATTTGGATTCGCGAATCGCTTCGAACTGCCATTGCACAGTGTTAATCGCGAGCGTGGCGTGTGCGGCAAATTCGTCTTCGATTTCGACTCCACAGTCGTGCCAAATACACGAGTCTACGTCAGGATTCGAGAACACACTACTCTTGAAACCACCGCGTGTTCCGTATGACATCACGGTATAAAACTGTTGCGCCACTGAGTGACCGCGAGCGAACCGCCACGATCCTACTTCATTCTGAAATTCAGAATGACCCAAACCAAGTATGTGCCCAAGTTCGTGTGCAGTGACATAGTTTTGACATCCGGTAATGACGTAGGCAGTGTAGAGGCGGTCATGTTGGATTGGCATATATCCCTTCATCCCAATTCCGTTGAGGTACGTGTAGCCACAGATGTACTTTGGGGCGTCAAGTGCTCCCATATACACAACAGCCATATCCGCGCCATGTCGGTCGCCCTCCTTGTCATAATCAAAAATATTGATTGACGCGAAGTTGTAATAGTCATTAATCTCAACGGGTTGCATTCCGACCAATCGGAACCGCGCGGTGATGTCGCTGTTCTTTAGGATCGAATTGGTAACCGCCATGAAGTGTCGGATTCTTGTGTAAGGATCGCCTTGATGAGCCGCCGCAAAACCCGGACTGTAAAGAGCTAGCACATCGATTTCAGCGTTCTCTGGTTTGCTATTTGGATCCAGTGGATCAGATCCTTGTTCGAGTTCGTTTAAGTCACTCACTCCGTCTTCATCAGAATCGGTGAGATAATCAATCGCGTCGACTGAGAACGGTGCCGATAAAGGAGTAGCTTCCCCAGCTACGACTCGATCTTGATAACCACCCGACCGATTCCAATTGCGATATAGAACGAACCGTAGGTACCCTGACTTCTGAAACGTCGGAGAAATGTCGACAGAGGACGAAAACGTACCGTAATAGGTTTGTTTCTTGGCGGTACCGTTAGCCGGAATCGTCTCGCCGATTAGGACTGTACCGGCATGGTACCCATAAATGTCGTTCTTGTTCAAGTAGAAAAATGCATCTACCCGAACCCGTGGTGTGTCTTGCTCTCGAAAGCTACGGAAGGCCATTTCTATTTTTAAACGACCATCTTCAGTGCGCTCGAACGTACAAGGACACTCGATATAGATGCGATTCGCGTTCGCGAAAATGCTGGGACTAGCGAAAGCGAAAGTGAAAGCGAGTACCAACGCGCAGAAGCTAGAAATAGTACTTCGCATATTTAGCACAGTGTGTCGCGTATTCATTGCGCCTCCACGAACCGCGGGTGAGTACGAAGCTGGTACAGCAAAAAAACAGCGACATTGTGAAATAGTCGACGGGCCAGCGTTTACGCGTTTTGAAACATCTTGCGAGGATCGAACGCGTCGCGCACAGCTTCACCTATAAATATCAACAAGCTTAGCATGATCGCTAAAACAAAAAAGGAAGTCAGACCCAACCAAGGTGCTTGCAGATTATTCTTTCCTTGGTTAAGTAATTCTCCTAGTGACGGAGATCCTGGTGGTAGTCCATATCCCAAGAAGTCCAACGAAGTCAATGCCGTGATCGAACCAATCATCACGAACGGCAGAAACGTCAGTGTAGCCGTCATTGCATTCGGTAGGACGTGTTTAAACATGATCACTGTATTGTTGACTCCTAAACTTTTGGCAGCGCGAACATACTCAAAGTTCCGCGTACGTAGGAACTCTGCGCGGACGACACCAACTAAAGACATCCACTCAAACAGTAGTAGCAGACCGAGCAGCAGCCAGAAGCTTGGATTGAATATGCTCGCGAGGATGATTAACAAGAACAACCGCGGCATACCAGACCAGATCTCAATAAAGCGTTGGAACAACAAATCGAGCCACCCCCCGAAAAATCCTTGCACTGCACCCGCGGCAACCCCAACAATTGAGGACAGCGCAGTGAGTATGATCCCAAACCAAAGCGATATTCGGAATCCATAGATCACCCTGGCAAGTACGTCCCTCCCGGTGTCGTCAGTCCCGAGTAGATTTTCGCCGGATGGTTTGGCTGGATTAGACTCCTGTCTACCGAAATTGACTGTCTTATAAGAAAAGCGTATTGGCGGCCACAACATCCAACCCTTTTCATTGATCATGTCTTTTACTTCTTGTTCGCGGTACTCAGCTTCTGTTTGAAAAAAGCCGCCATAGGTAGTCTCTGGAATCGGTTTTTGAAATATGGGGAAGTAGAGCTCACCGTCATGGCTGACGATCAAAGGTTTATCGTTAGCGATCAGTTCAGCGAAGAGCGAAATGAAGAACAGCGCGAAGAGAATCCAGAAGGACCAATAGCCGCGTTTATTCCTTTTGAAGTTTTGGAGCCGTCGTTTTGTCAGTGGAGACAACTTGAAAAGCCCCCGACTACCACGCGATGCTGTTAATGCCTCAGTCACTAGGTTGCGCGACTCTCAAAATCGATTCGGGGATCTACGAAGGTATAGGTTAGATCTCCTATCAAATTCATCACAAGACCCAACAGCGTGAAGAAATACAACGTTGCGAACATCACCGGGTAGTCGCGTTTGAGAACCGCTTCAAAACCGAGCCTGCCGAGACCGTCTAAATTGAAGATAATTTCAATTAACAACGATCCTGTAAACAGGATTCCAACAAAAGCCCCGGGGAATCCAGCGATCACAATCAACATCGAATTTCGAAATACGTGACCGAACAGAACTCGTCCTTCTTTCAGCCCCTTGGCGCGGGCAGTCATCACATATTGTTGATTTATCTGGTCAATGAACGAATTTTTTGTCAGAAACGTTAGTGCTGCAAAACCTCCAATGACCATGGCGAAGACTGGGAGGATGAGATGATGAACGCGATCCAAGAATTTCCCTAAAAAGGACAACTCCTGGTGGTTCTCGGAGATTAACCCCTGTAACGGAAACCAATCGAAGTAACTACCACCGGCGAACAGCACAATCAACATCACTGCGAACATAAAAGCTGGTATGGCATTCCCAATGATGACAACCGCACTTGTCCAGACATCGAAAGGTGAGCCATCCCATACAGCTTTACCAACGCCCATTGGGATCGAGAATAGGTACACGATTATTGTGGTACACAGCCCCAGCGATATCGAGACTGGCATCTTCTCGAGGACGAGATCCACCACGGTTTGATCGCGGAAGTAGCTCTCTCCAAAATCGAACCTAAGATAGTTCCCAATCATGAGAAAGAACCGCTCCCAAAGCGGTTTATCAAAGCCAAATTGCTTTTCGAGCCTTGCGATGAATTCGTCGTCTAAGCCTTCGGCGCCGCGGTATCTTGAACTACCGCCGGAACCCATTCCTCCTACCGTCTCGGATTGGACTTCCCCGCCACCAGTACCCGTGATCCGCCCCGTTACGGAGAGTTCAGGATCAGTGAGTTCCGAGATGGCCTGTTCGATTGGACCTCCAGGCGCAAACTGAATCACGATGAAATTGATCACCATGATCCCAAATAATGTTGGGATGATGAGTAGCAGTCTACGAACGACGTAAGCGAACATCGTTCTCTATTCAACAAACCTCATTCGACAGGTTCAAATCGCGTTCACAGTAGCTTTGTTATTAGTTCGCCAACCCGTTGCGCTCTGCCTTGACTTCATCATACCACCAAGTCGAAACTCCGGTGGTGTAGATGGGACGAGTTTCCGGTAGCCCAAATTTATCCCACCAAAGAAATCGAAATGAGTTAATATGCCACGCCGGGATGACGTAGTGGTTCCAGAGCAGAACACGATCAAGTGCGCGACAAACAACGATCAGTTCTTCCCTCGTCGTCGCCGCCACGATTTTTTCTATTATTTCATCAACCACTGGGTTTTTAATTCCAATGTGGTTATCGGTTGCGGTTTGATCCGCGGCTTCAGAGCCCCAATCGCTTCGCTGTTCATTACCGGGAGACAGGGATTGAGGGAAGACATGAACGAGCATGTCAAAGTCTCTTTCGTTGTTCCTTCGGTGTACATAGTGTGATTGCTCGACGGTTCTTATGGATGCCGTGATTCCCACTCGGTTCAAATTTTCGATAAAAGGCGTGATAATTCTTTCAAAGCCTGAGGAGCCCAAGAGAAATTCAATTTCCATTACTTCGCCTGTGTCTTCGTGCGTGAGTTTGTTGTCTTTCACTGTCCATCCGGCTTCTTCTAGCAACATGACTGCCTTACGGAGATTGTCTCTTATATTGCCACTCCCATCTGTGGTAGGCAAAGTGTATTCTTCGGTAAAGACCTCCTCCGGTAGCTGGTCTTTGTATGGGCTCAAGACATCGTATTCTTCTTCAGAAATCAAGCCTCGAGAAGCCATATCGGAGTTTTCAAAGTAGCTTGTAGTCCGCGTATACTGGCCGTAGAAAAGCTTTTCGTTCGACCATTCAAAGTCGAAACAATACGCTAATGCTCTACGCACCCTTGGATCTTGGAATTTTGTCTTCCGGATATTGAAGATAAACGCTTGCATCCCCGTTGGACGTTCATGTCGTAAGAGCTCCTTCTTCACTATTCCTTCATGAAGCGCTGGAAAATCGTATGCTGTTGCCCACTTTAAGCTTGAATTCTCTAATCGTATGTCGTACTCGCCGGACTTAAATGCTTCAACTGCTACTTCAGCATCTAGATAGTAGTCGTATCGAAGGAAGTCAAAGTTGTTTGTCCCGACATTTACGGGTAGCTGTTCGCCCCAGTAGTCCTTGTCTCGTTCAAGTACAACATAGCGGCCAGCTTCAAATGATGCGATCTTGTAGGGACCGCTTGAAACTGGAGGATCTAGTGTGGTTTTTTCAAAGTCCCGATCTTCCCAATAGGCCTTAGGAAAGACTACGACCTGACCCACGATTTGGGGAAGTTCGCGATTCGGTGGTCCATCAAATTCAAACTTAATGGAGTGCGGGTCGAGCACAATGGCATTAACCACATTCTTGTAGTAATGCGCGTATCTCGGGTGTCCGTGGTCGACGAGCGTATGAAAGCTGAATTTCACATCTTCTGCAGTAACAAGGGTCCCATCACTGAAACGTGCTTCTGGACGTAAGTGAAATATCGCAAACGACAAGTCCTCCGCGACTTCAAGCGATTCTGCGATCAAGCCGTATTGCGATTGAACATCGTCTTCGGCAGTCACCATCAGTGTTTCGTAAAAATTTCCGCCTGCAGATAACCCCGCCGCGAAGTCTCCCTTCGCGGTGTATGGATTAAATGTATCGTATCCGCCAATTACCGCAAATCTCATGGTACCACCCTTTGGTGCGCTTGGATTTACGTAATCGAAATGTTCGAAGCCAGGGCCGTATTTAGGGACATAGCCTAGAGTAGTGGCGTGCATTTTCTTAGTCTTGACTTCATCATCGCTCATACCGGCGCAACAAACGAGAACGGCAAGGGCGAGGATAAGCGTGTTTTTTACAATCTTCATAGTGGCGTGATTCCTCTCAGCAGGTCGTACAACGGGTCTCGAAAAGACATCGGTCCGTCGGCTTTCTCTCTGGCGTCAAACAATGTGTTTAACCCTCTACATTGTAAAGTATTTCTGAACACAGAGGAAACAGATAAGAATTAAACTCAACAAATTCCAACGCAACGGTTGAGGAGGATGACTCAATTGTCGCTCGCTGATGTTGCGTCACTTGGAGGTAAGTTTTTCATATGTCGAATGTTTGCCTGCAAATCAGGGATTGCGCGATTCAGAATACCGTCATGCGCGGTCCGATTCAATCTATAGATCGCTTGGACGAGACTAGGATACCATTGCCAATGCTCCAGTAGCTGACCATCTTCAGCGTAACAGCACTCCTCGCGATTCGCTAGCGCAGGTAACAGTGCATTGGACTTTTCATTGAACGACTCGACTAGCTCCGACAAGTATGCCAAACCGAAACTTCCGTCAATAATCTGTCGAACGATATCGGAATCTAGAGCCTCAAAATGTCGGCTGTTGAACGCCGCGTCGCGAATCGACGCTGAGTAGACGAAGAACAAGTCACTCGGAGGAATGTTAGGGCGGTTTCCACGAGCGATTTCTTCTACAACCTTCATATGTTTATCTAGTTTAGGTTTTTCCAATTTAAGCATTTCTGCTAGCGTGCCGAGTTCAATCACAAAATTTTCATAGTGTTGTACGCGTATGTCGCGTTCTCTTACATCTTCTTGAAAGCCGGTCAATAAGAACGCCAGGTATACACCGAGAAATACGATGAAAAATTCGAACACCTACTTAAACACCTCTAGTTTCACGACTTTACTAACGAGTGCGAGTGCGGCCACGAGAAACGCTTTCATAGCAGTGCTCCAACTGAATCAAAGAAATCCTATTCTATCAACGGAATTGGTCGATCGCAGACTGCCAAGTCTGCTGTCCACCGTTGTCACTGTGTTCCCAAAAGACTAATGCAGGAGTAGTGAGAAGAAAGACTCTTCAATCTACACTGAGGGAGACGTCTTTGTATCTGACCCTGAGTTCGGTCTGGACTAATCAAGAAATTTTCGAAAAGAGAATTCTTACAACGGACTAACGAAAGTACGAAGGGAAGGGACTAGGCGTTTCGCTGACGAACGTGGTTCAATAATCGATATCCTAGTTGCATAGTCTAGAATATGGAGCTTGCAACAATGCAACAACTATTGACGGAGACTTTGCAATGGAAGACCTTGAATTAAAACAATACATGGAGTATCAGGAAGAGAAGAAATCTCTCGCGGTGACCTACGTGCTTTGGGGAGTCGTAGGACCTTTTGGTGGGCATAGATTCTACCTTGAGAGAACCGGTTCGGCGGTCGCGATGTTGATTCTTTCACTTTCCATAGTCGGACTCGTCGTCACCTTCTTTTGGTGGATAGTCGACGCGATTCTCATTCCAGGAATGGTGAAAGAAATTAATAGGGACATACTGTACGACATTACGGGCTGAACTAGACTTTGCTTAGTCTGAAATGAATTTGAGATCTCACTGTAAGTCTCAGACTAATTCCGAAACTACTGACCACAATCGACGAATGGGTTGATCAGCCCAACTACCGAGCAGTCTTTAAAACTAGTTCTTGATCTAGCCGAGAGTCTTGGAAAACGGGTCAATTCGAGACAGCAAATATTGCTGGAACGACGGAATCGGAATCGAGTAAAACGAATATTCCTCGACCTTCAAGCACCCACTCTCGATCATACGTATCAGTGCTTTACCTTTGTCGATGTCTACCATTCCGTCCTCTTCGACTAAGTTTAGGATCTTTGTGATGTCCGCTGATGATGCAGTTTTGAAGTTTCCATTCGTTCTTTCGTTCAACAGCTTCGCGATTCTGTGCATTACAACTCCGGCATTCGGAAAGCCCAGGGCTTCGATCCTACCGGAGTAATACACGTTCCGTTTGTGTTTTGAAATTTTGTCTACTTGGTTCCAATCTTCCCGCGAGCCAAATTTTTTTCCACGTTCTAGTATCACAGCCTTCAGAGCCGATAGGTGCGACTGTAAATGGCATGGAAAGCCTTGCGTAGAACTTGCTAGTTCTTGTACCTTCAAGGCGACAGATCCCAGGTCTACTCCATCGACGACACAGCCCCAAACATCCAGCATCTGCTCTATCGCTGAACTACAGTCAGACTGATCCAGCAAGTCTATTTCGAATACTTCCCCAAAACGAGAAAGACCGTGTTTTTGTAAAACCGAGTACGAGTTCTGTAACCCAGCACAAACAACCATAATTGGAAGATCAGGTGTTCCGGTATGAAATGTTCTAAGAATGTCAGCCTCTGATTGTTGAAGATTCTGGACTTCGTCAATAGTCACAATGATGGGTTGCTTATGCTTGCTTTGCACGAGCTGATCTAGTCCAGCGGTCAAGTCTTCGCACTGCTGATCGCGGGCAATGTTAGTTTTCAGTCCTAACACACTAACTTCTACATCGGTCCATCGTAATCCGGATTGTCTAAGCCGAAGAGCGGCTCGCAGTAAAGTAAGCACTCTGCTATCGGTTAAATCTTCCGTATGTAATCGCAACCATAGAGCTTCGCCAGATGCCTGTTTCTCTCGCGCAAATTTCTCGATCAGTTGAGTCTTACCAATACCCGGAATTCCACACACTAGAACTAAACCAGACGAACCATGTTTCCGATTGGAGACGACATTGAAATGATTTTCCAAACCGCGAAGTTCTCGATGCCGTCCGACAAATACGTAGGGAAGATCCCGTTCTGGACGCAAAATTTGCGATTCTATGCTGTCAAATACGTTTAATTGCATATCTAAAGTATTATACTAATTCACACCTATTTTGTATTCTTTGTGGACTTCTGCAATCCCAACTCCATCTGGTGAAATCCCTTAGTTTTTGCTAGCTCGCAGATAATTCTTATAGTTCAAGGATCAATTTGAACTTATCCGGAGAGGGACGCTACTTACAAAAAACTAGCCTAAACGAACTTACGAGATCAGTCTTGTGAAACGTCAATGATGAGTTTGTATTCAGATTTCTCAGAAACGGATCCATCGACAAACAAGTAGTAAGTTCCTGCTTCGACACCGCCAAAGAATGTGAAATTGGAGTTGTCTTCATCAGTGTCGTCGTTTTCGAACAAATCAAAGCCGGAATAGTCGGTTAGCAGACCGGAAGTATCCGTGTCTCCTTCGGTGTAGATAGTGATCGTGGCGTTATACCACAACGTGATTTCAAACACATCAATATCGGTAGGAATTTCAAGGTACCCAACCGTGGAAAATTGCCAAGCGCGAGCACTAGAGGACACCGTTGTTGCCGTGTACCGGGTGTCTCCGTGATCATCCTTCTCCTCAAACTCTACGTGTAGAGTGTAGTCCCCTGTAGAATCAGAGTACCCCGCTACACGAATGTAATAGACTCCGGGTTCGACGTCAGCTGTCAGTGAAAAATTTGTACTTTCTCCGCTGTCGTCATCTGAGATATCGACACCCAGTTCTTCCGACGTCAATTGCCCAGTGGTGTCCAAGGTACCCGAGGTGTACACTTCGATTGTTCCCCGGCGATCTACCACTACTTCGAAATAATCCACGTCATCGGCATCGTCAATCTCTCCTTCTGTAGTGGATACCAGTTCTATTTCAGTGGCGGTTTCCGTCGTATCACCGTGGTCGTCAACACTGACCGGTGGCGGTGGTTCTGGGTCGAACCAAGTCACAATGTAGTCATAGAAGTGCCGAAATTCCCCAAAGAAAACTGACGAGTTTTCACACTCCTTGTCAGACGCCGAGAGAACTCCGACAAAGAGCGAGTCGTTCGCTTCTTGGTTGAAAATTCTTAACCCTGCGCCACTACTGCCCCCCTCAGAAGTACCGTCGTCCATTATCACTTCTATTGCATCTAGAAGCAATATGCAATTGTCGTCTTCGTCGCAGACATTGACGTTAACGTTGCTTTGGGTAGTACCTGAGAAGAACTTCTTATGACCTCCGTCCGGATGATGCGAACCCAATACTGTAGTTTTAGTACTAACATCGGTTACCCACCAGCCTGAAAACGACGCACCATCTGGAGGGTCTCCATGTAAGCGAATCAAGCTTTGATCGAAGGACTCCACCGTTACCAACAGATCTGCCCCTCCGAATGTTAGTGCGAAATCCGAAGAAGTTGCACTACCTGAACAGCTTGCCGCTTGATAGTTCCACCATGCAATTACGGATGAGGCTTCATCTACGGTCGAAATACAATGCGCCGCAGTAATTATGTAAGGAATATAGACGCCTTCGCCATCTCCGGAAACATTCATTAGCGTACCAGAGCAGGTGTAACTTGAACCACCACTTTCAAAAGTTAGTCTCAGCGTCGTCCTAGCACTGTTTTCAGAAATCACGCCATCGTCTATCGCGCACTGAACATCTTCATGGTTCGTACACTCCAAGGCGTTGGGTACGATTAAGTTTAGAGCTTTGAAACGATGGGCGATTGTTAACAGTTCAAGCTCTACAGCTTGCGTCATGTTGGAACGCGGTAGGCGAATCTCCATCCCAATCCAATCTCCGGAAGCTTGTGGAGACCAATAGAGTTCTTCGTCAAAGCCTTTCTTCGGCGCAGTAAAGGAGTGAATTACATCAGACTGACCGCTTAGATCCCTGCGATAAAAGGATACTACAGCATCTGACGGCAGCTTGAGACGGGTGGAAAAACGAATTGACTTTGCTCGCGGAGAACGAATACGAACATAAGCTACAACGCCGTCGCCTTCTTTTTTCCAGAAAAGCTTGTTTCTCAGATCACCCAGATGAAGATAAGGGACATTTCGATGTATGCCAAACTTTTGAGGTCCGTGTGTTGCGGGAGTGTCAATTTCCCGGCGTTCGCGATTCGACAGGTTTGGCAATGTCACCTTGTACTCAAAAGGACTAGGATTCGCAAAGACCAAATCCACGTCCTGTTGTACGCTATTAGTCTGGTTGTCGGGCATGACTGCGCCAACATCCATAACCTTGTCAGCAGTTGCTACTGAACTAAAGGTAAATACCGTGAGTAAAACAATTCCATAGATGATAAAGAGGGCACGACCAGTAAGAATTCTTGGATAAGAACTCTTACTTGATTCATTCAACACACTAACCCAAGACTTCAACGTTCGTCATGGTCCCTCGTGTATGAATTACATGTCGTTCGCGGAAATGCCAACCTGTACAACTCGAGCTCGATCAACACCGCGCACGGCTACGTATTTGAAGGATTGATGATCATAGGTACGATTCATAAACGGTTGCACTACTACACTAGCATCTTCAGTCAGCAACTGCGCGAAAGCAGCAGCTTGTTCATTCCCGCTGGGATCTGTACCGAAGGAAAATTCGATATCTGGAATATTCGTGTATACGACTTGTCCCGTTTCATCCGAAATCCAAAATTCTGATATGGCTGTTTTATTCACTATTTCGCAAAGTAAATCGTTGATTTGATCAGTACTGTATCCAGCTTTCAATGCAACATCTAACAGGTGTGCTGTTAGGATTGCTTCCGCGATCATGTGGTCGTTCAGTATAGCATCAGAATTCATTGGGGGTCTCCAGTAGAAGTTGAGATGAAGAAGGTAACGCGAAGTCCATGATTCTATTGAACGTTCGAAAGTACTACGTGGATTAAATATTCAACAGTCTTCAGGAAGTTCCGATGACCGATAAAATGATTGAGTCGAGTTTGTCGACAGTCTTCAACATTCTCTTGCAGATCAAAAAAACTTTCCATTCAGTGATATCGAAATTTAGCTCATCAGTTCTAATCCTATGTGTGGGATGCATTGTTTGTTCTTGTTCCACGGTCACCCAGATACCGTCTCTAACGCCGGAAGAAATTGAACAGGAAGCGCAGATTCAAGCAAATCTGAATGAAGAAAGAATGATTGCAGCAACTCAACGAGTTGCCGACGCTTCCTGGCCACTGATCACAAGCAATCTAGATCTTTGTGAGGGATTCACGGACTTTCAAATAGGCCTCTGGACGGCACGAAAGATTCGCAAAAACTCCGTGCCTAGTGCTCGAATTTGGGGAGTCGCAAAAGATTCGCCAGCCGCAATAGCTGGATTGCAACCTCAAGACATGATTATCTCAGTTGATGGCAATAGTACAAAGAATGGTACTATGGTACGTTCAGAATTAAATCGTGCGCTCCGACAATTCTCGAAAAAAGAGAGAACGGAACCCATTGAGCTCCTAGTTGTTCGTTGGGAGACCGAGTTATCCTGGTCATCCTTCACGTTTTCGATTCAACCAGTAGAGACGTGTCGCTCCGAAATTTTCGTATCCCGTTCACTAGCATTCCTGGCCTACGCTTCCGGTGATCGGATTGGAGTTGCTACCGGTCTGCTCAACTTCTTAGAAAACGAAGCTGACTTACAGTACATCATCGCACACGAGCTAGCGCACAACGTTTACCGACATGTCAGGAAAGCTATTATTCGGGGCATTTTAGGTGGCCTGCTAGATGGAATTTCATTGGCGACCGGCTTTTGGACTGACGGTCTATTCGCCCAGCTCGGAATAACAGCTTACTCAAAACGCTTTGAGAATGAGGCAGATTATGTTTCGATGTACATTCTTGCAAACGCAGGCGTAGACTTGAACGGTATTGAGGACGTGTGGCGTCGTGTGTCTGAACAAATCGGTATAAGAGAGACCAGAACTCATCCATCCCGGCCAATTCGATATCTGAGGATGGCAAAGACCCGTCAGGAAATCACCGAAAAGATCGAAATGGGCGAGCCGTTAATTCCAGAACTCAAAAGGGACCGGTAGGAATCGACCCCAGTTCGCCAAAAAGTGAATCTACTAGTTGGGGTGATTAGGTTATATAAGGAGACTCAAAATTGGGAAACAACTGGAATCCTGCTAGCGAATCAAGTTTTGAACAGATTGCGCGCCATGTGAATCGCGTGATCAATATCAAAGAAGCAGAATTAGGCGAAGAGTTCTTTCCTGCACATTTATCCATTGCGCTCATCAATTCAATCTTAACCCCCGGCTGCGCTACTACCAACACGTTGTACCCATTGTGGAGAGGTATTGTGCGCGTTTCAATCTGCAGAGAACTAGAACAAATCGAACGAAGATTCCTCCTGTGTCCGAACAGGAGACACTGTCTGATCTAATCAGTCATTATGAGGCTCTGGGGCTAAACGGTTTTCAGGACGAGATTTTTCGATCTCGATATCTATCTCCCGGTACGAACGTATTGAAATCGGAAACTATAAGGCGTGCAGCTATTGAACTTCGGGACATTGAGATCGAGACTCTACAAGATATTCAGAGTAGGATGGAAATCGAAATCAAGTGGACACTCTGACCGGTACCTGGCATTGGCGATCGGACAATCCATCTGTTCCTAATGTATATCGGCAGAGACGAATACGTTAAAGGGGATGTACACGTCATCAGGTTTGTTGAAAACGCGTTGAATGAGCGATCAATAGGGCCGGAAGAAGCAGAGATGTTGGTTCAGGGAGCTGCGCGCAAACTCGGTATGGCCGCTCGCTTACTAGACTATGAAATTTGGAAGTATGGCTCGAAGTCGAACTAATTCCAACACTACAGATTAGCCTTTAAACCCAAGTAGTCGTTGCTATCTAAGGACACTAGTCGGGTGCTATAGTCGACCATAGAAACTCCCAAACCAATGCCTGCATGAACGCTCTTTGTTTATTGTCTGCTGCACCAGCGTGGCCACCTTCTATGTTTTCGTAGTAATGTACTTTGTGCCCCATTTCTTCAAGCTTTGCAACCATCTTGCGCGCATGACCGGGGTGGACTCGATCGTCTCGGGTAGAAGTGGTGATGAGTATGGTCGGGTACTCCTGATCTGCTTGAACATTTTGATAGGCGGAAAAGTTCTTTAGGTACTCCCATTCCTCAGGTTTCTCGGGATCGCCGTACTCAGCCATCCAACTAGCTCCAGCTAGCAGCAAGTGATATCGTTTCATATCGAGTAAGGGCACCTGACAGACGACTGCACCAAATAAATCAGGTCGTTGGACGTACATGTTTCCCATCAACAAACCACCATTACTACCACCTTGAATACCTAGGTGTTTCGGTACAGTAATGCCACGGCGAATCAAGTCTTCCGCAACTGCGATGAAGTCTTCATACGCACGATTTCGATTCTCTTTCAAAGCCTGGTGATGCCAATCCGGTCCAAATTCCCCACCGCCGCGGATGTTTGCGATGACATAGGTGCCACCTCGATTCAACCAGGTGTTTCCAGCCACAGGGGTGTAGGCAGGCAGTAACGACACCGAAAAGCCACCGTATCCATAGAGAAGTGTTGGCTGTATTCCCTTAGCATCTCGTTGGGAGATCTGATAGTAGGGAATCGTCGTACCATCCTTGGATTCAGCCCAGTGTTGGGTCGTCTCTAGAGATTCGTTGTCGAAGAACGATCGCGTTTTCTTAAGCACGCGCAAAGACTCATTCGGACCACTCATCGATAGACTAGAAGGTTCCAGAAAACTCTCGGAGAGCACGAGTGTTCGGTCGCTGTCGTGGATTTCGTAAGCAAAGCCACTTTCATTCAAAAAGCCATTCGACTGTTGAACTTGTTCAAGATCCCAATCACTGTTGTCGCCTTTCGTTGCCACAAACGTTTTAGTACAAACATTTTCTGAGATATTGAGAATCATTGAGTTTTTCGTACCGTTGTGACTGATCAGTACAGAGTGTTCGGTCGGCGCAAAGAGGACTTGGTAGTCTCCCGTACCGGCAAGTATGTCTTCAAGTTGTCCTACCAACATACTGCCGGCTTTAAATTGCTCGCCACCGCGGTCCCAATCATGTTTGAGAAGAAGAAACAACTGTCCTCTGTGGGGGCTCGCAATCGCACTGTCAGGTTTATTTAACTTGATGAGCTCGTTGTTGCGATATACAAAAAATTCATCGTTGAAAAAATCGGTCGCGCGACCGACGAAGTAGTCGCGAAAATCGGTAAAGGGATCCGCCCAAGAATAAACATAAACGTCTGAAAACTGACCTCGGAAGAACTCACGTGAGTCCTCTAAGGGGGTGCCACGATCCCATTCTCGCATTGTCATGGGGTATCCTGAATCCGTTAACGTACCCTCACCGAAATCAGAACCTATTAGTACGCGATTTGGACCAGCCCAAGTTACGTGGGTCTTCGCTTCAGGTACGAAGAAGCCGTCCGAGACAAAGTCGTTCGTGAGTAAATCGAATTCTCGAATCACAATCGCATCGCCACCACCTCGAGAGAGTCGGACGAGTGCTTTCGTGTACTCTGGGCGACACATATTCGGATCAGCCCAAACCCAATTCTCGTCTTCCGATTTTGCTAGAGCATCGAGATCAAGCACTACTTCCCAATCAGGTCGAGTCTTACAGTACTCTTCCAAAGTAGTTCTCCGCCAAAGACCCTTTGGATGGTCTTTGTCTTGCCAAAAGTTGTAGAGAGTGTTACCACAGGTTTCGAACATGGGAATCCGATCATCCGAATCTAGAATGGTTCGTATGCGTTCTTGAAAGCCACGAAATCGATCGTTCTGAGTGAATTGAGCAACGGTCAGATCGTTTCGGGCGCGCACCCAGTCGAGTGCCTTTTCATCATCGATTTGTTCTAGCCATAGGTGCGGGTCAGTACTCATAAAAGTCCTTGATGTAGTAGGGAGTAGGTGTGGTTGATTGAATTTAAAAACGACAAATCTTAGTCGAAGTGCTGTATGTTATGAGATTCGTTCCGTCTTTGCGAGTATTTCTTGAAGATAAGGAATCTGTCCTAGTGAAAAATGTGCCAAATCGCTTTAGTACACTGACTTCTAGACAGTTGAGACGACTTTGTAAGTTGATTCCATTGCTCGTCTCACCAATCTGACACGGAACGGGGCCGGAATACAATAGTTTACGCTGAATCTTCAAATCATCGATACCCACGAATCTGAGAAAACATCATGGATCTGGACGATCAAACGAAAGACAAACGAGATTCCGTTCGGCGTATACGCGTATTCACGCCTTACACGATAGTTCTGTTAGTAATGTTTCTAGTGTTGCTTAGTCTCTGGATCGCTCTCCAATACTACCGTGGCCAAGGTCACCAACAAGTACATTTGACAGTGTCATTGGAAGAACTTGGTATAACCACAGAAGTTGCTCGTTTTAGGTTAGAAATGCAAGTTTTAGAGATACGGAACTTAATAGAAAATGAATTGGATTCAATCGAGAATAGCAAACAAGACGTCAAGACGGCGCATCTTGTTGATAGAACCGAGTGGACCGCGAAGAAAGACGAGCTAAAGAGAATATTAGACCATGTAAGCCTCAAGCCCACCGACCAGTTGTATGTAGACATCGAATCTGCTATAGCAGATATTGAGAAAATACTTTCGTCGTAATTAACACGGCTTGTTAGCTCTCGATTCGCATCCAATAGTGAAGTTTTTACGACACTTTGGTACCCTTAGAAGTTCGTACCCAAAATTGGTGCGCCATCCCTTTCCGCTGCTTCTGTGACGTCAATCGCTACACAAGAATATGTAAAAAATGGTCTAAAATTCGTTCAGATAACAGCGGGAACTTTCCCGTGTGAAGTCTGACTAACCAAAAACTTTTGAACTTTAGACCAACAAAATGACTACACCAAACCTGAGTGACATTGTGGCCATAAGAGTCACAATTTGCGTTACAGAGGATGGAAACGGCTTCTATGGTTCTTGTAAAGAATTTCCGGATGTTGTAGTTGGTGAAATGACAGAAGAAGACTGTTTAGAACAGACGCGAAGCGCGGTCAGAGAGCACTTGGATATTCTATTGTCCAAAGGCCTTGCTATACCAGAGGAAGCTATCATTCGCATCCCTGATGAACTTCGTCCTAAGCAAATTAACAGCTTCGAAAACATCCCAGTACCCGCGCTCGCTGCGTGAGTGAGTATCCCAAACAGGTTTGGGATTAGCTCAAAAATATAACCATACAAGAGTTCCAATCCGCTCTAGTGAGAGACGGCTGGGAACTCGTCCGTGCAAAGGGCATTTCTAGTGTTAGGAATATACTCATCCTTCACCTAGAAAAAGACCCCGAGGGGGAATCGGGGTCTTCGAATCTTAAGAGGTAGAAACAATACTTGTCTGCGAAACTACATGCGCAGTCCCCCAAGTAAGGCAAGGTTTAGAATTTCAAGATTGCATTCACGCCTAAGTGCTTGTTGTCCTTCTTGGAGAGATCATCCACTTTTCCTAGGACAAAGTTCAAGTTAAACAAGGACTTATCTAGGACTAACGGTTTGAGTTCCGCGCCGAACAGAATGGTCTGCAAAGCTAGCGAGTTCTCGCCGAATTCAATGTATGGCTTGAACATGTGCTGGTCTTGATTGATCAGGAAACCGTACGAAATGTTCGTGTTGAAGGTCATTCCTTGGCTCAAGTCAAGTCCCCCACCGAATGGTAGCTGTCCAACGGTCGCTGACTCTCGCCACAGAATCGTATCTGTTCTAGCTGTTTGACCCCAACTTGGAGTGAATGAGAGCGAGAGCCCGTCCTCTCCAGGTGTCGGGTTAAACACAGCGAGTAGCGACAAACCTGATTCTTTGTAATCACTCTCTGAATACGTAGCCATCGTGTGCCCGCGAAGATCAAGCGAGAACATCGTCGAGGCGACGCGTAAGCCGCCGGTGAATTCAACACCCGATCCAGTCGCACCGTTGCCACCGTCTCGGCGATAAGCTAGCTCACCGAACGGAGTAAGCGAGCCTCCCCAATTGAGTGGCATCGTATAAGATCCTGCAACGCCTAGACGCACTCGGTCAATCGTGGTATCGAGACCACTAGCTTCGCCAACACCATTGCTGGTCGCCAGACTCGCTACCGAAATATCACCTTTAACCGCTAGATCGATACCTTGCATTTGTACGACTTGGCTCTTGATCGCGAAGTGTCCAATACGTAAACTCAAATCACTTTCGTCAACAAGATTCTCACCGTTCCAAATACTAGCATCACCGGAGCCGACACCGACGGTACCCCAAACCAAGGTGTTGGGAGTAACTTGGAGACTCGCGTAAGGTAGTATAGTTGTGGTGTCGGTTTGGAGTTGGCGCACTGCCGTACCCCAAGAATAGTCGCTCTCTGCTGAGCCTTCAGAGAGTGATATACCAACCATTAGGTTTCGCAACGGTCTTATGTCCACGCCAAGATACGTCGAACTTGAAGACGTTTCATACATGGAGCTACTCGAATCTTGTTGATCTGTAGTACCCCAAATAGACAGCGCGTATCTTGAGTTAGCACCAGTCAAGGATGTAGAGAAGTTTTGTGGAATCAAATCGCGCAGTCTCATCGAAGTGAAATTGCGTGGCGAAATGACATCCGAGAATACATCTCTTGAACGTTTGGCCGTCGGAGAGTTCGCTGTTGTCGGCGTATCAAACACCGGATCAACCTTCGGAGCTGGAGCAGGTGTTTGGGGTTGTGCTGGTGTATTGGTGATCGTGCGTTCGTCTTCCTTGGACTTCCCGCCAATTACTCTACTGAACAGGTTGCTCTCGGAATCTTTGTTTTCAACTCGTGAACCTATTGCATTCGCGACGCTGGAAATTATTTGGCGACCCACACTCGATAGCGCTTCGGTACCAGCTGCTTTGATTTCACTATTGCTCACAATCGTCTTGAAAGATTGCGATGCAGAACGGCCAGCAGCATCTGTCGCAGTAATGGTTACTACAGTCGTACCTTGAACGGATGGCGTCAAAGATAAGCTTGTACCATCGACATTCGTGATCGCAGCATTGCCTTCAAAGTTGAACGAATAGACCAGCATATCGCCGTCATCATCAACGAAGTATTCAGTGACATTCAATGAGACTGGATCACCACCGATTTGCAGATTCACGTCAGCGATCTGTGATGCCACCTGTGGAGCTGTTTCGACATAAACTTTGAAGACATCTATGACATCTAAGCCCGCTGGATCAGTCGCGGTGACACGAACGTTTGCATTTCCAGATACCAAGCCCGACAACGTAATTTCCATTTCGTGCAAGGTTGTGGTTACGACATTTGGATCATCGGATTCAACGATGTAAGCAAGCTCGTCGCCATCAGGATCACTGAAGTTACCCGTAATAGACACCAAACTGGGCATTCCAACGGTCACAGTTAGATCGTCGATCTGCGCAACTACGTTAGGTGCGGAATTCTCCGGTGGTGGATCAGTAACTGTCACCGTAAACGTGTCTGATACGGATTGATCGAGGTTATCGAACACAGTTACTTTGACTTCGGTCGTACCTACTTGATTCCCCCATATACGTAGCGTATTACTGCTCGATCGATAGATGACATCCGCGACATCGTCGTCTTCGTTATCGATTTCATAGGTAAGCTCACCTTCGTCTTCGAAGACGTCGTCAAGTTCTACATCGATTCGGTCGTCGACTTCGACAGTTTGGTCGTCAATCTCATTGACGAGCTTCGGTGGATCGTTGCGCGCACCGACATCAATAGTGAACGATATTTCCGAAGAGTTATTCGCAGTATCCGTAGCTTTCAATGTTGCTTTCGTTACGCCCGTGGAATGTAGGTAAATGTTGATCCACGGATTGTCATCGTCATCGTAATCAATCGCGGCAGTTGCGATATCTGCATCGTCAGTGCTAATATCGAGATCGAAGGTGTCGCCTTCATCGGTGAATGCGCCGGATGCATCAATAGGATCTACGGTAAGACCAAGTCTCGTATTGACATCTGCAATCGCATCTGGATGTGGGATTGGCGGATCGTTGCGAACCACTTCAACGGCGAACGTATCGGATACCGACTGATCGTTTTGGTCAGTCGCGGTTATTTCAATGTTCGTTTCACCAGCGTCGTCACCGTAGATTCGCAAGAAATGATCGTTTCTTATCACAGGGGTGACAATACTTGAATCATCTACGGAATATTCGTAAGACAATTCTTCGTCGTAACCTGCGTCACCATCGTTGAAGTAGTCATTGAGATCTATATCATCGCTACGACCATCAAACTGCACTTCGATATCTGGCAAGCCATTGCCAACCACTGTCGGTGGATTGTTTTGTTGCGTGGATGCGCGGAATCGCTTAAACACGGTAGTACCGTCCGAATCGGTTGCGGTTATAGTAATTCGTGCCGGCCTCGTACCGAGTGCCTCACCCGTAATACAAACATTGTCGTCGTCGTCGACTTCAACACTGACCTCACCTGGGCGTGTGGAAGTAGCAGTATAGGACAAAGAAGGTGTATCGTCGGCCGCATCGGGGTCCTCGAAGTGGTCATTCGCATCGACGACGCATTCGGTGACTCCTACAAGCACGGTTTGATCTGCAATCACATCCGGAGTAGCCTTCGGTGGTTCGTTCACGTTGGTCAAAGTAACCGTAACAGTCAACGCAACCGCGGCACCGTAATCATCCGACGCGGTTAACGCTAGCTTGAAGACATTGTTGTCGCTCTCGTAGTCGAGGCCTTTCTTCTTAACCTTGATCTGAGCTCCAGTAGCGATCTTATCCACGCGGAAATAGCCCAGTCCACCGCTCAGCTCGTAGCTGATGCCATCGCCGTCCGGATCGGTAGTAGCGATCGGTGTCCCGACGTTCGTCCCTACAGCTGAATTCTCCGCTAGCTCATAGGAAACCCCGGACACACCACCGCTAAAGCGTGGTGGGTTGTTGGTATTCCTCACAAAAGCCGAGAAGGTTTGATAGGCGGTGGTACCGGAGGAGTCCGTCGCCGTGACTTCAATCTCTACTTCTTGGGTACCTGAAACATCATCGTCGGTGGGAGTAACGGTAACGATCCCGTTAGATTCGGACACAGTGACCGCAGTCGAAGACCCAATAATTTCGGCATCATAGTCTACGATGTCGGCTTCACCGTCGCCATCGACCGTGAGCTCGGTGAGATCGATTTCCTGGGCGTAATCGCCGACGAGGAAATAAATATCGGCGATAGTTTGAATAACTGGCGCTTCTTCGACATTTTCAATCTTTACGACGAACTTAATCTTATGGGTCTTTCCAGCTAGGTCGGTGGCGCACAGATTGATCGCATAGCCGCCTGGATTGGTTTCGTAGTCGGTTACCACCTTTTGAACATTTGAACCGGCAACATCTTCCGTTCCCAAAACAACTAGATCGTACTCGTGTGCGATGTTGGATACGCGATGACTTGCGCGCCGTTCGGTGACAAGAGCACCAGTGTTCGCGGGCCGACGCACTTCCGTATCTTCTGCACCTTGACACGGTTTACAGTTGTTCTTTTGGCTCCAACACAACTTGTCACCGGTAGGACCGGGATCGTCTGCGGTGAAGGTTAAGCGAATATCCTCGCCTTCATCAACGGAATACGCACTGGAGGTATAGAATGTATTCCCACCAGTAACTTTTGCGACAGTACGAATAATCGGTGCTTGATTGGGACCATACACCAAATCTATCCTGACTTTGACTGGATTGGTTGAATCCGCATCTCGGTTGCCACGGTGGTATGCAGTTACCTCTGCATACACCGAGATGACTCCGTGATAACCTAAGAGCACAAATTGATCGCTACTGGAATCGTTCGACGGTAGTTCCATTGAGATATTCAGCTGTCCGCGTTTACACGAGTCTGGCCCACTCAAACTAAAGTCTGCCACGGTGTCCACATCAACAGAGTTGTTGGAACCGATAGTAATATCAGCAGTCTGGTCGGTGCCGTTCACCCTAAATCCTTTCTCTTCAATGGCGAAACAGAGCTGGCCGCCTGTTGGACTACTGAAACTTCGAGTAAGATCGGTTCGCTTAGTACCGCCATTTGTTGCAGTCGCGAGTGGTACCAACCACACCTCATCCTTGGAACTGGCGGTTCGAGTTGGTCGATCGGCAACGCCTTCAATGACTTCAACGAAAATTGTCATCGTATCAGTCTGATCAGCTGAATCGGTAACGGTCACTTCGATTTCAAATTCGTGGCCGTTTTGTAAGCGATTCAAATCAGCGGTCGTAACGTCGTCCGGGACGGTAATTTTGCCGGTGTCTTCGTTGTCTTCGGTGATCTCTAAGTAGGTCGTATTGCGATAATCGCCCCCGGTCATGGAGTATTCCAACTCATCATCGTCTGCATCAATGTCTCCCGACACAAATTGCCGCGTGACATCGATCTCGAAATCATCGCCGACATTCTCAACATCCCAATCGATATTCACTGAGGTCACAGTGAACACAGGGGCAGCATTTTCTAGAACCTTCACTTTCGCGGTTGCAGAAAGAATATGACCGTTGTTGAGAGTGACTTCGACACTGAGATTGGCTTCACCTTCACCTTTACCGGTGATAATGATCAAATCATCGGCTATTCCGGTACCAACCAAGATGTGTTCAGCAGTGAAGACATTGTCGTTTCCAGAATCAATATCAATCTCGGGGTCCGCAATATCCGCGGTTGGCCTGAGTGGAGTAGAACCATCGCTAGCGAGAGCGAAGACGATCCATCGATTGAGATTTATTTGTAGCGTTTTCCCCTCTTGAACGGATAGTTTCTCGCCTTCTGTAGTGGTATAGAGAGCTCTCGTCTTAGTCTCGGGAGGGTCATCTGCTACGGGGTGAGGTACCCAATCACTGGTTTGAATGTTGTACTGATTTCCTGTGGGATTTTTCTTGTAAGATCGAACCCTAATGTCGTACTGCGTATCTGGGTCAAGCCCAATAATCGTGTAATCGTGACCTCGTGACTCTGCGGCTTCTTTGTCGTTATCATCGATAATTGGGGGGGAACTTTGCCATGCGGAACTTGTGGTCGGCTTCCAATCCACTTGGTAACCCAACGGGCTGCCGAAATTATCGTCTGTGTCAGGCAATCCTGTCCATTTAACGTATATGTTTTCCGGGGTTTCAGCCCCAACATCAACCGCGGTAGGCGCGGTGAGTTTGCCAGGATGCACAATAATCGTGAGTTTCATTTCACCAAGATTGTCACTCTCAATCGACAGAGCCCGCACCGTGTACTTCAACGGTGCTTGTAACCATGCATTGGTATTCGTACTGTCCCAGGTGATACCAGCATCGGCTAATGCGATGGTGCGATTAGGATGGGTGCCAGTGATCGCGAGCACAACAGAATCTTCGAAATTATCACCGTCGGGGCTAAGGTCCAAATCACCCGTTTCTGGGAGTCGAATGTGTGAACTCGGTTCTCCTACTTCGAATCCCTCGTAAATACGAAGTTGCACGGTACTCGTTTGCGCACAACCAGTAGCAACAAACTCATACAAGGAATTAGTTCTACTAGTGTCACCCACAAAGAACTCTACATCCTTGCGCGGTTCTTCGTCGTCATCGGCATCAAAACCGCCGTCATCATCAGTGTCCCAACCGCAATCCTCGGTAATATCGTCGTCTTGGGCATTTATCGGTACCGCGGCGAACGCGGCAAAGCAGGCTAACGCGATCACCGGTAAGAACTTCATCAGGCCGCTTAGCTTCAAGCGTAGATCATTAGATTGTTTAGTATCCATGGAATCTCTCCTATGCCAATCCATTGGCATAATTAGGTACGTGGGGTACGTAAAGAACACATTGGGGAATGTGTACGTGGACAATCGCGAACTGTGAAAAGTTGCATCCCTGTCCGATAGAAGTCATCCCCGCCTCCTTGCGTGGAAATTGTTTCATAATCAAGCCGCGGCCTCTTTCAAAGACCTCAACGGTTCCCTGTGCTTCTAGTTAGCACTGTTCAGTGGATTATGTCATTAGTTCACATTTTACACAGAGATGGCAACTAACACAAAGTATTAAGTGTTTGCGTAGACCACTCTGATCCACTGTCGATTTGTGAAAGTATACGCAAATGCTGGGATTTTTGAAACAATTTGAAAAATTCTTTATAAATGTTTCAGCAACTTTCGACTAAGTGAAAGTGTAGTGCGCGTTGCGATGTGCTCATGTTTCTGACGCGTGTTGACCTCTGTTGGGTGGGTTTACCCAATTAGAAAGTGTTTGGAAGTGAATGCTCGGGAAAGAAAACACAACTCGTTTGAGAGTATTTATCGTTCTTCGTCAAGTCAGTGTTGCATGTCTAATGGACGCCTTTGCATTTGGCTAACGAGATCGCGTAATTCTTGTAGGTCGTCCGAGTGTTCAAAAGTGGTGAATTTTTCAAATGCACATCGAATTGAGATCTGTCTTGCTACGGTAAATAGTTGGAATATTCTAAATAGAGAGTTTTCGTAGCTTTTGATCATGCTGCGAGACGCTCTCCGTTGGTTCGATCCAGTTGTTCCTCGAGTTTCTTTTGGGCGGCTTTCGCCCATCCCTGCCATTGTGGAATGATGATGGTGCGACCCTGCTCATAGACCTCAGCTGGAGTCCACGGATCCTCATTTTCTGCCGGCCGTAAAGCCCAATGCGGACGCACCTGGTTGTAGCGTTGGCGAAATTCTTCCAGACACCCTCGAGCGTGATTGGGATGTTCATAGATGCGAAAGTACACTTCTTCCCTTTTTCCTACGCAAACCCCTCTTCTTTATCATCACCGGTCACCAGCAAAACCGAACAAACATTCACTAAGTACTCTCGCAACTTGCTTCTAACATGTTGTAGCGACGATGGAACTGTAACGCTGGCCAAAAGTGGTTAACGTCTGAAGTGCTCTCGGTTTAAGCAAAATAACACACCAACAAAGAAACCCTACGGTACTGGTTCGGACCAAGTTAAGCAGAACACGACAGCCCAGTCTCGACATATGTGTCTAGTTTTTCTGCATCGTCTGACGGAGGTTAAAAATGAGAACATCCAAACCCTCAAGTATATAAGTCCCATTCTTTGATTCGGGACTGCGTAGGTTTTCGGGGACATATTTTTAGTCACTTTTTGATCAACAAACTGCATCTTGTTCCCTTGAATTGCATGCTTGGATCGCTTTAGGCCTGTTGCTGACCAGTGGGGGGCGTCGCCAAGGATTGTAGAGGTTCAAGAAGTAGTGATTGATTTTTTCGGTGGCTTCTTGCCGAGTCCGAAACTGGCTTTGCCGTACTAGTTCGCGTTTGAGCTGTCCAAACACGCTTTCGGCCGACGCGTTGTCGGCACAGGTCCGAACTCTGCCCATGCTGATCTGTAAACCATGTTGTTGCAAACACCGACGGTACCGTTCGCTGGTGTATTGACTACCGTGATCTGAATGCAAGATCGCACCACGACTCTCAGGTCGCTTCACCAGTGCCATTTCCACCGTTGAAGTGACCCACTCGGCCGTCGGCCGAGTGCCTGTTTTCCAGGCCGTAATTGCACCATCGTAAAGATCTTTGATCACGCACAGATACAACTTACCTTCTCCGGTCTTCAGTTCCGTGATGTCCGTGACCCAAACCCGATTCGGTTCGGGAGCCGAAAAATCGCGTTGCAGCAAATCGGGTAGGTTGCGATCGCTGCGCGCTGGTCGCCGTTGCCGCCGACGTTTCTTGGGAATGCCCATTAACCCCGCCAGTCGCATCAACCGACGCACTCGATGCTTGCCGATGCTTTCGCCATAATGCTCCTGTAAACAGGCGTGCATGCGCCGATAACCTAAGATGCCTCCCCACTCCTGGTGCAAACTTCGCATGAGCACCAATAATCGACGATCCGAAGCGGCATAGTTCGATTCCCGACCACGTTCGATCCAAGCGTAGTACTTGCTCCGGAACACACCGAGCAAGGGACACATTAAGGTTACCGGAAAATACGGGCGCCATCGGTCTATGATCGCATACCGTTGGGCTGCTGTGAGGCGAAGTAACTGGAAGCTTTTTTTAAAAAATCCAACTCTCGACGGGTACGCGCCAGTTCCTTCTCCAGCTCCTTGTAGCTGGGTCGATCGGCTTCAGGCGGATCGTCGCGAGCGTCCCGCACCCAGCGATACAATAACGACGTCGAGATACCCAGTTCCGCACTCACCTGTTCGGCGGAAACACCAGAACCTTGAAACATCGCTACCGCTTCGCGTTTGAACTCTTCGGTGAAACTTCTCCGAGTTCGCTTTTTCTTAGAATCAGTCATCATTCGATTTCTCCTTTAAATTATCTTAATGACTGTCCCTTTAAACCTACGCAAACCCTTCTATCGGTTAGTACTTCTATGACTGAAACCATTACTGAAGACATCCTGATTGACAAGTTTTCGAACTCGCAGGGGTTCATCATTGAACGTCAGCAGTCGAATTCAACTAGGGTACGTAACGCACTTAGACAAGCTTCTAAACGAAAGACTGGTAAAGCAGGTTGCCCTGACTTCATCATTCGGAAAGACAGCTCTAGTTTTCTAATCGTCGTAGAGTGTAAACCAGATACGGTATTCCACGCTAGCGACTCGCTTCAAAATACGGAAGCATACGCAGTAGATGGAGCATTGCATTACGCCAGTTATCTTTCAAAATCTTTCGACGTACTTGCGCTTGGTGTTAGTGGAAGTGATAGAACAAATCTGAACGTTAGCGGCTATCTTTGTCTAAAACAAACACACGAAAAACCGATATTACTAACCGAATCTCTCCTCACACCGGCGGAGTACGCAGATTTAGTGTTTAAAAGTGAACACAAACTGCGACAGGACTTTCACAACTTAGTCTCTTACACACAGACGCTAAACGAACGCCTTCAAGAATTGAAGATAATGGAAAGCAAGCGAGGATTACTAATCAGTGCGGTGTTGATTGCGTTGGAAAATCGAGTATTTATAAAGTCGTACCACGAACATACGAACTCAACGCAATTGGCGATTGCCTTGGTTCAAGCCGTGGTTGATAAGCTTCAATCTGCACGACTTTCTAAGGAAAAACTGGAAGACTTTAAAACTTCACTGCAATTCATACAGAGATACCAAGTGCTTCTCCGTACAAATAACCTGCTCGATCTAATATCAGATGTAGAAGAGAACGTCAAAGGTTTCGTGGAAAGTCATGAGTTCATCGACATATTAAGCCAAATGTACGTTGAGTTTATACGATATGCTAACAATGACAAAGGTCTCGGGATAGTCCTAACTCCCAGACATGTCGCAGAGTTTTTCGCGGAATGCGCTGGTGCTAATCGGCACTCAGTAGTGTATGACAATTGCGTGGGTACTGGCGGCTTCCTTATTGCTGCCATGAGAAAAATGGTCATTGATGCAGACGGTGATAAACACATCATTTCTAGAATCAAGCGGGAACAGTTATTTGGCTGCGAAATTCAGGAAGATATTTTGGCATTAGCGATATCGAATATGTTCCTCCACCAAGACGGTAAAACTAATGTCATCGGAGGAGATTGTTTCGAACCAGAAGTCGTCGAACGTGTACGAAACAAAAAACCGTCGATTGGGTTGCTAAATCCCCCCTACAGAGCGAATAAGAAAAAGGACACGAATGAGTTGTTGTTTGTATTGAACAATTTAAATTGTCTTGTAGATGGTGGTACATGCATTGCATTAGTACCGATGTCAAGTGTACTAGCTAAGAGTGGTGAGTCTTTCGAGCTGAAGAAAAAACTGTTACGCAAACACACGTTGCAGGCGGTATTTTCCATGCCGAATGAACTGTTCTTCGATTCAAATACGGGTGTGGTGACCTGTGCCATGGTAATAACAGCACATCGACAGCATGATCACGACAGAAAAGTGTTCTTCGGGTATTTCAAAGACGATGGTTTTGTAAAGCGAAAAGTAGGGGGACGAATCGATGAGAATGGTACCTGGTCGAAAATTAAGAGTCTTTGGTTGAACCTCTATGCCAACCGTATCGACAAAGCTGGTCTATCAGTGAATGTATGTGTTGATGCCAACGCTGAATGGTGTGCTGAAGCATATATGAAAACTGCTCGTCAGTCACTCAAGAAAAAGGACTTTGAGGACACACTGCGAAGATATTTCACGTATTTGATTGCAAATCGTGTAGACGAGAAATGGATTGCTCCAACTGATAACACAATGCTGGAATTTTCGAACGCGTCGCTGATTAATGAACGAGTTGAGCTAGCGGAGAGAGAATGGAAAGAATTTGGTCTCACAGTGCTGTTTCATGTTACTGGTTCTAAAACTACGCCGCCAAGGGTCGTTGAAACGATGAGCGAGGGGCTGTATCCATACGTCACGACGAAGTCAGAAAATAATGGCGTTGAGGGTTTTTATCAGACCCACACGGAAGGGGGTGGGGTTCTAACTGTAGATAGTGCTGTAGTAGGATTTTGTTCATATCAAAAGTTTCCCTTTCTAGCAAGCGATCATGTAGAAAAACTCATACCAAAGTTCGAAATGAACGACTTCAATGCACTGTTCTTGACCACCGTTATCAACGCAGAACAATACAGGTACAACTACGGTAGGAAATGTAGTCAATCCAGAATGAAGGTTCCACGATTTTCTTACCTGTTTTGGAAAGCGGAGATGTAGATTTCAAATTCATGGAAAGATTTGTCAAGAGTTTGCCGTATTCTTCAAGTATTGAAATGTGAGAGTTTCGGCTACATTAAACGATTGGGACCAAACCTTGCTAATGTCGGTATATTTTTGAAAAGGTTGGTTCAAATGGAGCTGGGTATTCCGTCGCGTCACAGCAAGACAAGGGGAATGGCAGTGCACTCTGGTTGGGCAAACTTTGGAAAGTTCACGTTGCTTTACGAATCACTTCAAAGTAGTAGCCGAGCACCTCCAAATTTTTGCTCTATTTGAAGCAGTGAATGCTATCAAATTCAGAGTCTACTATCAGTTCCACTCGAGGTTCTGATATCAATGTGATTGACTATCAAGTGAAGAAAGCTTCCTTTCACACTCCACCAGCACCCTATCTTGTACAATATTAGCTACACAGACTACCTTTGTTACTGAACATGCATTTCATAATGGACGCTAGGATCTAGGTTTAGAATGTTCAAGCAAATTTTGATAGCACCACAAGAAGGAGCATCCTAAGCATGATGAAATATGAAGTCTTCGGCCCGTTTTGTCTACCTAGAGCCAAAAACGCGCACGGAAATTTGACATTGAATCTTTCGATACACACTATAAAAAAGTTTTGGGTTGAAGTAGAAAAACGTCATCAAGACTTATCGAACGCAGTCGGTTGTTACATTTTCGGTGTAGAACACGGAAAAACGATCAATCCTTGGTACATTGGTCAGGCAAAGAAGAACTTTAAGGATGAATGCTTAGCTGACCACAAGCGAGACAAGTACCGAACTGTTATGGACGATGTCCGTAGAGGTAAGCCAGTCTTGATATTTGTTGCCCGATTAACCGATACTGGCAAATTTAAAGGAAAACTAGCAAAAGACGAAGCGAAGTTTGTTGAAAACAAATTAATTCACTCAGCTCTCATTCTCAATCCCTCGCTCAAGAACGTTAGAAGTACGAAATTTCTTCATGAAGTCCAAGTTCCGGGATTTTTACAGATTGGTCCGGGGCAGCCCAGCGAAGGTGCAAAGTTGCTGAAAAAGACGTTAGGATTAGGGTGAGGAGAATTGTCTCAAGAAATTGCCTCAGGCTAATGGATACCGACAAACAGAATGGAGTGAGTAGCCCACACAATGGCAAGATACAATCTCTTTGGCGTATCAAGAGGAGTTCACCGCCTTTGTGGAATCAGGGATTTTGATCGCATCAATGGCGTAGATCTCCTTGAGGAACATAGTCGAACACGTAAACAACGGGTTCACGAACAACCTTTGTTGGTCATGTCCTCCAAACTCCATCCGCTTCATTCTGATTAGTGTCACATACAATATTTATGTACAGTTTTATGTGTTGGGAGTTTTTCGGTAGACTAGCTGTGAATTAATCCTCAAGTGCAACGTGACGAAAGAAGCACGAAACCATCGTTTCAAAATGGTGCAATCAAAATTCGCCCTACCTAATTGGCTCTTGGAGTAATTATGTTATTTTGTCCAACACTACCTGAGGAAGAAATCGAGGATTACCGTCGAGCATTGAACATTGAACTCATCAGCAGTCCGCTCGTGATTTCAAACGACAAAACTCGAGCTTATTCACGAGGAAACGACGCGACTACGCAACAGAATAATTCCAATCAAAATAAGGTACAAGTCAAACGAAACAGTTAATCCGAGGCATACTGAAGGGTCTTGGTTCCTTTGTAGAACCTATGAACTGCTAAAACCCCAACCAGATGGTACACTTGATTTGACCGAAACCGGAGAAGATTTTCTGCTGAATCCTTTCGGAAAAACAGAGACTGAGATAGATGTAAATGAGGGGAATTTCAAACTATTACGTCTGATCGCAGATATCGAACCTTGCCAACAAAAACACTTACTGCCAGAATGGTCAAATTACTTGAAAAATAACACTGCAAATAAGGCAGTTTCGGTTTTCAAAGACACTTTACGTAGGCGGTTGGTAAATACGAAAGATCGAGAACTCATTCTCAAGCAAGAGAAGAGCATGTATGTACTTTCTGATCTAGGCCGCTCTTACCTTCGAGAACATCAAGGGCAATTTGTGGCAACCGAGCACAACGAAATCCGGGATTTAGCAAAAAGACAAGAGGCTAAGACAAGAAAAGACCTCCTTTATTTATTGTCCAATATCGATCCGTACGAATTCGAGCATGTCATTGGGCAATTGTTAGAAGCAATGGGCTATCAAGACATCGAGGTTACCTCTAAATCTGGAGACTCTGGAGTAGATGTCGTCGCAAAAATTGAGCTTGGTATCACGGCGGTACGAGAAGTGGTTCAAGTCAAGCGGCACAGCCGAACAATTCAAAGAAACGTATTAGACGCATTAAGAGGTGTATTGCACAGGTTTGATGCTGTAAGAGGCTCCATCATCACCACGTCGAAGTTCTCAAAAGGAGCGGAAGAAGCCGCGTTTGAACGTGGTGCTCCTCCGATTACTCTAATTAACGGCGAAAAACTTCTCGACCTTCTTGTTGAATACGAACTTGGTGTCGAAAAACAGAACATTAAATTTTTACGCTTAGACGCGGAGTTTTTTCGCATGAGTCCATGATCTGATGTTACCTTTCGAATATGTCGGAAAACTACCTTAGCTGCTGTATTTGGACATAGGTAGTCTCCTACGACTTCCCTTGAATCCTCTCTAAGCGCGATACCCATGAATCCAATCTTTTGGCGCAGAGTGCTAACGTGCCTGTCGTTGACAATGAGCTTGTGGGCAACGAATCCTGCAATCTGAAGGAGGAGCTTCCACCACTTTTTGACTCGCCTTAGGTTCGTGAAATAGGACACTTCCCTGCACTCGTGACAATCACGGGTTGAGTTCTAACGTACTCAATACATCAAATCAGAAAACAAGCCACTAATCTCTTCAGACATTCGAACAACGAACTTGTTAATTTTGAAGGAACACGCTTGAAATCTGTCTTGTTAGTCCTTATCTAGAGAGATTCATTGAGAATCACTTCGAAAAGTGATCTTCAACTGAAAGAAACCCCAAATACCGATTGTGAAAACTTGAACGTACACACTGACTGACTTACTAACCAAAGCACTCGAACGAGCATCCGCTAACGATCTTCACGTTCTCATTGTGCAACAAGTACAGGCTCCGTCATGCATAAAGTTTAAGTGTGGGTCACCGTCCAAGACAGGTGCTGAGCCGTGACCCAATAACCACCGGTGATGGTAAGTCGTCACAAGCAAAAACGAAATTTTTCAATAAGCAGCGTCCTGTTCGCCTACTTAGTGAAATGTGATAACACGGAGGATAGCAACCATGGAGCTTTACCCACAGCCACCAGACAACCAATCCCTCGAGAATTTAGATCTCGACCCATCAGAACAAAAAGCCTTAATTGGCCTTCACTTGTTAATTGAGGGTCTATCAGAGTTGAACGTGTATGCAACATATGCCCAAAATGTCGAAATGTACAATGCGAAAGATGGACTCTCCATTAAAGACGAAGATCTTTTACGTGAGGACGACCGTCAAATGGGCGAAATTAGAAAGAGAGGGGTAGAAAATGAAGAAGTTGCAAGAAATAGACTCGAACGAACGCTTAGTGTTGTGTCCCAATGCCTCCCGCAGTTCAAACTGAGCGATCTATTCCCCGATAACCCCTACAGTGAGGATACTCTTGCTCGAATGAAGCTCGCTGAGTGGATCAAACCAATGCTTAAAGATTTCAACAACGAGCGACTGTCAGAATAAATGTTGCGCGCAAGACTGTGTACTCGATGAGTCTAACACCTAGGTACATTCAACGAGGCTAGAACTCACAGTGAAATGTACTTCATAATGTCCGCAAGAGGCTTTTGTCTAACATAGATTTGTTGCACGAGTATTGCGATTGAAATTTCGACAAGAGGCAATAAAGTCTTATTAGAAAAAAAAGAAGTAGGAAGAGGCTTGAGAATATGACATCAGAAGTAGTTGCAATGAATCGTATGGGGATCGCGCTTGCTGCAGACAGCGTAATTTCAGTGTATTCCGACGGAGTACACAAAAAGAAGCACGATTCCGGGGCTAAACTTTTTATGCTGTCAAATGTTCATCCAGTCGGAATCATGTTTTTCAGCAACGCGTCGTTTATGGGTGTGCCTTGGGAAACGATCATTAAACTCTTTCGAAAATCTTTGGGACACGCGAGCTTTGATACGCTTGAAGAATACGGGCAGGAGTTGATCAAGTTTTTGCGCGAGCAGGACAAGATGTTTCCGATTGAGGTTCAACAAAGGTATTTCATTCAGAAATTTAGAGCAGAATGCCGAGACATAGAAGAAAATTGTCAGCAACGATTCAAAAAATTACACTCCAGTCAAACTGACGATGGTGATCCAAACTCGAATGCGAGCTTAGAAATTTATGCTGATGTTATCCGAATTCGGCTTGAAGAATGGACAAATCGACCCGCTTCCGAAAATATCGATAGAGATTGCGCGGAGATATTTTTGGAATCGATTTCAGATGACTTAGATTCCATCGTCGAACAGATATGCACAAAATTTGGCTTATTTGGTGAGTCGATTCAACAGCTCCGAGAGATAGCTACTTCGCTGATTTACAAATTAAACTGGGGCCGTGAGTTACTTACCGGTACTGGTCTCGTGATAGGTGGCTTTGGCGAATCCGAGCATTTTCCAGTTGTGCAAAGGATCAATATTGGGGGAAGATACAATGATGTCCTAAAATGGCAGGAGATCAGTGTTCGTAAAGTTAGTGAGGAACGACCATCGTATGTTGAATCATTCGCGATCACCAAAGCAGTGGACGGTTTCCTCGCGGGAATCTACACCGAGCTTCATCAACTCTTAGAAGTAATGACCAAGTTGATACATGATATTCCAACATTGGTGAACCACATCTTGGTGGAAAGGATCGAAAATTTTGAAGCAGAGTGGGGGCAAAGATTAATTTCCGTAAGTAATGTATTAGCAACAAACCTTCGGGATCAAGTAAATTATCGGGTACAATCCAGAAAGAAGGATGTCTTGAGTGTTGTGGAGATGCTTCCGCTAAGTGAGTTGGCGAATGTTGCTTCGACATTGGTAAAATTAAGTTCGTTTGAGCAACTACTTCAACCTCAGACAGAAGCAGTGGGAGAACCAATTGACGTAGCTGTAATCTCTAAAGGCGACGGTTTCATCTGGATTGATCGAAAATTCTACTTCAAGAACGAATTGAACTATCGCTATTTTGATAATTTAGAAAGAGGGATACTTGAAAGTCAGGAGACACATGACCGTGAACAAGGATAAGGAATTAGAAGAAGTAATTGCGCGCGCTCACAAGCTCATAAAACCCTTGACAGAAGAACAACGTGAATTTGTGCGCAAGATGGAAAAACACTTACCTGATCTGGAGAAACGGCTCAAGGAACGGCGTGAGTCGCCAGATCTCAACACGTTGGAAGAGGTTGAAATCTAGATCTGAGTAGTGTCGAGAGAGACTTTAATTTGGAACGAGATGGACCTCAATTGGGCTGTCAAGTTCAAATCTAACGTGTCAAGGCGAACGCACTAACAGGCACCAAATCCCAAACTTTCGTCGGTCGATAGAAAACGCTTGGACATGATTTACAGCCTTCTCTCTTTAAAGACAACCTCACCTGTGCAGTTTATTGTGTTACCACCGGTACTTTAAAACCCAGAGTCCACAGAGAAGTGCACTTCATAATGGACGTTGAGAAACGAAATTAACAAGATCTATCAGCGATTGAAGGGGCATCTTGAAGGTACAGGCATAATTCAAAGTAACAAGCAAGGCAATGCCGATGACCAGATATGTCCCCGGACAACAAATTAAAGATTTCATCAAAGACATACAACCTCCGTCGGAGTACGATGCGGATTTTGAGTACGGGTTCTTCAACGGCGATTACGCAGTGAGCAGCGAGCCTCCAACTTTGTCACGACCGGAACTTGAGAAAATTCGGACAGCTGCTGTTACACAATGGCAAAATCGAGTGGCTACCTTCCCTGAGATTATTCATTGGCAAAAAAATGGTGCCAAAGACCCATTGACTGAGGAATTCACAATGGAAGTTCCGGCGGGTGATGAACAGCGCAAGACAGTGTTGCTCATTGAGAATGAAGTCTTTGTTCGGATCTGGTAGAAGTGGGTCGTTTAGTGGACAAATCCTAGAATTCGAACAACTGTAACGAGAACTTACTCCCGAGGCCAGTCTCTAGATAGCATTGTGAAGTAATTTTGATGCCGTGAATGAAAGGCTAGTCTAACTGAAGGGCTCCTCCGGCACGAGGGACTTCGTGAAACGATGGTTCCTGCCTATATTGCAATTATTAATCCTAGCGTCCATTATCAAGTGCACGCTTGTGGACACGCTAACGAGATTTCCTCATTCCCAACGCATTAGCAACAAGTTGTGTGGGGTCCGCTAGCATGCAGACTTTTCAGTTCTGTTAAAAGCAAGCGCAATTTTTCCGATAAAGCTCCCTTTTATCCATCGAGAGATTCGTATTTCGATGTCAGGACTCTAATTTGCGATTAAATAAGAAATTGTTAAAATGTTCCTACGTAAACGATGCTAACATTTCGTCTAATTCTCGACATTGAAACACAGTCTCTCACCCTGATTACGTTAGCTTGGCTTCCGTAGACCCAACCAACAGTATCGTGTCTTTCACCCAAAATGAGTAGCATACAGACAAAACCTAAAGTGACATGCGCGAAACCATTCCTGAAGTGGGCTGGTGGAAAGACCCAACTGCTTAATGAATTACTGGCTAAAGCACCACGCAAATTCGATCGCTATGTCGAACCGTTTCTTGGCGGAGGGTCAATGTTTTTCGCCCTTCGGCCTCGTGAAGCAGTGCTTTCAGATTCGAATCTTGAACTTATCAACACCTATCGCTGTATCGTTCATGAACTGGATGCTGTTCTAACTCATCTTTCTCAGTTTGAGAACAGCAAAGAGTACTTTTACAAAATTCGCGAGCGACGATTTGAGGAGCTTGAACCCGCGTTCGCTGCTGCGCGGACAATTTATCTGAATCGCACATGTTACAACGGACTCTATCGGGTCAACAAACAAGGTCACTTCAATGTACCCTACGGCAAATACAAGAACCCCGATCTATACCCTTATGAAGTTCTTGAAACTGCTTCCGTCGCTCTGCAACATGCTCAAATACTGCACTCGGACTATAAGGAGATTCTCACTCACACGACGAAGCCAGGAGACTTTGTCTATCTTGATCCGCCCTACTTACCTGTATCTAAATACGCCGATTTCAAACGATATACGAAAGAACAATTCTATGAAGAAGACCACCGAGAACTAGCAGAACTAACTAGCCAGCTACAGAGCAAGGGTTGCTACGTGCTTCTCACCAATTCAAACCATCCTCTCGTCCATGAGTTGTATGCACCTCACGAGATAGAAATAGTCAGCACACGAAGGAACATTAGTTCCAAGTCGACAACAAGAAATAGCGAAGACGCTATCGTTACGATTAAACCTCGACAGCGACTATCCTTGCGTGCGGTTCCGAAACCCATGAATGCTCAGATGAAGCAGTATCCACCAACTCGTTACATGGGTGCGAAAAATAAGGTACTGCCCCACATTCATGAAGTAGCTCAACAGTTCTCATTTGATTCGGTATTGGATTTGTTCTCCGGCTCAGGTGTAGTTAGCTACATGTTTAAGACGATGGGTAAAAAAGTGATCGCAAACGACTATATGACGATGAATGCGACGATTGCAGATGCGATGATCGCAAACAATCACATTCAGTTGACCGAACAAGATACGGATGACCTTTTTGCGCCTAACCCCAATGTGAACACATTTGTACAAGACACCTTTGCCGGTCTGTATTTCGCGGACGCCGACAACGCCGTCATTGATTTGGTCCGCTCTAATATTGTGAAGTTAAGAAATGGGACCAAGCGAGCTATTGCAATGTCAGCTCTCTTACGAGCGTGCATTAAAAAACGAGCACGGGGAATATTCACCTTCACAGGACTGCGTTACGACGATGGACGCGTCGATCTTCGGTTGAGCATGGAGGAGCACATACGAAATGCAGTTAAGCTTATTAACAATGCGGTGTTCGACAACGGGGAAAAGAACGTAGCGCGTCATGGTGATGCTATGTCAACTCGGTATAAAGCTGATCTCGTGTACTTAGATCCACCTTACTACAGTCCATTGTCCGACAATGAATACGTGCGTAGATATCACTTTCTAGAGGGGCTTGCAAAAGGGTGGAAGGGTGTGGATATTCAGTGGCACACTAAGACAAAGAAGTTTAAGAGCTATCCAACGCCGTTTAGTTCTAGATCGGGTGCTGAAGATGCGTTCGATAAGTTACTTGGACGATTACGGGACAGTATCGTGTTGGTGTCGTACTCTTCCAATTCCTTGCCAACTAAAGAAACGATTATTTCCATCGTCGCCAAGTACAAGCATCATGTGGAAGTAATGCAAATCGATCACAAATATTGCTTTGCAAACCATAAAGAGTCTAACCAAAATTCGGTACACGAGTACTTGTTTGTGGGTTGGTAGATGGTAGTATGGCATATCGGTAATACGACCGTACGAACTCCCTACAGACTCCGCGATGCCTTACAAGCATTGCAACACTCGTCCTTGAACGGGAACTTGGAAGGGAGGGAACAGGAGAACGCATTCGCCTCGCTTCTCCATGAAAATGGCATCCTCGTTGCCCCGCGGGTTCGTGCCGGAGAGGATGCGTCTGACTTGGGAAGAAAATGGCGTTCTGCTCTGAGCCAGCTCGGTTTAATCACGCCAAATTTACCCAGCCCAGTAACGCAGACTGCCATCGATGGGTGCGAACTTTCCGGGCGAGCTTACGAAATTACACCCAGTGGCCACCGTCTCATAGCCAGCAAGTCGGTTGGCGCACAACAAGAGTGCTTCTTAAGGTGTTTATTGAGTTATCGCATACCATCTGTTATCGAGGATCGATACGCTGGAAAATTCGCGGATTTTTCTCCATTACAGTTTGTTTTAGATACTTTTGCAGAACTTGGAAATCAAAACCTAGAACAGAAACTCTCATTTCAAGAATTTGCTCTATTCATCCAAACTTCGTCCCCTGATAACGGTGTTAAACCGATCGTACTCGAACTCGGAGGGTTTCGAGCAGGTCTAGCGAACTCAATCAATAGGAGACAATACGCAAACGAAGTTTACGAAGGGAAGTCCAGATTGACGACACTTCAGACTAGTACCCTGGACGACTATGCGGATCTATCTTTTCGCTATCTAAAAGCCACAGGTCTCTTTCGGGCCGCAGGACGTGGCATAGTCCTTTCACCTATGCGAGAGAAGCTTGTAGAGTTTCTCAGAAGCGCAAGTGCGAGTGCTACTACGGACGAATCGTATTTGCGATCGTTGTGGATGGGTACCGATTTACCTACCGACGATAAACAACATTCACATCAGCTCATCGTGAATCTGATATCAAAGTTAGAGCTTCGTGGAATAAAGGTGGACTTACCATCTGCGTCAATACCAAAACGAGAATTGGACGAGATTCGCTATGAGCTAGAAAAACGGATATCAGAAATTAACGAGCGTGAATACGCAAAAAAACAATCCGCCGAGGTCGGAAATATCGTTCGATTGATTGATGCAATTGGAGCAAATAAACTCTCCGTGACCCTACAGGATAGCACGCGCTTTACGATAGTTCCCCGCCCATCTTGAATGGATTGTGTGGCGAGCATTTTTGGCAATTGGCAGTCTCGTCAACGAACCTTGGGAAGCGCGACGTTTTCAGATCGATCATGACTATTTACCTGTGCATTGCGCGCCAGGTGGTGGTCCAGACATGATCTTCGAGTTCTCAAATACGGTGGTGGTAGTGGAAGTTACGCTCACGCGATCGTCGCGGCAAGAAGCTGTCGAAGGAGAACCTGTTCGCCGACATGTAGCGAAATACGTACAACAGTACGAAGAAAAGGAAGTGTTTGGGTTATTTCTCGCGGTAGAGGTAGACAGCAACACTGCGAATACATTTCGTGATGGTCATTGGTATTTGAACGATGATCAGAAGATTAGTCTGTCCATAGTTCCGATGACTTTATCTGACTTCAGCCGATTCATTGAATCAGGAACTGGACGATGGTCTGAAATGCCTCGGTTGTTGAAGAACATGCTAGTAGAATGCCGGTCTCGTGCAAATGAAGAAGCGCCAGATTGGAAAAGAGAGATTAATCGGATTGTGACGAAGTACTCAGTCGGATCTAGTGTTGATTTAGATTCAGTGTAACTGGGTGTCTTGCTAAGATAAGTAGTCGCAGTCTTCTCGATTTCCCCAACATGCAGCTATATCATTCTCAAAATCGCTAGCACTAGTAGTTCCCCAAATGTCTCAGTACATTCCACCGTCGTCTGCCCATAGAATTCGATAGAAGAACTTACAGTAGGCCTGAGTCGATTGGACGAAGTGGAACTTTCGGTGAGAGTGTTGAGTCTACAGATGGGAGTGGATCACAATTGCAAGAAAAAAGTGGGTATATGCATGTTCACTCAATGCGGCTAGCTTGCTTGCACCAATTCCGCTGATACTAGGCAAAAACGACTGCAAATACCGTGTAAGAATTGCTGCGTCAAACGCTGTAGTCGATGCTTCTAACATAATACCCTGACGTAGTGTCATTTGAGCACAAAAAATTCAAGCAGTCGTTACGGAGGTAAATCCATCTTGAGCAAATCTGAAACCCGTCCTTCAACCAAAAAATCGCTGAGCCTTGCGTTAGGAACATCGTTCGCCATTGTTCTCGTATCAGGTATTTTCTTGGTCCGATTCTTTTGGTTGCCAGAACAAGAGGTCCCTAACGAAAAAGACTCCGCCGAAGTTCAAATTACGAGCGACGAACCGCAAACTACTGCGAGTTCATCGACGCAAACACCCGATCGAAAGGTATATTACGCGTGGTTTGAGACCGATCAAACCGCGATTGAACGTCCAGAGGATGTACCGTCTGAGGCAGCCTACGTGAGTTTCAACGGAGAATACGAGAAGTGGCTTATCGGTTCTCCTGTTGTCGTCGCGATACCGCAAACAAAGAAACGATACCGTGCCGTTGTTGATCGAATAGAAATCGATGACTTTGGCAACAACCGTATCTTTGCAGAACCTGATTCGAATGAGGATGATTTCTCCCGTCTCATTCTCACGGTAAGTGATAGTCAAACGCTTGCATATGTGTCTACAGAACAGGGGAGCTACGAATTGACTGGCACCGACGAGGGAGGATGGCTCATTCCTACTCGTGTATTACAGGCAAACATTGACACGACGAAGAAAGATGTTCTTGGGACGTTGCGGAACAGGCACGTGAACACTAAGTATGTACCCCTTCGTGAAGACTAAGGAGCCGCTAGTACTGTGAAATATCGTTCAAAAACCACATTCCTTTTACTCGAAATTTTTAGGAGAGTGTCCATGAAAAAACTCACCGTTATCTTACTTTTCTCAACCACGCTGGTCTTTTCTACATTCACTCACGCGCAATTGGAATGGGTACGAGTCTCAATTGAGTGTCCGTGTACGCTTGAGAGTGAAGATGGTAAAACTGCTAGTGTTACTTTTGGAGTAAAGAACAATGAGGTTATTCCAACCGACAATCTCTATGCCACGATAGCCGTAACTGGCCATTTTGAAGACGAAGACTTCAAAGACGAAAAATCCGCGTTTCTTGGTACCGTCGCATTAAACCGTGACCTTGCAGAAAACGGGGTGATTCCTGTCGCAACCTACGACGTGGAGATTGGCAAATTACCCGCTGGCAGCGTGTTCTTTGAACTCCTCCTCCATGAAGGTCCGTTTATAACTTCCGACTCCACATTGGATTTTGTTTGGTTTGAAGGCGAGACTGAGCTTCCCTTCACCTCGATTTCTAAAGAGAACATCAACTTCTTAATAGATACCGATGAGGATGGAGTGTCGGATGCAAATGAACGTTTTGAAGGTACGGATCCATTAGACTCAGAAGACTTTCCTGCTCCACCGACAATCGATGTAGTAATAGTTCAAGATTCAAGTATTGTCGAACATTTATCCATTGCCGATGCGAAAGCGTATTTCAGCCATACTTTCGCAGTCACCCAATACCTGTACGAACGTAGTGGTAGTTCTCTTCATTTGCGCATTGCCGATGTTTTAGATGAAGAAAGCATCCCTGAAATTCTGGACGATGAGCAGTTCCTACCACGCGAGCGTAGAGACGAGTTAGTTGAAAAATACGGTGCGGATTTAGTTGTTGCATACCACCCAGGGAGTACAGGATTGTGTGGCATCGCCGAAGATATAGGTGGTTGGCGAGGACGAGGTTTCATACATCGGTTGGATCGGGCAATTCTCACTCATGTTTGGTTGAATCCAAACATCTGCCCAATCAACGTAACAGCACACGAGATAGGACACCTCATCGGTTTAGGGCATTCCTATGTTCAAGGAGCAATCGGTACGTTTTACTGGTCCCGCGGGCACGGAGTCGAGGAAGAATTCGGAACAGTGATGTCCTATGCTGAACAAGCTTATAACGGTATTGACATTGACAAGTTTTCCAATCCCCATGAAGACTGTCATGGTAAACCTTGTGGAATCTCGCACGAGTTACCCAATCACGACCAAAGTGCTGACGCCGTGCTGTCCGTCAACATCACGAAATTTCAAGTAGCAGATACTGAAGAACCGTCATCAACGGTTGACGTGGACGGAGACGGATTCGCGGCTGATGTTGATCTCTTCCCGTTGGACCCCACCGAATGGTATGATTCCGACGGTGATGGACATGGCGATAACGTAGATCAATTTCCAAATGATGTCACGGAATGGTCCGACACAGACAACGATGGCATAGGTGACAATTCTGACTCCGATATTGACGGTGACGGGGTCGCGAACATTGATGATGCGGATCCGTTCGACCCAGAGATCAAGAGCATTGGACTCCGCCGTATTATTAGCGATTACAAGAATGATGACTTTGGTCTTGAAGTCGTTCGTGTTCATGACCTCAATAACGATGGACTAGACGATCTGGCAATTTCGGCTCCCAGCACTCGAGATGGTGATCAGAAGGTAGTCGGCGCGATTTATTTATTGTCGCTTGAACACTTGATCGAAGCTCCTAGTGCTCCATCGGGGGGAACTGGTACGCGAAGAATGCTGTCGGAGTTCCTCTCGTTGGAAAGTACATGGATCGTACAAGGTACTACAGCCGATCAAGGCATGGGAGAGCACATGGCGTATTTGCCCAGTGTTGCGGAAGCGAATCGGACCGGTATGTTGTTGTTTTCTGCTAATGATACGATTTATCTTCTACAACTTGATGCCGATGAGATGCGCGAGTTCGACAAATTGGATGGTGCTCAAGATCGAAAATTGAACTTAGGCTTTTGCGCTGATAGCTCGATTTGTTGGAAGGTAGGAGAAAACAATGACTTCACCTTAAAAGGCATAGCAACGATGCACGACAGAAACCAAGATGGGTTATCCGATTTTGCAGTAATTGGTAATCGCCACGGACCAAACGACGTCAGTCTATATTTGCTCACCACGGGTGCGATAACATCTTTTGCTTTCGAAGATTATCAAGAAGAAAATGTTTTTGATGTGCTGGTATCAACAAATGAAAACTGCTACCGAATCGTCTCGGAAGGTGTTCGTTTCAATCTCAGCGTTTCCGATATTGGCGATCTAACCGGTGATAGCGGTACAGAACTTGGTATCGGACTTTATACCTATACTCAATCCGGTCTCGGAACTACCGGACCTGGCGGGGAGGGCTCCAATGCTACCTACTTTTTAAACACCGAAAGAGTGGAGACGCTTGACGATGACGATGGTGAGCAAGATGGAGAAGTTATGGTAAGTGATTTCATAGATGCTGAGAGTGGTTCGTACAAAATCTCCCGTGAATACTATGCCGTTCAAGCCTCAAATATGAGCCAACTAGCAGACATTGATGGTGATGATCGTCCTGAAGTAGTGATTTGGAGCGCCTCGGGTCCGCATATCGTGCTAGCCAGCCAAAGTATCTCCACCCTTGACGCAAATGACGATTCGGTAGATGGAAACATACTGCTGGATGACAGCTCCTCCGAGCTTGAAGGAGTTTGGCTGATTGCCGCTCTGAATACTAAGAACCACCGCACACAAAATGTTTTTCAATCTAAGTCGGACCCACCCGCAAACCTATTGATGGCACAGGAAGAGGCAGATCTCATCACTGCAATATTCGATGACTTGAACGAATTGGATAATCCGGCCGTGCCCCACCGCAATAGTCGAGTGAACCTACGCTCCCGATTGGGTTACCCCAATGTATATAAACTGATCAACATACGAGATTTGCGTCCCGGGAAGTCGTTGAGCGGGATGATTTCACTGGGTAATCTCGAGTCTGACGCTGCAACCTACTTTATGTTTACCACCACAACTCAGGATGCTTCTTACCATTACACAAGTGCTTTACAAATCATTTTCTCAAGTTCTCTCGTGGCACTTGATCGTGCAGATGGCATCGAGGATGGCATCGCTTCATTGCATAACAATCTCGACGACACTGATCTTGACGGCATCCCAAACATTCATGATGACGACGACGATAACGATGGCGCATTAGACTCTTACGACGTTTTTCCGTTACACGCTGATGCAATTTACGACATCGACGGAGACCGAGTTGCGGATAGCATTGACCAGTTCCCAAGAAATCCCTTTGCCCATTCCGATTTAGACTTCGATGGCATCCCTGACAATTACGACGACGACATCGACGGTGATGGAATTGTCAATTTCGAAGATGATCACCCTGAAGATACCGACAATGATGGCGTCGACAACATCTTTGACGATGATGACGACGGCGACGGAGTGGCAGATTGGAACGATGATTTCCCGGTCGACGCGACGAAACAATACGATACCGACGGCGATGGCTATGCCGATAACATAGACTTATTTCCTAACAACGAAAAGGAGTGGGAAGATTTTGATTCTGATGGGATCGGCGACAACAGCGATACCGATGACGACAATGACGGAATCGAGGATCAGTTCGATCAGTTTCCCCGAAATGCGAGCGAATGGGCAGATACCGACGGTGATGGCGTAGGGGATAATTCCGATCCGTTTCCCGATAATGCATTTGAGTGGGAAGACAATGACGGGGACGGAATCGGCGATCGTTTGAAAGGTGCTTCTGTCAGTTCTTATAGAATCGAATCCGATTGGAGTTCGCTGACAAGGTTCAGAGAGCATGCGACCGCATATGCGTTGCGAGGATTTAATGTGACCGATTTTTCGACTCTTGTACTGCAGAGTGCTGAACCAGGAGATCTCAGGGGACCGGTGCACTTATTGTCTAGTATGGACTTGGCTCAGTTAGATCCTTTAGACCAACACAGAGATCATACAATCGACGTATCGACGATCTCCGTTGGTTCCAATAGTTGGGAGTTGCGTGGATCTTATTCCAGTTTTGGAGCAGTCCACAAGAATGGTGGTGCGATTGTTGATCTCAACTCCGATAATGTTTCAGATCTCTTGATGAGTAACCCTTTGGCAGACCTTGACAACGGTATGATTACGATCGTTAACGGCGCGAGGCTGTTGGAAGCTGATGCCTTTGATGGAACTTCGGACGGGAAGATCAACTATGTGCAGTGTGTCCGTGACAATATGTGCATTAGCATCTTGGGTACGGACGGCAATTTTTTTGGCGAAAAAACTACCGCTCTCAAAGACTTGTTTGGTCAAAATGCATGGGGAATTGCCGCGACCAACTTGTCTTTCTCAGAGTGGCATGAAGACGAGATTCAGTCTACTCAGATGCTAACTCTAATTTCGACCGAGACGTTAAGAGAATTGACCAAGGGTTTGACAGATCCAGTTCTCAGTATAGACACGGTTGTCGAACACGGCAATGTGCTCCGGATTTATTCTGAATTTCCTTCTTCGTATGCTTTTTTTGACGAAATTCGAGTTTCCCAATTAGCGGACTTCGATGGTGATGGAGTCGAAGACTTATTGGTGGAATATCCATCAAATGAGAGTATCTACTTCCTTGCCTCACGAGACATTCTTACGGCAGACGACACTGACGGAAACAAAGACGGCAGGGTCTCGATTGCGTCGATTGTGAACGCCCCGCACAGTTATCGATTGGATGGTTTCCGACCCAATAAAAAACATGCGAGAACATCTAGAGTCAATCTTCCAGACGATAGCACGCAGTTAATCCCACTTACGCCCACCGGAGGATTCTTTTCTTTCTTGCTTGATGTAACTGAACTTGCGGTACACGATAGCGCGGATGGCTCTACTGACGGGATAATTGCCGAAATTAGCGTTGAGGGTACAGCATCTTGGATAATCGATGGACTTGATGAAGTTAGCTTGTGTAACGATTCACTTAATGCCGGAGACACACGCGTCATTGGGGAGGTACAGGAGTTCTTCGACTCGAGCAGGAGCAGGTTTTATCTGTTTGATGTGAACACGCTTGAAACAATCGTCGACACGCAAGGTATTAGTGAAAACGTAGTAAACGTTCCCGAGGTGGCAGCCAACGATTCTTTTGAAATCTGGACCATTAGGCTTGGTGATCAATTAAGCCGAGGTTTGGAATCCTCTCGCGTTAGTTGCGCGGGCGATTTTGATGACGATGACGTCGAAGATGTGGTGCTGTCGATCACTACGATAAACGACGACTATTCGCGCCTAAGAACTTCGACAATTTTGATCATGTCCAGCGATCTGGCAACATTGGATGGACTCGATGGTAGCGAGAACAATGATGTCGATTTGTCGCTACTTTGGAGAACTGTTGACTCTGATTAGGTGTTCGCTGCGGCGAAATTCACAATTTGGGTTGTTGGGACAATTGCTGATTGTTCTTACACCATTGAAGAGCGATGATTGCCCGCCTCGGCAGGCAAATTCGACGGAAAGCCTGCAACATGCGACGATTCTATTGTTGAGATGCGATATCACTGATTGGTACTAACGTATACGATCAACAGGTGAATCTGGCGGAACACACTACGGTAATCCTGCCGCTCCAAACAAACGAAGTTCTTCAATCCTTACTGCTTTCATGATTCTGTGTCGGTAATTGAGGAGACATCGTCCTGTCGTCGTACCGGGACGTTTCGAGCGAAAGCCATCATGAACACGATTGCGACAAACAGGATCGCGCCGAATGAAAATACCACGTCTCCAGGTACTCGCAACCAGACGAGTAACTCCATGATAGGAGAGTGCATGAATTCAGCGGTCCGAGCATGCCAATAACCATCGGCAAACGCGCGAAATCCTTGCAAGATACCTTGAGGCAGGAGCGAAATGAATACCATCATGCTAAACCGAGGTTAAACAGCCAAAACACCCAATTGATCGACCGTTCCGGCCATTTGGTGTGCTGTGGTATCAGATCGCGCATACACAGTAAGAGCAAGCCGATCCCGAGCATTCCATAGACCCCAAACAGTGCGGCATGACCATGAGTCGGTGTAGTCATCAATCCCTGCAAGTAATACAAGGACAGAGGGGGATTGATGAGGAATCCCAATACGCCAGCACCAATCAAGTTCCAGAATGCGACCGCCAAGAAGAACTTTAACGGCATTCGGTACCGACTTACCTAGGGCGAGTATTTCTCAACTTTCCAATGATCGTGGGCGTCGAACGCGATAAGCGCGAGAGGTACAACCTCTAACGCAGAGAAAACGGCACCCAATGCGAGCACTGATTGCGGTGTTCCAGCGAAGTACAAGTGATGAAACGTACCTAAGACTCCTCCACCCAGGAAAATCATGGCAGAAAACATCGTGTATACAGCAGCAGTATCGGTGCGAAGCAATCGCATGTGTACGAAAATCCAAGCAACCCAAGCGGTTGCGAAGACCTCGAATACGCCTTCAACCCACAGATGGACTACCCACCAGCGCCAGTATTCGACGATCGTCAGATGGCTCGCCCGGTCATACAGTAGCCCAGCACCAAACAAAAGTGCGACCCAGCAGTAGCCAGCAACAAGATGATCAGCAAGGAACGATCCGGTCGTTTTTCTTGAATCGCAGGTATCACACATCGCGCCATGAGCACGAGCCAAATCAAGAGTCCCGCAAAGATCAAAATCTGCCAAAAGCGACCCATATCAAGATATTCGTAACCTTGGTGCCCAAACCAGTACACCATTGTTGGATCAGTCATTACACCATTTAGAACCAATGCTTCACCGACCAACGATCCCACCAGAGCACCCCATAGAAGATTGACGCCAAGCACTTGGAACTTCGGTTCTTTACGAGCTATTAACGGACCAAGATAAAGTCCGGCACCGAGCCAAGCTGTTGCGATCCACAAGACCGCCAGTTGAACATGCCAAGTTCGCGTGAGTGCATAGGGTGCAATTTCTGATAATGGTAGACCGTAAAAGTCGTGTCCCTCTACCCGATAGTGAGCGGTAACCGCGCCAAGAATAATCTGCAACCCCAGCAATCCAGCAACCACCCAAAAGTACTTTTTAACCGCAGTCATTGATGCTGTTGGTTGCACAGTGTCTAAAGGATTCGATCCGCCGAATCCCTCGACTGGCCGACTATCGCGGACCCATTCCTCCCGTTCGCGGAGAAAGAACCAGCAAAGTAAACCGACTCCCGCGATGAGCAGTGTTATTGAAACGAATGTCCAAATGAATGCCGCGGTAGTTGGTGTGTTCTGAATTAATGGCTCGTGCGGCCAATTACTCGTGTATGTAATGTCTAGACCGGGACGATTGGTTCCCGCCGCCCACGCAGTCCACCACCACCATGCCGTCAACGCACGTACGTCATCCGAGGTGATATGAGACAGCATGCTGTTGGGTATGGCATAAGCCTCTCTTAATTCTTCCCCTTCCGCGGATTCACTAAAGAGCATGTCATAGTGTTGAATAACTGACTCAATAGCTTCAGAACGCACGGGACTGACTGTGATAAGCTTTGTACGTTCGTCATAGGTGTTTAGACGAATTTCTAACGAAACTTCAGCGATTCGTTTTGCTTGTTCGGGTTCCGATAATTCGTCAAGTGGACCACCGCGATCAGCTAAGTATTGCGCCTCTCGATGGAGTACATCCGCGGTCCAATCGGGAGCTAGATAGGACCCATGTCCCCAAACAGAGCCCATCTCCATGCCCCTAGAGTTCGCCAAACATCGCGCCCATCATGAATATCTTCTGCGGTGAAAATGGTGTGTTCTGAACCATCTAACTCATAAACCACACGGTCAGGAAGGGGTGGTTTCACGCGAAACGAAACGCCACCAACAATCAACAATGCCCCGAACATCACAATCAACGTGAGAGCGAATATCAGCCACAATCTACGCATCGGAAAAAGTTCACGGTAATTCATAACGTCAGCCTCCAGCGAAAAAAATTAAAAACGATTATCTGTACATCGATATCAGAAATTGGACGTAGCAATTCCGCTCAAATTCGTTGATAGTGTATTAGTAGTTCCAAGAGTTGAATCGGAAATGGTTGGGTCTCTCCAATATTCTGCTAGTCCACAGTCCAGACGAACGGACCGTGAGTAAATATATTTGTCAACAGTAATTGTTTGATGACCGAATTGAGGAATAGGTACTTTGGAGATGACTTGGAGTGTGCGCTACTTAGTGGACATAATCTAATTTTGTTTTTAGGAGGAGTGTTCAATTGTGTCCAGGAAGCATTATCCAGCAGAGTATCGAGAGCAGATCGTCAAGTTAGCGCATGCTGGTCGCAGTAGAGCCTCGCTCTAGAGTTTGAGCCGACGATCCGTAGTTGGATCGCCAATTGCTCCCCCGTATTCAGCAGATCTTTCAGGACTCTCTTGGTGAGTGTGTCCTAAATTACATGTATGGATTGGCCAAAGCCTCCTGTGACAAGTCTTTCGATTTCCAAGTAGCTGCAGTAGTAGCATCGGTAGTCCAGCCATTCTTGTTGAGTTTATTTCCAGCTTTCCCTTCCCAACAGGATTTAAGATCTGCTATCTCGGTATCGGTAACGTCGTCGGCCGGATTTGAGGGTTCGTGTTCTTCTTCTGGCGCAGGTCTCGGTTCTTGAGGTTTTGGCGGTTTTAGTGTTGGATAACCCTGTATTGCTTCTTTAGTCGAACAGCTATGGCGAGCCCATTGCTTTGATTTGACGTCCACCATGGTTCAGGTACTTTTCGTTCTTTCGCATAGTTTTGTGCTTCAGTTGCGTGTAGAGGTCTATCTTGAGATTCAAAACCACCGACATGTAGCACCCAATCGTGATCGTAAATTCGAACTGCTTTGCCGTTAAATGTCCTTATACCACCTTTTACATACCAAAATATGGTGTCGTGTCTGCGGTTGTACTGACGCATTTTTAGACTGCCTGATCCTGTATACTCCCACACAATTTCGCTCCGAAACTTCTTCCGGCCAAAGATCGCGTCTAGCACCAGTTTCAAGTAGTGGCTCATCGTGGGGTCGCAGTGCAAATAAATCGATCCGGTCGGCTTCAAAATGCGGTGCATTTCCAACAGTCGCACCGCCATGTAAATGAGATACGACTTGTTGCTCTGACTCATCGCCGCGTGAATAACTTTGTTGAGACGCGGGTGCTTCGCTTCAATCAGATCAAGCCACGCGATATCGACGTCTTGTAACGTCCAAGTATCCATGAACTCCGCCCCTGCAACTTCACTCCCTATCGGAGCCGCGTAGTTCGCTTTCGAATTGAAGAGCGGATCTAGATAAATGAGCTGACGGATTCTGAGTTCATCCCCCGCATAATGGGGAGATTGTCGCCGGTCCAAATCGTCCTATTCGACCAGTTCTCAGACACGAAAACCTCCCTGTTCTATAGCACACAGAGTTAGGCTTACTCGTACACTCCTAGTTCGATCGCGACTTGCTCAAACTTGTCCAACGTGTCTAACACCGGGCGGAATTTAATATCGAGCTGACGAAGTTCGTGGACGATCTCCCTGCAACTCTGGAGCTCTGTCGGAATCTCTGCACCCAATCCCATCTCCACTACATCAGTGGGAGATAGTTCGACGGGGACACAAATATGTCGTACCACCCATTCCCAATCAAACTCGATATCTTCTCCCGTGTTAGCTCTGGGCGCATCCATTATCGTTAGGAAGTTGAATGCGCGCAGAAAGGGCTTTGTGGGTTCATCGTTCGGCCGATACATTCGCCAAAGAGTCCCAACCTCTTTTAACGATCCAAAACTGTACTTGGCTAACACTTTAGAAATTCGACCATACTTGTAACCATTGCCAGGGGGATAATTGCTAAATGAGTCGCTCTGTGTCAATCCAGCAGTGTCGTCGCCTAAGCGTGCCGCCAGTTCAACGAGCAACGCTGAAATCTTTCTTTCTTCCGATTCAAATTCACTTACAGGTCCCGCCAATTCATAGAGCACTGGATAGCGATCCGAAGAGATTTTCAGTTCTAGGTCTAAACCCTCGCATTTAGCATCAACCCAAGCATTTTCAAAATCTTGCTTCCACATCAGCCGGTCTTGCTCTGGAGTGGGGTGATCATCCGGCGCGTAGTGTACACCACTGGCGCGAAATACACTGTCAAATCTGTTAAAGCAAAGGGTGTTGATGAGCGCGAAATTCAAGAGCGCATCGGCATGACAGGTTTCTTGCAACTCCCAATTAGTGTCGTTGCCCGTCAGCACGCACTCAGGGCGAGCGAGCGCGTCTTGCACCCGAGTTGCATCCCCTGTGGGATCTGCAAATACCTGCTCAAATGTTAAGGGATCATCCAACACTACAAACTTAATTGGAACGGGAAGGATATCCCAAGGACCACTCAAAAGGAAGTGATAGGGGTTGAGGGTATTCATGTGCGTTTCCAAAGCGGTCTGACATTCGACGGATTCGAAAGCGTTAGTGTGGTCTTCGTTCCTTTCTAAGCTCCCGGCTCCAACCCAGTAGGGTGGCAGCTCATTCAGACCGCAGACCTCTTCCCAAGAGCCCCGGGGCAAGTCAACATGTGGTACTTTGGGCAGTGTTTCAACCGCAGCCACCGCAGAGTCGACAGTAGGTAGCACGGAAGGAACATCCGCGCTCAGTTTGCTTATCTCCATAGCAACAGGGTTGGTCGAGGTTCGATTTTGCGTGACCAAAAGCACACAAATAACAGCCACTAAGGCTAGTCCTAACCCGAGTCCCGCAATCCACAACCAACGCGGGGGGGGGGGGGGGGGAAATGGTTGGGTCATTTTTACACCCCATGCGAGTGGAAAGACGAGGACAACGGGACCCCCCCACCGGGTGGTTGTGCC
>VXUA01000085.1:0-26040 GCA_009837185.1 Gammaproteobacteria bacterium | reverse complement strand
CCCCACCCACGCGGGGGGGGGGGTGATAAATAGGTTGTCTCATTTGTCCTCCCAATCGCATTCTAAGTCGATCTCATCAGGATCCCACCAACCGCTTGTTTCTCCCTGAGGTAATTTGCTTGGGTCCTTAAGATCTTTTTCTAGTCCATCCATTTCCGCTTCCTCTGTTGCAGTTATGGTGCCATCTTCCTTTTTTTTCTCAATTGCTTTATATCGGTCTGCCATGGTGTCGTACGCTTCTTTCCTAGCTTTATTTTCAGGCGTTTCCAGTGGTAGCAAAGTTGGCGTTCCAGCGGACCGACCATACATCCCTTGCCACAACTTGCCTGATCCCCTATGCGCCTCCACTTCCAATTCCCACCACTTGTACGGTTTTGGTAAGGCTTTTGTTGCGTCATATATGGCTTTGATTTGCCCGACGTGGAATGTTTCATGAATCTGAGAAAACTGTGTCAGTTGTGCAAAAGCATTTTCGTGTGCGGTCCGAGAGAGCCACGCAGCGATGCCGTGGGAGTAAATATTAACACTCATTGAAAGTACAGATATTGGTTCATCTTCTCCCTCGACCTCTACCTTATTTACATATGGGGTGGTGTAACCAAGGTTTCGGGGACTTTGCCTTTCTCCAAATATCGATCACGTTCTTCAGACGTAAGCGGAGCACTGATCGCCGCGCCCTTCGAATTCGTGTTCAACTGCTTGTGCGGAATACGGACCTGGTCGCGATTAAACGTCCACAAAGTTCCTTTCGAATACCAAAACACAAGGTCATGCTTCCGATTGAATTGTCGCATGTGGGGACTGCCTGGTCCTGTATATCCCCACACAATCTCGTTCCGAAAATTCTTCCGGCCAAAGATCGCGTCCATAAGCAGTTTCAAATAGTGGCTCATGGTGGGATCGCAGTGTAAGTAGATCGATCCTGTGGGCTTGAGAAGCCGGTGCATTTCCAAGAGCCGAACCGCCATGTAAATCAGATACGACTTGTCGCTCTTACTCATCGCGGCGTGAATGACTTTGTTAAGACGCGGGTGCTTTGCTTCAAACAGATCGAGCCACGCAATGTCCACGTCTTGCAACGTCCAGGTGTCCTTGAACTCCGCACCTGCAGCTTCACTTCCGATCGGAGCCGCGTAGTTCGCTTTCGAATTGAAGGACGGATCCAAATAGATTAGATCGACTGAGTCCGAGTTCATCCCCCGCATGATCGGGAGATTGTCACCAGTCCAAATGGTTCTATTCGACCAGTTCGCAGACACCAAACAACCCTAGCTCTAGTAGAGAGTTTACGCTTACTCGTACACTCCTAGTTCTATCGCGACTTGCTCGAACTTGTCCAACGCGTTTAACACCGGTTGGAATTTAATATCGCGTTGACGGAGTTCGTGGACGATCTCCTTGCAACTTTGGATCTCTGTCGGTTCATCCACTCCCCTCGCCTCAGTAGTGGAGGGCGGTAGTTCGACGGGGACACAAATATGTTGTACCACCCATTCCCAATCAAATTGCATCTCATCTCGGGGGTCGGGTCTGCGCGCGTCCATGAGCGCTAGAAATCGGAACGCTTTTAGAAAGAGCTCTGTGGGGTCGTCGCTTGGCCTATACATTCGCATCATAGCCCCAACCTCTCTTAATGATCCCCATTCACCGCTGGGAAACAGTTTTAAAAATCGCCCGTACTTATAACCATCACCAGGCGGGAAACCTGGCCATGAAATGCTCTGTGTCAGACCAGCAGTGGCGTCACCCAAACGCGCCGCCAGTTCAACTAGAAATGCTGCCGCCTTTCTTTCCTCTGAATCCCATTCCTGAATAGGCCCTACCAATTCAAAGAGAGTTGGATGTTGCTGTGAAGTGAGTTGCAACTCCGGGTCTAGATCCTCACATTGAGCACTAACCCAAGCATCTTCAAAATCTTGCTTCCACATCAGCCGATCTTGCTCTGGAGTGGGATTGTCTCCCGGCGCGTAATATGCCTCGCTTCGGCGGTTTATCCCTCCGCCAAAGCAAAGATAATTGATAAGGGCGTAATTCAATAACGCTTCTGCATGGCAAGTTTCTTTCAACTCCCAGTCTGTCTCATCTCCTAGCAGCAGACACTCAGCGCGAGAGAGCGCGTCTTGCACCCGAGCTGAATCCCCTGTGGGATCTGCAAAAACACGCCCAAAGGTTAAGGGGTCTTTCAGCACCACAAACTTAGTTAGATGGAAGACCATAGCTGTATCCTCAGGCGCGCTCCAAAAGAAGTGATAGGGGTTGACGGTACTCATATGTGTTTCCAAAGCGATCTGACATTCTTCGGATTCTAGTGCGTTGGTATGGTCTGTGTTCCGTTTTAAGATTCCGTCTGCGGCCACCCAATAGGGTGGTAACTCATTCAAACCGCACGCCTCTTCCACCGACCCCACAGGAAAGTCCAAACGAGGTAACTGGGGCGGTGTGTCAACCACAGTAACTGCGGGTTCAGTGGTAGGTCGAACAGAAGGGACGACCATACTAGGTTTGCTTGTCTCTAATGTAGTAGGGTTGGTCGAGGTTTGGTTGTGCACGACTAAAAGTACGCATATAACAACCACCACAATTAGGACTAGCCCGATACCCGCGCCCCACCACCAACGCGGTGTGTGAGTAGGATGGCTCATTTCTTCTTCTTTTCTTCCTTGCATTCGAAGTTTTCCACTTCACTAGGTTTGTAAAAACCCAAGTGATTTTCTGCTTTAGGGAGATTGGTTGGGCTCTTAAGCCACTTTGTCAAGTCTTCCAATTCCTTTGCCTCGTCTTTTATTACTTTCCCGTCCTCGTCGACTTCATAGGCTAAGTCACCTTTTTTCTCTTTTTCCTTGAGTTCTTTGTATCTCACCGTGTTGTCCGTGTACTCCTTAGTCATCACTTTTTCCTCTTTAGGGAGAAAAGATGGCGGCGGGTCGTCGTAAAGGGCTACCCACAAGTCCTTAGATTTCGTATGAGCATCTACTTCCATCTGCCAATACTCCCATGGTTCGGGCAGAGTCTTTCTTTCATTAAAGATTTTTAAGAAGTCACTCATATGGTATGTTTCATGCATCTGACCGTACGTTGCTACATGATCAAAAATTACTCCTTCAAAACCTTTGTAATAATTTCCTTCTTTGTCTTGTGTGGCGAAATGCACAGCTGATTGAGCGATGCCGAGGGGGTAAATTTCAGCTTTCATAAAAAGTTTCTTCTCTCCCCTAACCTCTTTTATACTTGGGATGAGTTGGGCAACAGCTCCACCCTGATTTCTTTTGATTGTCCAAGTGGCTGCAGTGGTAGCACTGATATCCCAGCCATTCTTTTTTAGCTTATTTCCAGCCTTTTTTTGCCAACAAGATTTAAGGGCTTTTATATGTTTGTCGGTTTTCTGTTTAGCCAGTTCTGACGCTGACGGACCGCTAGGCCCACCACCTCCGCCACCGCCACCGCCACCAGGAGGCGGGTCTACAGGGATGATCTTCGGTTTAGGTTTAACGACACGAACTTCTGGTAGATTTCGGATTTCAGATACCAAGTTACACTCAGGATTGTCCGTGAACTCGTAGTCCGAGACGTTGATGTATGACTTAAAATCCCAGGTTACGCCATCCATTTCAGTGCCATCGAAATCGAGCATATCTGTCAGATTTTGAAATAGCATCAAATCCAAGCTGTTACAGGTTTCATTGAGGAACGCCATAACCCTAGTGTCGTAGCTTGAATTGGTGGAAGAGGAAGTCAGAGCAGTCAGTCCGAACGCAGCCAGTGCGACCAGTAGAGTACCTGCCAAAAGTGTGTGAAATAATTTCATATTTTATTCTCCTGAAATTGCTATCGGTTTGCAAAGAAAACCTTCGTTTTCCAAATTTCAGGAAAAATGTAGAAAAATTGGTAACAGCAAAATCAGAAAACACTCAAAAGAACAGTGCTTTGATCTCGGCAATGACGGCACTAAACGAACTTTTTAAAAAAAGTTGAAAACTGTGGTATGAGTGTGTTATACTATACGGAAACTTAACGAACGTTTTCCGAACACTCTTATTTCATTCCACGTACATTGAGATCAGTGTTTGGAAAACGGGGTAGAATTCACCATTCTGCTGATTCATGTATTCTAAGTCCCATGAATAAGACCTTCGGTTATTCTCGCGTGTCGACCTCCAAGCAACTCTCGGATTCCCAAATCGAATTGCTGAATGAAGCTGGGTGTGACGAAACGTTCATTGAAGTCCAATCGGGAGCTCACCGCAAGCGACCCCAGCTCGAAAAACTACTCGCTATGCTTGGTGAAGGTGATACCTTTCTCGTCGTTAAGCTGGATCGTTTGTCCCGATCGTTGCACGATCTGCTTTCCATCGCTCAGGAAATAGAGAAGAAAGGCGCACATCTCCGATCATTGCAGGATCCACTGATCGACACCACCAGTCCGAACGGTAAATTGATTTTCGGCATATTCGCCGTACTCGCCGAATACGAACGGGATCTCATTCGCGCTCGAACGCTCGACGGCTTAGCCGCGGCTCGTGCGCGTGGCAAGATATTAGGACGCCGGGAAGCGTTAAACCAAGAGCAGAAGGACCTTTTGATTGAGCTTCGACAATGCGGTCAGTCGCTACGTCAGCTCGCTGAGACTTTCGGCGTTTCCAAGACGACCATTTCGCGCTATCTCAGACTCGCGGACATACCGTAACGCCATCGTGGCGTACTTCTCTTTCACAAGTTGACCGCGTCTGTGAGCATTCACAGGGCTTAACAGAATCTGAAGAACAAAAAACGGGCTCAGAGGAGCCCGTTTTTCGTGAGTTCGAACTCGCGCACCGGTGTTCCCAGTGCGCGAGGTTCGTTACTGTTCGCTTAAAACTTGAACAGCGCTTGAACGCCCAGCTTCGGAGCTGCTTGATCGACGCTCTCGTCGCGCGCGTTGAAGAACATCTTCATGTTCAGCGCGCGCGGGCCCGCGATCAGTTGTGTGAGCTCGGAACCAATCATCACCGTCCTGCCGCTCCAGCCCGTATCTTGTACGTCAACATAGGGGGTCAGCAAGTATTTGCCATGATTGATTGCGAAACCATAAGTGAGCTTGGAGTTCAACGTGAGCCCGCTGACCGCGCCGTAAGCGCGCGCCTGCGGCACCGCGGTGACGGTCGCAGCTTCGCTCCAAATCATGCTGCTGCTCTCGGACGACGCGCCCCATTGTGGCGTGAACGAGAACGCCAGACCGGTGGCGTTGTTGGACGGGTTGATGTTCACCATCAGGCTGACGCCGCTTTCGTTGAAGTCTTCCGCGGAGTGGGTCGCCAGCACGCGTCCGCGCGCTTCAATGGTAATCGTGTTGGTGTCCACTCGAACACCACCGGCGACTTCAAAACCATTGCCGGTCAGGCCGTCGCCACCGTCATTCCGGAATGCGAGTTCGCCGAACGGAGTGACTTTGCCGCCGTTGCCGGTCTCCACGGAGAAGGAGCCCTCAATACCGGCGCGAACGCGGTTCACGCCCGCTGCGAGACCATCGATGGCGCCACTGCCTGCTTCGGTTTCCAAGTTCGCAAATGCGGCATCGCCACGGAAGGCTAATTGCAAGCTTCCAGCTTTCGCAAACTCCCGCCGGCCGCCGAACATCGCGACGTTGAAGGACAGGTCGCTAGATTCTGCAGTCGCATTGACTACGGTCGTATCCGCATCACCCGAGCCGCGTCCATACACACCCCAAACCGAGGTCTTGCCGTCAACTGGTTCAAAGCTGAAGTACGGCATGATCGTGGTTAGAGTCGTCTCTAATTCTTGCGTTGCGGTACCCCATGAGTAATCGCCCTCGGAGGTGTTTCGAGCGGCGGTTACTCCAAAGAGCCAGCACTCATTGGTCTGCACGTCGATGCCGAGGAACATGGAGTTAGCGCTGCCGTCATAGCCGTCGCCTTCAAAGTTCTGAGCATCTACCGTGCCCCAGAGTGAGAAGGAGCCGATGCCGCCGTTACCGTTCAAGGTACGGGAGAAGTTGTTCGTGAGCAACGAGTCGAAGGTCGGTAGCTTGAAGTTGAAATCTACGTCCTGGTTGGCGCGCGCGTGCCATGTCGAGTCTAGCAAATCTTTCTTCGCGTTGAAGCCCATGAGATCATTGCGCGCTGTTACCGCGGCGTTTTTCACCGAGTCCACGCCCGTGGGCATGAAGCGATTGAAGTTCAAGAGCTGACCGAAGCTGAAGCCCATGCCGGTGTCGGACCGACTGGATTCAAGTCGTGAGCCCAAAGCGGCAGCAGTGCTACCCAAGTAAGCTCGCGCAGTTCCAGCTAAAGCGTTCTCACCGGCGGCACGAAGTTCAGAGTCACTCACCGCGATCGAGAACGTCTGCGTTGCGCTACGTCCTTTCGGGTCAGTTGCCGTAACCATTACACTGGTTGAACCACGTGTGAATGGAGACATTGAGACGTCAGCATCATGGTGATGTGTTTCGGCAATACTAACTGTGGCAGCATTACCAGAAGTTTCGATCGTATAGGTCAAAGTATCACCATCTTGGTCGAAGAAGTATTCGCCAACACTGAGCGATGATCCATCACCACCAATTTGGAGGGTCTGATTCGGAATCGTACCCACCGTAACTGGGATGGTTTCAACTTCTACGTCAAACTCACCGACGACGTTCAACTCGCCGTCCGTCGCGGTAATCTTGAACACGGTTGAGCCCGCATTCACACCACTAATGGTCAGATCTAAGTTATCCAATTCCACCGTAGCAACGTCCGTATCTTCAGAGTCTGCCGTGTAGGTCAGTTCGTCACCATCAGGATCGGTGAACACGCCTTCAATCGAAACTGAAATCGGTTCGCCAGCAGTGACGGTCTGATCATCCAAGGTGCCCGAGAGTACTGGCGCCGAGTTGGTCGGTTCTTCCGGCGCCGGTTCCGTGACGGTCACGTCGAATTCATCGCTTGCGGTTTGACCGATGTTATCGGTCGCAACTACGACCACCGTCGTCGTACCCGTGTTGTTCGCATAGATGCGAATCTCGTTCTCACTGGCGCGGTAGAACACATCCGCGATGTTCTCGTCCTCGTTCTTCACTTCGTAGTCAAGACTGCCTTCGTCTTCAAAGACATCTTCCATCGAAATATCGTGGCTCGCGCCCATTTCCACTTCGACATCGTCGATGGCGTTGGCAAGCATCGGCGGATCGTTGCGAGCCAATACCGTCAGATCGAAGGAGTTGGTTGCAGAGTTATTAACAGAGTCGTATACAGTTACAGTAACGCTGGTCGTACCAGGTGAGTGTAAGTACAGATCAACCCATGCACCACCTTCGTCATCATACTTGATCGCAGCCGTAGCGACATCAGGATTCTTGGTGGATGCATAGTAATCCAGCTCATCGCCTTCATCGGTGAACGCGTCTCTCGCGTCGATCGGATCATAGTCCCGACCAATAAATCGCTCCTCATCATCGAACGCATCAGCGTTCGCAACAGGAGGATCGTTGCGGAGAACTTCTACTTCAAGAGTGTGATCTACACTGCTGTCGTTTTGATCGGTGGCGGTTACGGTTACTTCGGTTTCACCTTTGGCGTCACCGTAAATACGTAAGTAGTGCCCGTCAATGATCACCGCGGTCGCGATACTTGCTCTCTCGACTTCGTGGCTAAACGTTAATGTTTCTTCGTAAGCCATGTCGCCATCGTCAAAGTACATCGTCAAATCAATGTCCGCGGAACGACCGTGTTCCTGAATCTCTTGATCAGGAATTCCGTCGCCTACGACCGTAGGTGCCATGTTCGCTTCCACCGAGACGCGGAAGGACATCGAGACATCCTCGCCATCGCGGTCTGTGGCAGTAACTTTCACGCGTCCCGGGCCACTACCCACGTTGTGTCCCGTTATGCAGATGTAGTCGTTGCCTTTGACAGAAACTGAGGCATCACCGGGACGCGTGGTCGTCGCTTCAATGAACAATCCGGCCTGTTGATCGCGATGATCGGGATCCATAAAGATTTCACTGGCTTTCGCAACACACTTCTCGACACCCACCAAGATGGTCTGATCTTCGATTTCAACTTCGTCGCCGTTCTCGTCTTTGACGATGTACGGTTTTTCGTTGACATCGGTTAGATTAACGCGAACATCCAAGTCATTGGAACCGCCGTATTCATCCTCAATCACAACAATGAAGTCAAAGGAATTAACATCAGCCTCAAAGTCCATCGCCGGCACCCTAGCCACCGCAATGCTGATGTCGTAGTGCGTGATCTCGTTGTAGGTATCGGAATCTTCATCGGTATCACGAACCGCCCGTGAACTGGCACGGAAAAACGAGGTGCCGCTCACGGATACCGAAACGACATCACCGGCGTCAGCATCCGTAACCTCAAGGGCGTGTCCTACGGTACCTCCGGTGTTTTCAGGATGGTTGAAGGTGATCGCACCGAGATCGCCAAACGTCGGCGAAGAATTGTCATTCTTCACCGTTATCTGGAAGTGACTGCCCACCGAATACACGTCGTGTTCACCGTCAGAAGCCGAAACTTCGACATCGCACGTCATCTTGCCGGACTCATCGGAAATATTGGCTGTGGGTGGCGTGATCTTAATATCACCCGTTTGCGCATTCGTTTCCAATTTCACGCCGGGACAACTACCGACAAAAGCGGCGCCATACGTTAAGGCATCGCCATCACCATCGGTCGCCCGCACTTTTACGTCTTGCGAATAGTCGCCCACGAGCATAAAGACATCAATGTCGTTGGCAGCCGTCGGCGTACTAAACACGGGCGCTTCCGCGACATCTTTAATCTTGACATCGAAAGAGATCCGACCGGTTGCACCTGACAGGTCCGCAGCACAAAGATTAATCGTGTATACACCGTTATTGCTCTCGTAGTCAGTCCTTACGGTTTCCCTTCGACCAGCACCAAGGCCGGTGAAATAACGACCAGTTACAACAAGATCGTAGGAATGTGCAGAACCTTCTAACGAATTGGAACTAGACTTGTTAGTAATACTGTCCCAAGGCGGTCTGAAGAAACTGAATCGAGTGCCAGCAGGTGCTCTAGTAGCCGATGTGGGCTCGTCACCTCTACAAGGCGTACAGTTTCGACCCGCAGTCCAACATAAGAGGTCGCCATTTGGCTGTGCATCGTCGGCAATGAAGGTCAACCTAATGGTACCACCTTCGTCGATTTCATGCGCCCCCGATGCGAGGAACGTGCCCGTCGACGTTTCCGCAACCGCGCGAATGCTTGGAGCCGCATTGGCACCGTAAACCACTCGCACGCTTACTGTAACTGTTGGAGTGTACTTGCGGTTTGCATTCGTACCAAAAGCAGTGGTACCCGCTTCGTACGCGCGCACGGTTACGCTTGCCGTTTCAACACCGTATTTGCCAAGGAGCGGAAAGGCCTCATCCTCTGGATCCGTCGACGGCAATAACATGTCGATCGTTAAATCCGGCCCGCGACACGAAGCCGCCTGTCCCGCCTGCCGGTCTAATTCTGCTTTCGCCCAAGTCTCGGCACCCTCGCCCAGAGTGCTGCTGGAAATTTCATAGCAGAGATGGTCACCCTCAGGATCGGTAAATTTTCGACCTAAGTTAATACTTCGCGATCCACCGCCATTGGATTCTGACAAGGGTAATAACCATTCTGCCGTGGTCGCGCGAGACGCCAGTTCCGGTCCGAAATTGCCTTCGGTGGACACTTCAACAATAATGTTCATGGTGTCTTTACCGCCAGCAGCATCAGTAACAGTTACGGTCATGCCAATCTCATCACCATCTTCAAGTCTTTCGAGGGCATTGATAAAACTGGCATTAAAACTCGCAATTTGCGCTGCGGTACTATCAGGAGCAGGTTTTCTAACAGTGATTACACCTTCTTTTTCATTGTCCTCAGTGATTTCAAAATAACTGGACGGACTCACATAGCCGGTGGCTCCGGCAATGGAAGAGAGAGAGTACGTGAGCTCTTCATCACAGTTGACATCGTTGCTCTCGTCTTCATCCTCACAATTTCCTGGAGGGTCTGTCGCCGAAGTCTCGTCATCGTCCGTTACTGCGTCGGTCACAAAATTTGCCTCGACTGCAATCGAGAACTCCACATGACTTCCTTCGATTGGATTTTCTTTGTCAATCTGCCATGCGACGGTCGCCTCGGTGACGGTGAACCGCGGCTCGTGATTCTCCAACACTTTGACCGTCATGCGAGTAGTCAGGACCGGCATGCCGCCCATGCTCACCATCAACGTCAGGTTGGACGTACCATCCTTGAGACCCTTCAAGCGAATTAAGTCATCCACTTGACTGTTGGGATCCGTATCAATGTAGAGTGATTCGACAAAGGTATTGCTCGTGATCGCATAGGTGAATACGACGTTTTCATCGGCCGCACCGCGTACATACTGAGCGTAATCCCCGCCAGCAGTATTATCGGTTTCACCCACATCTAAACCAAAATCATCGCGACTATGGAGCGCCATATTCAACAGATGCGTTTGCGGATCAATCTCGACGCTTTCGCCGAGGGACAACACATAGGTGTTATCTACTGGTCCGGTCGGATTACTATACCCTCGTAGCGGCGTGACCGTTGCGATGGCGGTAGGGGTACCTCCAACGTCCATGACACCTGCAACCGCCGCCGCGGAAAAACGACCAATATTTTCGGTCGCACCCATACCGAGTCGAGCGGAAACGGTAATGGTATATTCCGCTCCCGATGTCAAGCCATCAATTCGAGCGCCCATACGTTGCGCGGTACCTTGAGTTTCGATCGCACGTGCATCAACTTCTTCCATCACGGGTGAAGCCGCACCCATCATGGACGATACCGCCATAATGACGTACGTCGCAGGGTCGTCTGTAGTCACCGCGGTATTTGTACCTTCTACTTGCTGCCACTCCACATAAGCACTGTTTGAGCTTTCTGCAAGTGCGCGTACATTAGTAGGGGCAACAAATGGCGTCGGGGCGATCGCTATCTGGAATTCATAGGTGATAGGACCATCAGCGTCGTTACTACCAACCCAGTCAAGCTCCAGCGTACAGGACACCGGAGCAGTCGCAGTCGTATCTGAACCTGCAAAGGTCATTTGTCCACTGTCTGCACCCGTACCTGCGGTCGCGGTAACGCTTGTAGTCGCCGTTGTGCCAAACACATTACTACCACTAGCAATAACAGTATCAGCAGTACCACACTTCAACTCTACTTGGAAAAAGTCAGCCGGTTTGTTGTCGGTATTGGCATCAATAGTGCCACTATCATCCCAGTCGCACAACGGCGCGGGGAACACCAATTCGTCAAGTACAGCTGTCGAACCGGCAGGTCCTTCAGCGCCATTGAAGCGAATGACGTTGTTGTCCACGGCATCAAGGTCATTGAGCCCTTGATCACCGTCCACGTCAGCAGTCCCATCAGTGTATCCCTGCAGATTGAGGTCCGCAGTCCGCCAGTCGCCGGGCCACTCACACCAACCGCTCTTTTCATCCGCCTGACCGAACGCCTGTCCGGTAAACGATAGTAGCACCCCAATGGATGCCAATGTGAATATAGATCGGGTAGAAGCTCGCGCTTCGCCAATCACTTTATGCATTTTCATAATAGGATTCTCCTATTGATTAAATACCAAATACCAATTTGCCCATAGCAATAGTTGCTATGCGACCCATTGGCACAAAGACATTGACCGATCCGACGGTTTGAAGCATCGTGCGGTCCGTGTATTTCCACTGAACTCTCATTTCTGATCCGCTCAATGACTTGTTGTTCTCGAACCGTTCGAAGCAATTCCGAGCGGAACGCTTCGGGCGGTTGCAAGAACGCCACTTATAACCTGTACGGTATGTTCCAATAGACGATACGGAGTCGTTGTTTGCAACTTTCTTAATCGTATGTTGGATGGTGCACCGTGGGTTGGTCTCGTTGTGCTGGTCGAAGACTTCGCGAAACGAGACAAGTTGGTGAGGTATTGTAGAGATGCAAACGCGTAAAACAACCCATTGCAACAACTTTTTACAAAATATTTCAAAATCGTGTTTTGTGCGTTTTTACGCATGTTCGACCAAGAGGTCGAATCTCTCCTCTGACAGCATCTCATCAGAGTGATCCGATGAGACGCTTTGATATTGGGAGAGATTGTAGAACATCCCGTCCACGCATAGCGTGCACTGAGTCTGTTTGCGTTAAAGTGAGTACTCATTACTTTACCTACAGCGAGTATTGTACATAATAATTTCAAAATATTACAAATGATTTCTAAATATTTAAAAAGTTTTTCAACAAGTCCCTTTTTCAACCGCCGTAAATCCCCACAGAACATCCTTTTAATCCGCCGTCCGAATCCTCACGATGCAGTCCTTTGATCGACCGTTACAAAGCCCTTTCACCTATCTTTATGATTTCTTACAAACCCTTACATCAGCGAACTTAATACGATTAATACAGAATCCCATCACCCAAGCAACTCCCCCCTGAGGAATTCCTCTTATCCACCAGATCCTACTCTCTAACAAGAGCCTTAAATCCCCTTTCAAGAACTTTGAAGTATTTTACATTATTTGAAATAAATTGAAATATTTAGCGTGTAAACCCGTAATTTAGGCAGTTCATGCGCGCGGAAAACACTGCTTCTCGTCAGAATATTCACACCCGATTTCACTTATTCAAGACGTCATTTCACCACTCGAGCTATCCGCGACCCCAAGGTTTCAACAATACCTTTACCGGCCATTTCTATTTGCGAATGCGAACTCGCTCGAGCCAGTTCTGGATGTACTAACATGTGAACAAACTTTTGTATTGACTCTACGAGGTGATCGAATTGGAAACAATCAATGAGTTTTTTCGTAATCAATAATGCCCTTTGGATGCGGTGGGCTTGGCTCGGATCTCACGTTTTCTTGATCGTTCTTGCTACTGCCTGCACACGCGCATTTGCGAAAGGATTGCTGAACAAATACGTCCAAAGAGGAAGTGAATCGAGGAGGAAATGGAAAGACGCGCTGAGCCGCGCGGCAAGTAAACCGCTTGATTGGGGGATTTGGGTCGTCGGTCTGAGCTTCGCCGGCAACAGAATCTACGATGACGTGCTCACAAAACAAACGCTTGCCGCATTGGCAGAAACTGATCTAATAATCAACGAGACGATACGAGATTTGCTCGCACACGAGGGTACGGATTCCATCTTTGAGCGGGTTGGCACGCTACGTAGTGTTGCACTCGGCGTCTGGTCTTCGTCGGTAATATCCATACCGAACTGTTCCATCACGTCAATCTCGAATTCGGCGTGACTGCCGCTAGCGGGATTTTCTTTGTCAATATGCCAGGTCAGGGTCGCTTCGGTGACCGCAAAGCGCGGCTCGTGATTTTCTCCAAGACCTTGACCCGCATGGTCGTCCTAGCGACCGTCATACCGTTCATCATCGCCATCAAGGTCAACGTGGGAGTCCCTTCCTTCAGACCCTTCAAGCGAATGAGATCATCGGTTTGCATGTTGGGATCCGTACTGATATACAAGGTTTCAACGAATGCATTGCTCGTGATCGTATAGGTCAATTCGACGGGGTTGTCAACGTCACCGCGGACATACTCTGCGTAACCCCCAACGTCCGGTGTAGTCGTCGTATCAGTAGTCTCTTGACCGAAATCATCGCGACCATGGAGGGCCATATTCAACAAGTAAGTCTGCGGATCGATCTCCACGCTTTCGCCCATGGAGAGCACAAAGGTGTGATCCACCGGCGTTGCCCCAGCTTCTTCCGGAGGATCCCAATACCCTCGGAGGAGTGTGACCGTACTGATCGCCGCAGGACCGGTCGTGAGACCTGCCGTCGCCGCCGCGGAAGTACGACCCATATTGTCGTCCTTCGTTCCGGTCGCGTCCAACTGCGCGCGCACGGTAATGGTATAGTCCGCGCCCGACGTCAAGCCATCAATGCGAGCGCCTTGTCGTTGGTCGGTCACCTGAACCTGAGGATCAGCTTCAGGATCCTCAAATGGGATCACCTCGGCTTTAATCGTTTCCGTTACCAGTTTTCTTGCGCCCATCGTCGTCGAAGTCGCGGTAATGACGTAGTGCGACGGATCATCGTCCATATCTGCGGTATCTGTACCCGCTACTTGGGTCCACTCCACATAAGCACTGTCACGGGTTTCGGCCAGCGCACGCACCAGTGTCGGTGCCGCAAATGCATTAGGAACAATCGCTACTTGGAACGCATATTCGATCGGCCCATCATCGTCGTTGCTCCCAACCCAGTCAATTTCCAACGTACAAGAAACGGCTTTGGCTGTTGTAATTTCAGTTTCTGGAGTAAAAGTTAGGGTGATCCGACCATCTGTTGCATCTTCAGCCCAGGTAACCCTAGACGTCTCGAAACCAGAGGTAGCCGAACCAATTAAAGTACCAGTAGACTCAGTAACTTCAGTGTTCGCAGCACCACACTTTATCTTCGGTCGGAAGAAGTCGTCTGGTTTCGCAGTAGGAGCCGTATCGATCGTCCCGTTGTTATCCCAATCGCACAGCGGTGCGGGGAATACCAACTCGTCAACAACCACATCCGTTACCGTTGCAGGACCTTCGGCACTGTTGAAGCGAATGCGATTATTCTCCACCCCATCCAGATCATTGAACAGCTCTTTCGTGGTTCCCACGGTATGTCCTTGCTCATTAATACCAGTAGTTCGCCAATCATCCGGCCACTTACAGTAGTCGCTCTTTTCATCCGCTTGACCGAACGCCTGCCCGGTAAACGTCAGCAGCACCCCTACGGATGCCAAACAAAGTAACTATAGATCGGACCGAAGCTCGCGCTTCACCGATCGCTTTATGCATTTTCATAATAGGATTCTCCTATTGATTACATACCAAATACCAATTTGCCCATAGCAATGGTTGTTGCTAAGGGACGCATTGGCACCAAGACATTGACCGACGCGACGCTTTTTGACGCGTCGCCCGGTCCGCGTATCTCCACTGAACGCCCATCGCTGAGCCGCTCAATGACTTGTTGTTCTTGAAGAACACGATTAAACCAGACAACAAGATCCTTAAACGCTATCATTCCAGAAGCAACGCCCAACATACACGCAGAAACAGCCTCATTCGATGCGTTGATTGAATAACCGCTTCGTTTAGTAAGTATCCCCACCAATATCACGGCAGTTCGCTTGTTACCATCCGCGAACCCGTGATTGCGGACGATACTCTCCACCAATGCCGCACACTGTTCGAATATGGATTCCGTAGTATCCTAAATACGGTCGTGCGATTGCAGAACGTAATGCGTTTTCGTTGATAATGCCGGGGATGCCGCCCGTCTCAAGCGCGATTTCGTGGGCACAAATCAGGTCTTCCCAAGATACCCGGTAGTGCGCGTTAGCGATCTGCTAAATCAATCAACGCTTCTTTAAATTGAACTGCAGTCTCACGCGCAGCCTTCAAGGACTCAGGGGAGACCTTCCCTTGATTGGAATCTGTCCTTTGCGTCGTGCGCTGAGAATCGCTCTGACTTTGTTGCTTGCGGTGTTGGCGTTTTTGGGTTTTCACGATCAGTACAAATTTATTGAGTAAAAGTTAATAAACAATTTTACCTTTCGGTGTGCAGATGACAACTCGTACTTCAAGCTGAATTTCCGTCTTCAAATGCTATTTTCGACGCAGTTCGATGTCACGGAACTTGGTGTACACGATCGTGCGGATGGCTCTGCTGACGGGATTGTGTCCGAAATTATTGTGGCTGAACCAAATTCCTAGACAATTGACGGCCTTAACGAAGTTAGCTTGTGTGACGATTCGATCAATGCAGAAAACACACGTGTCCTCGGAAATTTACAAAATTACTTCCACTCTAGCAGTTTCTAACTCTTTGCCGCGGACACGCTACAAATGAACGTCGATACGAAGGGAAGAGGCGATAGAGTCGTGAATGGTCCCGAGATGGCCGCCAACGATTCATTTGAAATCTAAACCAATAGCATCGTGATCAAATAAGCAAGGGGTTGGATTCCTCTAGCGTCTCCTGTGCTGGCGATTTTGAAGACGACATTGACGATGTAGTTTTGTCAATAACCTCTAATGACGACGACTACACACACGAAATAACTTCGACAAATTTAGTAATGTCCAGGGATTTAGCTATTTTGAATGCACTAGATGGCAGCGACGACAACGATGTCGATACTTTGGCGAACAGTTAATTCTGATTAGGTGTGTTCACAGTCGTGAATTCGAAGGTTGGGATTGGAATGGTTGACCGTTGGTTTCAAACCACTAGAGATTGATGATGACGTGAACATACTCACAAAATCAGCCGGAGTATTTTGAAGTGCGACGATTCTATTTTGACATCGGTCTTGATTTCAGTCTTAGACTTTTCCTCCAGGTTATACTACAAAGGAAAGTGCACCGAGAAATTAAGCACGCGCCCATATAGTGGTGATACGCTTGGGTCTGTGGGATGCATCCGGTCGCCTGCACTGTTGATGATAGTAGTCTCTCCATATCTATCAAGTACATTGTTAATAACAATAGTAGCGCGCCCATTTTCAAACCACTTTGGTATTTTGAAGTAGCCGTTTGGAATGAAGTGATAATTTAAGCTCAAATTGAGCCATATCGGAGGTGTGTACTCGCGGGTAATATCCTTCAAGACTGTTTTTGTACTGGTTCTAGTCGTTAGATAGAAATTGAGTTTGATGCCCCGATAGTACCAACCCAAATTCAAATTGGATGAATGTTTTGACACGACGCCAACCGAGGTCGAACCGTCTGTTTCTCCTACTACTCTGATGACTCTATTGTTTTCGGGATCTTTAGGGTCTAAGACGTAGTCACACGAAATTACTACTGAATGTTGGAGACTCGCTTCAAAGTTGCCATAGACTGTAGAAGCAATCCACCCTACTGAAAAATCTACTCCGTTGCGTTCGACTGAAGAAACATTGATCCACCTTCGTTCCTGCACATATTCGTCAGTTTCATGGTTGTAAGATATGTCGCTCGGCAAATTATTCGGATCGACGATGAAATTTGCTAGTCGATTGATTCGGTTGTTGTATTGGATATCGTTCCAAGTCGCATTAAGAGACAAGTTAGGGAACCGTTTGGGTGAAAACGTGAAGCTAATACTCTGTGAATCCGCGCTTTCGGCTGATAGGTTAGGATTCCCACCTTCAATGACGGTGAGGGGTTGTCTTTTGTAACGACCATCAGGCTGTTTCAACCAAATACCTTGAAACGGTGGACTTGGCCCCATCCTAGAATCCCGTAGCAATTGATTTAACTGTGGCGCATGGAAGGCGGTTTGCTGGTTATACTTTACTTTGATCGTCTCTGTCGGAACCCAAATTAGACCTACTCCCAAAGTACTCTCCGATTTAGCTTTGAGTAATTGGGATGGCGATGAGTGTTCTACTGTGGAATTGGTGTAAATTACTACAGGCTTGTCGTACATATCGTTCCGAAAAGACAAATGCAATGTCAATCGTTGCGCCCACATTTGCTCATTTCTTCTACTGATGAGCGGTAGAACTCCTTCTGCAAAAATTGCGGCATTCGTACGTTGGACTTCAGCGTTGAACAGCGTTACATCGTCGATTGGAGATCGATACGCGAGACCAATTTGAAACTCAGAAAAACTGTGCACTTCCCTCGTTTGTCGCGAAACGCCAAGTAGTGCTCGTATCGCACCCGCGGGTACCGAAAACAATCTAGCTGTTATCAATGCTTCTGAGTGAAACAGGCGATTGAAGCTGGTAGCTTCATAAGGGTAATTACTGATAAACTGGGAAATATCACCAAATGGATTCACGGCAGGTAATATGCCTCCTGGTACTCCACAAATATCAGGTATGTATATTCCGTTCACCCAGCAACCCCAGATCCCACCTTCTGCTTCACACTCTGCTTGGGTATTTACGTGGAGTTGGAGTCTATATATCGGGTTTATCCCATCGGAGTACATACCAGCACTAAGTCTAGCTCGATCAACCTCATAGTATCGAAACGTCAAAACATCCTCGGACGATTGCCCAATACTTGCTTCAAACGTGATCCTGTCAGATATTTTTCCTTTCAATTCAATGGCGAAATCTACCAACTCCGCATGAGTTTCAGTGAAAGGCTGTGGATAATCGCGACGTTGTCCACGCAAGTGAATGGGAGTGTGAAACGGGTTGTACGGACTGTTCCCGTTTAACACTTCACCATGGAACGAAATGTATCCACGGTTGTTCCATACCGTACGTTCTTCCTGTCGAAAGTAGGCGTCGACCGACCAAGATTCATCAACTTCCCAAAGCACGCCAAGAGAAACTCCATATCGACTAACCTCAGGGAGAATCGAGTACCCTTCTCGTGCGTCCGCACCCCAATTCGGTTCCGAAAAGTTCGTAATTTCATTAATGTTCAAGTTCGCATTAAAGCCTTCAGGAAGAATTGCGTGAGTCTTTCGATGTCCCGCGCTGTACCCAGCCAAGAACTCGGGCACGGTGAAGATTTCGCCGTTACTTTCGTATGCGATCGGCATCGCCCTACCATCTGACAAAAATCGAACATCAAACTGCGGACCGGGAAAAAGGGATGGATCGAAGATAGTTACACCATCTCGATCACTTGCGTCTAAGGCGGTATGTACAGATTGCTGAAAAGAGAACCGAAAGTTCAACGCAGTATATTGCTTCGAAAATCCGATCCCAAATCGAGTTTCGTCATACCCGGCTGTGGTTGGCGCATTGTAGTCTGCAGTTACTTCAATCCCTTCAAATTCTTTCTTCGTAATGATGTTGACCACACCACCCACCGCACTGGACCCGTAAATCGCGGACGCGCTATCAAGCAATATTTCAATTCTCTCTACCAGAACGAGTGGTATCGAGGACACGTCTGAGACCCCTCCTAGTATCCCATTGTGACCCATAGGTTTGCCGTCCAATAGAACAAGAGTACTTTCACTGCCAAGTCCTCGCAAGTCAACAGTAGAACCACTCGTAAAGTTAATCACATTGTTAAACTCGCTTCCAAACCGCTCGGTCGTGGGATTCAAGTTTTGCGGAACTTGGCGAAGTACTCGTTCCAACGTCTGTTCGCCCGTCGCGCGGATGCCTTCCTCATCAAGAATCACTATTCGCCCTGCCACTTCTTCAATACTCTGTGCAATTCGAGAACCGGTGGAGATGGCCTTCGGTTTTTGTTGGTTTTCTTCGTCTATGTCTTGGGCAAAACTCAGATTCGACTGACACATTATCGCAATAAATACGAGCGTCAATCGTGCAACAGAACCACAACGTGCGATCATGGACCGCATGACTGGGAGGTAACAGTTACATTGGTTCCTCCCGGATTGCCTGCCAGGAAGAGTCCCACGCCGTTGACGGGACCTACCGTTACGTTCAATCGTGGGAACACGTTATTGACCTATGCCTGTAAAATAGGCATGTGGGAATCTAAAGCTGAGCTTACATACCATCAAGTTCTCATTATATAAACTCACGCTTCAAAAAAATCAACAGTTGCAACGGAGACTGATTTAGTAAGTTGAAGTTTTCAGCGTTCTCGAGTTCGCCGAGAACTACTTCTGGTAGCCTAAGCATGTTGCGCGTCGCGTCTATTGCGGCGCGCAGACTAGGTCTCGTTGGTTTGTCGGGGTTGTCCTAAAAGTTCTTTAGGAGTACGCTTTATGTCCGTCTTTGCTTACTTAAATGATTGCAAACTTTGGGCACTTGCACGCAACGAATATCGCGTTTGCGGTAAATTAAACCGAACTAAATTCATTCTAGTATTCACGTTCCTAATCTGCGTGTGGTACTTTTTGATCGTAACACTTTCCCACCTACAGACTTCCGGCTTAGCGCCAATGTTTGGGGTGATCAACCCTCGCTACCTTACGTCCCTTTTAGGGAGTAGTTTTATAGCCTTGTTTTGTGTCGGCGTTTTAGTGTTAGCGTTCGACATCCAGTCGCGGGACGAAAGGAACCGAATTGACGAAGTGATCGCTTCCAAACCTGTCGGCAATGTTGAGCTCTATTTAGGTCGACTCTTCGGAATCTTCCTTTGCATGGGGATCCCGTTAGTTGCTGTCGTGGTGCTCGCCGTAGTATATGGATGGATCTCCGAAATATTCGCGATACCGTTCGGCGAACCTATCGAACTGTGGAGTGTTATCTCATTGCTATTGCTGGACGTGTTGCCCAACTTCGTCTTTTTTGGATTTCTCGCTTTATTTCTAGCTTCTTTTATTCGACCTCGGTTTATTGCGTTACTACTCGCAATCTGCTGCCTCTACGGTGTATTGTGGCTTAATAGTCGCCTACCGTTGTGGGCATCCACACCCTTACAAACAGTTTCTGGCGGTGTGATTTTTCCATCTGAATTGACTCCTACTTTCCTTACCGCTGAAATACTTTTCAATCGAATCGCGCTGATATTGATGGGCGTAGGATTTTTATACTGGTTGTCTGTACTTCATTCCCGCAACATATCACCTAGTGAGTACCTGCGTGTGAAAGGTCTCTGTGCTTACGGAGCGGGATTATTTTTCATTGCTGGAATGTTCGGAGCTCAAATTTTAGAACAACAGAAAATTTCTAGCTGGAAGCGAGTGCATGACGCACACTTTGAACCTGCATCGTTTCCCGATGTCCGTCACATAGAAGGTGCTGTTGAAATTTATCCTGGGCGAACTGTGTCCTTAGACTTGAGTATGTTGGTATCGATATTGGATGACGATAGAGTAGAAGACGTGCTGTTTTCATTCAACCCAGGGTATCGTATCAACAATTTGTCGATTGACGGAAAAGACATCGAGGATCACAAGTTTCGAAGTGGTTTGTTGCAGATTCCGCGACGTCATTTCGATGCCGAGGTTGTTACTCTGAATCTTCGCGCAAAGGGTCGACCCAATTCACAGTTTGCCTATTTAGATTCTGTCGAGAAAGTTGTTAAGATTTTCGGACCCGAAGTGCGACAACTTCGATATCTGGGTACCGAGAACTATATCTTTCGTCCTGAATTCGTTGTACTGATGCCTGGTGTCAAGTGGTATCCTGTAGCTGGCACGGCTACACATGAAGAGGATTGGTCGCAGCGATATAAGGACTTCTTTACGGTCGATCTTACGGTGTCTGTACCGCGTAATTGGATCGTTGCTGGTCCTGCGCAACGAAAATTGGTACCTGAAGAGAAGCGAACTACATATCGCTTTGATACTGTGAACCCGATTCCACAGCTCGCGTTGGTTGCCTCTCAATTTGAACGAGCAGCACAAGTCATCGACGGAATTGAATTTGAAGTCTTGTACAGTGGTGTGCATCGACACAACTTTGAAAAACTTACGCCAATCGGTGAAGATTTACTCGACACCGTGCAAGATTTACTAAACGAAGTCAAAACCGCCGGACTTGAGTACCCGTATACGGTTTTTTCTTTGGTTGAAACCCCAGCTTCACTGCGTACTTATGGTGGTGGGAGTAAGTTGGATTCAGTACTTGGTATGCCTGGTGTTCTCATGATGCCGGAAACAACGTTTCCCACGATGCATCTAAATAGCTTTTACGACAGTGGTGACTATAGTAGTAGACATCACAGGAAAGGAACTGAGTACGAATTGACAGAGCGGGAGTGGATGCAATGGTTGTTAGGGAAACTACCGCAGTACTTTGGAATAGAACACTATGCTGGAAATCACTTAAACCACTTTTATCGAGCGATTGTTTCCGATCAAACCAGTGCAACCGGCCCCCGTGCCGAGTTGCTCAACTTGATCCTCGAGCAAGTGGTACAACTCATTTTTACTAAGTACGAATTGTCGTTTGATTTTGATCTTTCAATCGATCGGCAAGTACTAGACTTGACCTATATAGAACCTTCGCACATCATAAACTTGGGAACACGCGCTTCCAACGTGAATTCGGCATACGGGGTTGACAGGCATGAACAAATAGGTGATTTGAGGGATGCAAGATTCCGTAAGCTAACAACAGATGAAATTTTAGATGCGGTTGAGTCTGTTCGCTTAGCAGACTACGATAGTCATGACGACCATGACTCTGTCGAGAATAGAGCGATGCGAGTTCGTGCTCGTGCAGTCAACGACGTACTGATTGAATCACAAGGTCTCGATTCGATAGATTCAATTTTAACGGAGCTCTTACGGAGGTATCGTGGGAAGAATTTCTCCTACGATGATTTCGTGGCGGTGGCTCAGTCGCAAGGTGTGGATGTCGAAAATCTTGTAGGCGATATGCTTCATTCATCGAAACTTCCTGGATTTATCGCCTCTGATCTAACTAAAGACGATGTTGGCACGGATGGCGAAGAAGATACTCGTTTTCAAGCATCCTTTATACTCACGAACGGTGAAGATGTATCCGGATATTGTCTTATCATTCCGGAGAACGACGTGCGGGAACTTGTCAACAGAGGAGACATTGATCTTGGTTCCAAACTACTTTTTCTCGAGAAGAATCAAAGCCTCAAAATCACGATCGACAGTAAAACACCCATCCTAAATATTGCTATTGTGCCATATCTATCTTTAAATCGGAATGAGTTGCGCGTGGCCGTAACCCCGATGCAAGATTACGACGTTGATAAATGGGGTAACGTGTGGGGCGGGGATCCCGAAATTACCATCAGTGAAGTAGAAACGATACCATCTAAGGATGCCGAATCTATTGTAGTTGACGATCTAGATGAAGGATTTTCGATTGTCGACTCAAGAGGTAGTGTGAGCGTTAACCCTTTCACAATAATTGCCCGACGGTTAGCAGGCACATCTGTCCGTGAACAGATTCGCGGGTTACCCGCATATCAATTCGAAAGAGATCTTGTAAGTCCAGACACATGGGAACGAGCGTCCGATCCGACAGCGTACGGAAGATACTGGAGGACCTCGGTATTAAATCGCGATGGTAAAGGCGAGACCTATGCCAAGTTTGTTGCCACGCTTCCGGCATCAGGTCTTTGGCGTTTAGATCACTACCTACCTAAAGGTGTTATCGAACGAGTTCGAAATTATCAGGGCGCAGGATCAATAGAGGTTCACTATCTGAATAAAAGTATCGCAAACTTTGATGTTCATGTAGATTCCGAAGTCATTACTCAATCGATCGATCAAGCAGAGCTTAGTTCAGGCTGGCAAACCGTAGGCGAATTTGACGTTGAAAATCCTTATGTAGAAGTTTGGATTTCAAATACTAAGAGATACAACCTCACATACGCCGATGCTATTCGTTGGGCTCCTGTTGAGGACTCAAACTAAACCAATTTATTCCGATTCAGTGATTTTCGGCTAATTTTCAAAAATCCGACCTTCATAGACGCCCGTAGAGAGATGAAACTGATCTTAGACGATGTTTAGTACCGTGTAAAATCGCCTGTATAGGTGGCATGGTTGTTCATCATCTACACATGATTCATTTAGTGCTTTGGAAACTAGTCGAATTAGTGAACGACACTTCCTAGGATGAGATCGTAACGGCTAAAAACCGAAATGGTACCACAAATTTAAGCCGATAATCAGTACTAGGACAAGCACGACCACTATGTGGGCTGTAATCACTTTGTGCGTCTCTTTCATTCACTCACGTCGTCGTAAGAAGACTCGTAATGATGTTTCTGTTTCAATTTAGCATTAATGCTATTCGTTCAATGGAGCCCACCGAATAGCGTCTGCGTAAATCGTTTGTTTCTCAGACGCTCCCGAGATCCAAACTTCCGTGTGTTCTGAATCGACATCGAATTCGCCGATAGTATTCCAACCATACTCTGCAGCGGGTGCATCGAAATCAATCACTTCCCTCTTCTCGCCGATAAGAACTTCGATTACAGTCATTCCGGGCGTAAACCTTTCGTACCAATCCGTCGGCTTTTCCTGGCTCCGCAGAATGGCTGTTTCTCGAACATTTTGACCTAACGATTCGACGGGCATGTGATATTCCAGCAGCCACCGTGCCTTCGTGGGTAAACGAGCTTTAAACTTGGCGAAAGACGGACGATCCGCTTTGCCCGCGTGTACAAAGGCGTATGTGCGTCGATACTTACCATACGCTCTAGGATCAGAGAGTCGCATCCATCTCTGTTTAGTTGGTTGTCTTCTTCTTTCTGGTACATAAATCGGCAATCCGTGATCCCACGCTTCTCCCGTGGTTACCCCTAGTAAGTCGCGTACGAAAGACACCGCAGGAATAGTCGTCCTAAGGGGATTCTCATAGACTAGTTCGAATCCCTCATCCAAATCATCCACGATTATTTCAATAGTGCTCGGGGGCGACCAGTCAATATTTTCGACGAATGTTCGAGTACCTGATCCGATTTCCTCGTTAACAATCGTATCCACATCGAAGTGTGTTGGAATATCAATCCTAATCGCTTCGTGATTCAGTGAGAGATATGGTTCAAGATATACAACGTCGATCGGTCGCGGCCAGTGAGTTTCAATCGTCAAGCGCACTGAATCGTTGCCACGAACCAAAAATGCTTTCGAAAAACCCCTATTCCTCTCGCGCTCGCCACCAGACGGTTGTTTGTTGAGCCACGATACTTTTGCAAAACCATCTACCGGTTCTGCATTATGGACGACTACACTCGCTTGAAACACTTTGTTTTGCTCAGCATCGTCGGGTAATCGTTTTATTGTTGGATCCCCAAGAATGAAGCCAGGCAGTCCTTTGGCGGTAAGCCAGTTTCCTAGTAACTCTTCTAAGTCTAGATCAACTTCTCTAGCCGCGATGATCATATCATCGTAATCGTACGTTGTTCCTTTGAGTTGGTTGGCTAGGTGTCCCAATAGACGAGCGGCTGAGTCTTTACCCAATAAATCAACTATGATCTTCGACATTGCTGTAGACTGCAGACGAATCACTCGAGACGCCCTCTGTGGAGCTTGATCGAATCTAAGCTCTCCCACTGTAAAGCTTTCAAGGTCACGCCACACTTCACTTTGCGTCCCGTAGTGCGATAAAGCTAACTCTTCGCGGCTCTGCTTAGGATTGATTTGATTAAAGTCGAATAGATCATAGATGCTTCTTTTCGCATTTTCCAAGGCTACCTCAAATATAAACGATCGTCCTGGTCCTGTACCGATTCGATCGAGTAAGAACACGCTTCGGCCAAAGACTAAACGTTGTGCGACCTCTTCCATTACGCGACTGAGCACTATTGCTTCTGATCCCGTGGGTGAAGCCTGATACGCGACGAAGTTTCGAGCAAACCCGATCGTGGGGTCTTCGCCAAAGACATTACCTCTGAAGTATTTAGATAAAAGCGAACTGCTTATCTGAAACATGAGTGGTGAAAATTCGGAGTCGTCGGGTACGCTTTCAAAAAAACTATCAATCGTGTTTTGCAAGGTCAATTCATCGCCGAATGAAACTTCGGTATTGGGGAGTGAGGATTCCCGTATCAATACCATGCCTGGCGGTCCCATAATCGTGTCCATGTTCCATCCGCCACCATACACACGGAGGTACGTAGGGACTTCGACGAGAGAAAATTGCTCATAAGGATAAATCAGTCCGTGCTTTTTGACATAAAACAACCAACTCTCGATACGAGTTTTGAGCGGTCTTTCGATCTCACTCATATCTCGAAATCTGCGCTGATGGTTTTTGCTGTACAGTATTTCGAACTCAACATCGTGTATCACAGCATGAGCACGTTCAAATTTCGAGCTTACTAAAGTGATTTCAGGGACGGGCTTATTCGGTGCAATACGGAATTTTGACTTTCTTCGAGCATCCGAAGAGACCGATTCACGGTGCCCAGGTCCTGCGACTAGCCAATTTTCCGGCACCGATACGGTGAGATCTATGTTAAACAGATCCCGAGGTCGTACTTCCCAATCATCTTCACCGGTTGCAGCTCCGGCAGTCGGATACCATTTGATCCCCGAAGTCAGCACCACAAACCTAGGATGAAAGATAAAACTTTCAGTACCCAAAGCAAACTGGTTTCTTACTTTCTCCCCAGTGATGTCGTTGGTCTTAACCGCCGTATCTAAATACGCAAAGCGGGCATCAGGGCGACCTCGAGCTTTAATCCTGACAGCTACCGTATCCTCATCCACGG
>VXUA01000026.1 GCA_009837185.1 Gammaproteobacteria bacterium | reverse complement strand
ATAAAAAACTGGTTAAATATCCATATTTTATTCAAGAATGAGTTTGTGACCAAACGAGTTCTTGTATAAAGACAATAAAACATGTAAGGAAGGTAGTAAAAACCTCAACGACGCTCCAAAATTTGAAGACCTCTAGATGTGCACAGATTGTGACTCAGAGTAGTACTAGTGTATGTAAGCTGTTGCGAATCCGGAAACCAGATGTCTGAGATTGGGTTACCAATCTTGACATGTTCAAACCATCTGAAAATCGAATCTTATAGTCAAGTCTATTCGACTGTTTTTCTAGCGACATAACGTACACCCGATGTAAAACCAGCAAATTTCCAATCAGGTAGCCCAATGACCATGCTCAGCAATAAATCTTCCCCTACCTTAACACGCAAGCTTAGTATTGGACTGACATTTGCGATTGGGTTAGCCCTAGGAGTGTTCGTGGCACTTGCAATCCAAAGCAGCAGTTTACGGAACTGTGGGAGAATTAATGGTACGTGAGTCTGAAGAATTGGATGCCTTGAAACTTGGAAAAACCTTGAGCGAACAACACCAGAGTTTTTACTATATCCGAGTTTTGAGTCTCTGGGCTGCGACTAAGCCCAAGAACTTATATGAGTCCCTTAAAGATCTTCCAACAAAAGATTTAGAGTCACAAGCTGCACTGCATCTCATATTGGTTAATCGACGACAACCCGTGTTGTCTGATGATCAGATTGACCACGCAAAAACCCTCTTGAGCTCAGCTGACGAGAAGCACTTAAATCGTGTAGTTAACCCAAACTGAACACATTTAGAAACTTAACTGTGGAGCGGTACTCAATCATTGACACAGTGAGTAAATTTCACATCTAGACAAGGTGTGGTCGATGACTGCCAAAAGCATGTGCCCTGTTCATCATCGAGGCCACAGTGTCTCAATCGACCGAGGGCCTGCACTCAGATGAATGCCGTAGCCGATGTTTCACACTATCCGTACCGCAGTTTGACTAAAAACAACACCGAGTTTGAAATTTCACACTGATCTCGGCACAAGACAGAAAAAGCGAGTGTAAGTCAAGTTGTTCATTGAATTCACTGAGCAACGCACGCACGAGACACACAGCATATAATCAATTTAAACGTCTAATGAGGTATTAACGTGTCAACAATGAACGAGCAGTCTTCGACTGGTTTCAGACGAATTTCGTTAATTGGAATCTCGTTAGCGACAGGTCTGATATTTGGGATACTAGCTGTTCTGGCGATTCAACGTATTGTTCATCAAAACGAGCAATCCTCGCAAGACGTTGCACAAGGGGAAGTCGAGCAAACTTCAACAAATAGCACGAACAGAATTTCAACCACCGATAGGATTGAGACCGGGCGGTTTGACGAAATCTTCAAGCACGATAGTATCTCCGAGCAATACCGTGCACTGCACGCTACCCTTTCTCACGCGAACCAACAGGAATTGAAAGAATGGTGGAATCAGTCTAAGTCCATCGAGCGCACTAGCCAGCGTGAGATCGCGCAGGAAGTCATACTGCGGAGTCTTACAGCGATCAATCCACAAGAAGCATTTCGACGAATCGACGAAGTTTCAATACTTCAATCTGACGCAGCTTTAAAGATTGTGTTTAGCGAATGGGCAGTCTTACACTTGGAAGATGCAATTAACGCTGCCGCCACACTTGCAAGTTCGCAACGCAATGTCGCTCTTCAAACCATTCTCGAAACCCGCGACGATCTACCTGAGAACGAACGGCTTTCAATAGCGAGACAACTCGAGAGCGAAAAGACTTTTCTTAGATTACTTAGTGATTCGAAGGTGTCTGAGAACATTGGAGAACCTGAACGGTCCTGGGAAATTTTGCTCAACGACAACGTCGACAATATCCTGCAAACTGAAACTCTAACGAAAGTCGCCGAGGCTTGGAGGGAACAAATCGGTTTAGAGGTGCTCTCGAAGATCTATCAAATAGGAGTCGAAGATTATCGGATCAGGCTTCCTTTAGTAGAAGCGATCGCACAAGAAGATCCTGAGAGCGCATTAGAGTATGCTCGTCGCTTATCTGATGAGCAAGAACAGTCGTATTTATCTGATAGAATTGTTCGAGTGTGGGCTCGAACAGACGCGCTATCGGCTCTAGCTGCCGCCTCGACTTTTGAACCATCTCCCCTAGCCTCAGTACTTGAAGAAAACATCGCTTACGCTTGGGCACAGAGTAATCCTTCCGAAATGATCGAGAATGTTGAATCTATTTCGTTAGAGAATCGAGCATATCCGTTGTCAACAGCGTTGTCAAATATCGCTCGTGAAGACCCGTTGGGCGCAATCGACATGCTCAGTTCTGTAGAACACACCGTAGGAAATACTTCAATGATTCTGGATAGTGTTGTTTATCAATGGGCAGTTCAACGCCCCGAAGCTGCGACAGACTGGGTACTCGAAAACTTCGAATCAGAGGACCCACAACGACGAAATCTACTAGAGAGTACGTTGCCCCGTTTAGCTCGCAAAGATCCTAACAAAGCGTTTGATCTGGCAATCGAACACCCTGCATCGGGCTCCGGATTAGGACTAGATTACCACGTTATAGGAGAAATTGTTCGAGAAGGGGATATCGAAGTCGCCAAGAAGTTGCTGCCTCGAGTGAACGAAAGGTACAAATACATACTGTACGGTCGGGTCGCGTCGGAGATGGTAATTGAGGGTCAAATAGAACAAGCTTTGGCTCTTGGAGAAGATTTAGAAGAATCCAATCGACGATATTACTATCTAACTGTTTTTTCCTCTTGGGCAAGAAACAACCCAAAGAACTTAATGGAGTCTCTTGATGGCTTGTCGACGAAGACGATCAAGTCCATCGCAGCATACGAAATTATTTCGCAGAATCGTTACAACCCGGTTTTCACGGACGAGCAACTTGAGCGGGCACGCACATTCTTGACTCCTGAAGACGAGGCAAGTCTAAAACGTTTTGAAGACTGAGCAAGAACACAATTGAATCGAAGACGCTAATTTTGACCCATTGAACAAGTCTTGGGGATTCCAATGCTTCAAGCTGTTGATGGACAAGTCTTCTCGTCAAATTCCTCCATTTCACTGAACTAGGGTTCTTAGCTTCTCCTAGTCGGATCTTCTAGGACTGCGGTTTTGATGTCGTCGCTCTCCTCTTCTGACCGCGGCGAATCTGAGACTCGCTTCGCGTGAATTTTTTCCTTGGACGATCTCAAGCTAGGTCCCAAGTAGTCCCAGTACGTGCCATTGAGTTCGCCGTGTTCGATAACGATCTCGTAATACTCCACTGCCTGTTTTTCATCTTTATTAGTACCTTCGTACGAATCGTCGTCTAGGATTGGAAAAAAGATTGACGCTTTGATACCGTCAACAGTTACGTCCGTAGTAGTTTCGACCTGTTTTTTAACATTCTCATAGCTTTGAACTTCGTTTAGGTTGTGCTCCATAACAGCGTCAAAAAAAACCTTCAGTTTCACTTGGTTTGTCCCCGATCAAAATTATCCCAGCATATTGTTCCCAATTTTTCTTTGCTTCTGGGCTCATTCCCTCAAGCATCTCTCTCAGAAGGACCTGACTCTTTTCCCATTGTTCTTTACTCACTTCCCGCGTGATCACTACCGTATAAGTTCCATCATCTTCCTCGGTAATAGAAAACGTCGTACTAAGTCCCTCCTCCATTTCTGAAATCTCTCCTGTCTCCTGATTCACGTCATACATGAGATATGTCCCGAGAATGTCGTCTCCGACCAGTTGGGTTGAAAGCAAACTTAACGCAAGAACTAAAGAGTATCGGATTGCACGGTGCAACCTGAACACTTCACAACAAAACATTTGACCAACAACCAGATGAAAAGGATTCTGACTCAAAACTATTTTCTCCTCTAGCCTTGCTTTCAGAGTAATTCATTCGGTGAACGATTGGCAGGTATGATAGCACAGGGTCTAACAAAATTGGCTATTGGGTACCAATTAGAACCCAAAACAGAGCTCTTAGCGAAGAGTATTACGATTTCAATCGGGTAGTAGTTCTTTGCGTAATTCTTCAGCGTCTCTTTTGCTCAAGTACTTTAAGGTGACTTTTTCCGAGGACGCGGTCGCGACCGTTACTGAACTTACTTTAAACAATCGATCGAGAATAGTCTCAGAAACATTCACGTTTTGAATCCGATTCAGAGGTATGAAGTGGTGTTCTCGTCGCAACCAACCTTCTTTATACCGCAATGCGTCTGCTGAAACTGAGTAACCCTTGCGAGGAATTTCAATGAATGGTTCGCTTCCTAACCACAAACTAGCGAACAACCAAATCCCGACAAAGAACTGCCAACCGAATATGGAACCAAGGACTGTATCTCTATTCTCGTACACCCAATTCTCGTTGGCCGAGTAAATCATGAATGCCAATATCAACACTAACCATGGTAATCCCAACAATACTTGCAATACACTCTTCAATATCTCGCGGTTCCAACCACTGAATTTTCTCCACGAAATGCATGCACTCTCGGGCATTGACTCTGTACCTTTTTGGGAAGCGTCTGGTGGAGTATCAGCTGCTTCAGAATCTACAGCACTTGAACTTTGTTCGGTCATCGTCAATGCATCGGATCCGGTACTTGCCACCTCCAATGTTCGCTTTGCGATGAAATCTCGAAGTCTCAGAGCTTCTCTCTGATCTAAACCGTTGACGTATACCCAGTTCTCCGCTGTGTAGAGATTCAGATTGCTGATGCCGAAAAATCCATCGACGACCCCGTTGTCGGTAGAAACCGATTGCAATCGACTATATCTCACTGTTTCAGTTTCTGTCGCAAGTAGAGATTTTTTAACAACTATGTCATCTTCGTCAACTGCATACCGAAATCTTGGAATTTTTAAACAAACCGCGACGATTCTCCAAATCGCCAATGCTGCCCAAGCAAGGCCTAGGATCCAACCTAACATTTCATAGGAAACGGAAAACCACGAGTTCATTCCCCAGGCAATCAAACCAAACAGTGGTATTAGTATGAGGAATGAAGTGAGTAGTTTTGTACAAACGCTACAGACCATATACTTGAGGGGTAATGATTTCCATTCTTTAGCTGCCTTATCTTCGTCGACATCATCCGGAGTGTCGCTTTCGCCTCGAATCCCACCTTCGACGGTTTGTTGCATGGCTTCTGCTACTGAAAGAGTCAGGAATGGTATAGATTGGACACCGGACGCGAAGTGAAATCTGATCGTTGCGCGATCTCGTATCCGTTGTATCACGCTTTGGTTGATTGTCATGCTTTGCACCTTGTTTAACGGCGCAACTTTGACCGACCACCAACTAAATCCTCCCTTTCGTTGTAGCAAGAAGTCGTCGTTAATGATGTACCCTCTCCGTCTCCAGCCTATATAAATTTTTATTACAGCGTACCCCAATAGTAGGAGTGAGTAAGGCCAAATGAGCCCTCTCGTTATTGGAAAAAAGTAAGCGATGAGAGTTAGAGTTATCGGGAGTAAAAACACGACCTGAATTACCCACTTTTGGATCAAACTCAAAACATGAATCGGAGTAAACTCTTGCTTGAAAGGAGACAAAGTTACTGGGGTGCGCGCTTGTTCCGTAACAGATCGAAGTATTCCATCAGCACTCTCATTTGTTACATATGGGATTCGACATTCGAATTTGCTCGCACTGTCTAGTTCCAAGTTCCCACGATTTAGCTTTCGTTCTACGAAATTTGCTCTAAAGGAAGTTGTTTGAACCCGGTCTCGACGAATGGTCAGCCTCCGCTTCTTAAATAGCCCATCCTCGGCCTGTAAATGTATACCCCGTTGCGTTAAATTGAAACCAAAATTGCGAGTGATGTACAAAATCTGGAAGATTAAAAGAAAGACGACCGTTAAGATCAGCGCTAGAGATATGAAGAAGAGTGGTTTGCCTTGTGGAGACTGGGTTATAGCAATACCGCTAAATTGTTGAAATGCTTCCGCGAGCGAAGTTGTATCTGCAGCAAAATTGGTCGGAAGGTCTCGGATCGTCGTACTAACTTGTTCTCGCAACAATTTAAATGGACCGCTATCGTCTAATTCAAAAATATTCGGGGGCAACATGACGATTTGATAGAGAAATCTATACACGCAGTACCCGATACCTAGCACAATAAATCCAATGAGAGCTTCGCCCAGAACATTAGTACAGGCGATACTTCCATGTACTAGCTTGCGTAGAGAAAGTCTGTGCACCGTTTTACTTTGTTGTTCTGCACTGGAGATATCGATTTCGGCAGCAGAACTTTCAGTTTCTGCCTGACCGGATTCTCGATCGTCAGTGTGTGTTGTCTGTTCTTTAACCCGTTGTTCCCACTCAAGTGCTAATGAAAGCGGAATATAGGGTATTTCGATGGCATCATCCTCGTCACCAGCGGTAACCAAAGAAATACTCGCCAAGTTTAATCGACGTTGGAATGCCGACCGGGTGAGTTCAATAGAACGTACGTTAAACCAATCGAAGTCTATTACTGTTTGAGTACGAAAACCCTTTTTCGCGGAAATTTTGTTCTCATCATACCGAAACTGTAGGGTGAAGTATTTGAAAACCGAAATTACGATTTGTACGATTAGGATAGAGAAAAATACAACAAACAAACGGAAAGACCAATGGACGCCAAACGATTGAAGTGCACTCAATCCATAGAGCGCAACAATCGTCCCACCACCACCCTTAACCAACAATCCTAAGATTTTTCCAGGACCAGTAATTGCAAAACCGCGTATTACGTAGCTTAGGATGACAATCGGTGATGAGCGTCGATAAGAATCGGAGGTTAAGTCAGTTCGACTTGATAGTTCCATTGTGTTTGTTCCAAATCATGCCAATCGATGAAAGAATTTTAGGACTCTTGAAATGGTGCGGTGTTCGTCTGGTTATCGAAACGCATGTTGCACGGAACTGCGTAGGTTTTGAGGGACAGCTCTTTTACGGTATGGTCGAGCTATGTAAGCATCGGATATGTTATTCCTCTACTCTGTCGAGGAACGCGTAGAGAATCGTGATGAAAAAAGTTTAGTAATTGTATCATTGTACCATACAATTTTGATCGGGACGAATTGAGTGAATTAATTACGGAGATTGAGACAGCCAACAGTATCGAATTTGATATTGATGGTGAAGAGTCCCCGGCAGCGACGATAAAGCTTGAAGAGTCTGAAGAAGCCGTGAAGGACTTCTGGGAACGAATCAGTCGGTTAGATCAACAAGAAGACACAGACCAGAAACAAGAGGAATAGGGTTCGCGCTCTAATTCATACATCCCTACCCCGTCTAACTACATTCCAGAGTCGGAATATTTCATTCGTGCTCTTGGAATAATACCTCTTTGATTTCTTCCACAAGTTCATCGCTGAAGGACTTGGTCGCGTTATCCGCCCACTCTTCGAGATATTTTTCCAATTCGCTGTCCGACTTAGGTAGAAATCGGAATGCATTGAAGAGCTTCGGATTCTCTTTGAACGCTGGATACAACTTATAGGCAATCATCGCATTGAGCTTCCGCGCGTACCCATTGTCCCGTAATAGCTCTTCCGTTGCCTGAATGAACGGTTTCCAGTCTCGGATCTGTTCCATTAGTTGTATAGAACGCGCTCTGAACGAGTCAATAATTTGGCCTTCTCCTTCTGCTTTTAGGAGCCAGATTGCCAGTAATTCGCACAGCGATTCATGCAGCCAATTGTTTTTGGATTCGGTGGATCGCAACCTGTTGTAATCTTGAATCACATGGCCAAACTCATGCCCGAATTGAAATATGAGCTGAGCTTTGAATCCGGAAACCGTGAGATCAGGATTTAAGAGCATTTCAACAGTGTCATCTGGAAGAGAACTGTATTCTCTATAGAGAACCATAGGTCCTGCACTGTCATACCGTACTACAATTTTGTAGTTCGGTTTAGGATCTAGATGTTCCCATATCTTCTCCGCGGCTTCCTCCAGGATGGTTTCAACCTCCTGCCGGAACTCGGCGGGCCAGGTGTCGTCTACTTCGATAGATAGATTCTGCGCTACACTACAGAAAGCTAATAACGAGACTAGCCCGATTCCCCACTTCATCAACTCTTCTCGAAAGTTCGGCTTCAAATGTCCATCCAAATCTGCTTGTTGATCGGGTAAATGTCGTTCTTCTGCAATTACGAACTCTAGGAATTTTTTATTTTACATTGAGATTGATGCCAAAACACTTACACAGCCCAAATTGTGTGTAGGACATTTTTGTGGATTTTCCACTATTCCTAGGCTGCAAGGGGGAGAGCAGGATCTTTTCTTGGCACTTTCATGAGCTGTTTCAGCTTCAGAATGTTGTCCTGACGTCGTTTCTCATAAAGAACATTTTCCTCGCCATTGGCGAAGGCGCATCGCAACGTGATCATGGCGTTCGCGCCAGCCACATTCCAGCGCCGGCCCGATCCTTTGATGCGACCCCCGCGAATTTGCTTGCAGGCACTTTCGATCACGGCTGAAGAACAGCACCAACCCCTTCGGCGATAGTACGGATAGTTCATACGATCTTGTTGATTGACAAAATAACGAATGCAATCCTGCGCGACCGCGCAATCGGACCAACGCTGGAGTTTCTTGACGACTTGTTGCCATCGTCCTTTCTTCATCGTCGCGAATTGAGCTTGCACCCACGTTTGACGATGCTTCGCCCTAGCCGAAGTGGTTCCCCAGCGAGCTGTGGCCACCTGCGTGAGCCGATCGCGGACGAGCTTCGTCGATAACTTATGCAGGTAATCCTGACGCGCATGCGCGACCTTCTCGTGCAGTCGCGCGACTTTCTTGCGTTGCTGACGATAACGATGG
>VXUA01000062.1:2005-8941 GCA_009837185.1 Gammaproteobacteria bacterium | reverse complement strand
GCCGTGGACCGCGGCCGGAGGCTCAAGAAGGTCCAGGTAGCGCATCGTCGCAGATCGATCGTCTCCCTCCGCGCCTGCGGACAGCAGCCGTCTCCAACGCGACGCGACGGCCTCGCGCACCGCCCAGCCGTCGAGAGCAACGGCTGAGGCAAAGTCTTCGCGCGCCCCCCGCACCGGTCGCCCGTCGCGGGGATCGCGAACCACGATGGCGCCGGGGGGTGATGCGTCCTCGTCGGGTGCGGCGAAGTCGCCGAGCACGCTCTTCGCGTACTGCTGCTCCCACACGCGGAACATGTCGCCGTAGACGCTGGTGAGCCAGCCCCGGCGCGTCATCTGCTCCTTGAGCTTCTTCTGCTCGGCTTCGACCAGCTCCTCCGAGGGGTCAGCGGCGCCGACCAGCATCGACGCGGGAGGCGCCGGTTCGAGACGCAATGCGGCCAGGTCGATGGCCTCGCGGCGCGCCCTCTGCGGATCGCCGAATGGCCGGTGCATTATCTCGGTGAGGACTTGGCGATGATCGAGGAACTGCTCCCGCAGGCTGTGCAGACGCAGCAACTCTCCCGCGTAGTGAGTCGACCCGGCCGCGTGTCGTCGGCGTAGCGCTTCCCCTGCGTTCAAGTCCTCCACGGCATAGCGGAGGCTGCGAACGGCCGCCAAGCAGGCCCACAATGCTGCCAGGGTTACGGCGGATCCGATGAGGATCCAGCCGACCGGCCAGATCCTCGGGCCGTACGAGGTCCGAGCGTCCCATGGCGTTGCAGCCTCCCAGACCGCCGCGAGGTAGGGCCAACGCTGGTCAAGGCCTGCGGCCGCTGCTGCGAGCACCACGACGATCGATGCGGCGAGGACCACACGGGCCCGTCGGCGGGCTGCGACCACATCCTCGTATTCGTAGCGCACCGTTTCGGGCGGCCGTACTGCAGCGGAGCTAAGGAACTGTGCCCGGGCTCTGCTGATGCCCCGGCCGATGCTTGCTCCGAGCAGGGACATGAGAGTGTCGTGATGCCCTCCAACGGGGAGCGCGTCGGTGTCGGGCTCGAAAAACTCGCTCTGCCGGTATGGATCCTCGCTGTCTACGCCATCGTCGCTGTCTTCGTCCCGCGTCGGCGTGTCGGTCTCGGGCGCGCCCTGGGGTGCCTCGCCGCTCATATGCTCGTCAGCCTCATCGTCGGCGCGGCTAATGGACGCGAGGTCATCGGGACCCAGGCTGTAAGCGCTCTCCGGGGGAGTCGCATGGTCCGCGACCAAGTCCCGGGCGAGTGGATCGCCAAGGATGCCTTGCGCCGCATCGTCTTGCGGCACCCGCGGCGGAGCGATCGCTGAGGGGTCGAGCCAGACGAGCCGCTCACCGTCGGGGCCTCCGTGGCTGACGACGGGAGGTAATCCCCCGGGCAGTTCCGAGCCGTCGACAAGGCCCAGCATCGTGGAGCGAATCGTCTGCCATACCTCAGGCGACGAGCCCTGTGCACCAGAGGCGCGCGCCCCGACCGGAAAGCGGCTCTTCTTGATGTGCTCCGTCAACAAGTCAAGGCTCTCCTGGTCGCCGACGCCATGCAGCGCGAGGCGCGACATGCCGTCGTGCTGTGACTCGGTGACACCACCTGTTCTCTGGGCTAGGCGGCCCAACGCAAACTCGGCCTCCGTCACAGGCTGGGGTCGCCGCACCTGGCCAATGAGGCTGCGCCAGAGTCGTCGTCGGGTGTCATCGTCGTCCATTCCCCGGAGCGGTTCGCACTCAAAGCCGCACAGCTCAACCACCTGTTCGGCAATATCCGCGGGTGGCACCGAACCAGCCAGCGCGGCTCGCGTGCCTGCGCTTCGGGGCGCGGGCCACGGCGGCGACTCCGGTGCGCCTAGCGAGGCGATGTCGGGGGCGTGCAGCACCCGGACCTGCGCGTGAGCGATGCGGGGGTGCTTCATCTGGCCCGAGTAGCGGTCCGATAGGTCCAGCGCCTCTTCGGCGCCGCTCCAGCCCGCGGCCACACAGAGCGCGAGCGCCGCTCCGAGCACGAGCGGGGCGGCGGTCGACGCGTCGGTCGTCGCGGCGCGGCCGCTCGCCGTAACGCGCCGGTCGTGCACCAGATGGGCATCCCAAGCACCGGAGAAATCGCTGCGGCGGTATTCGCAGGGATGTCCGGGCACGGTCACTGTCATCGAGCGGACCTTGACGCTCAATCCAACCTGGCGAAGCACTTCGTCGCAGGCTTCGTCCTCTGTCCGCCTTGCCGACTCGGAGGGACCGGCTGGTGCGCGCAGTGCAACGAGCCACAGTTCGGACAGGCCACGCTCTGTCACCGAACCGAAGGTTCCCGGCACCCAGTTCCGTCCGACCACCGCCTCGCAGGCAGCGCGCTCCAGGGATGGCATCAGATCCTCAGCGTGCGCCCAGGCGACCTGACCCAGCATCCCGGCTGAGGCCCAGGCCTTGAGGGTGGACCGGAGAACGCCCGTGTCGGCGTCATCGGCCCCGGACGTCAGCAGGACCAGCCTGTCCGTCTGCACCTCAGCCCACCCGTCTCGGATCGTTTACAACCGGGCATTCCCTAGGTCACCGAGCCGGTCTGCTGCTTCCCGGCGATCAGATCCCTCAGATCCCCATAGCAGCGCAAGAAGATCGGAGCGAGTTCTGTGGTCATAGCACCTGGCTCCGCCGAGCCGTCTATTCGGCGCACCATGTGACGGTCCATCTTCTCGTGAGTCCTGAAGCGTCCGAGGTTGGCGTCGAGGTAGCCGAGTGCCGCCCTCCGCCGCTCGGCGACGGACCCGCCCGTAGCCTTGGGAGTCTCCTCGGCGACGGTGGGGTGGGGTGGATCGCCCGTTGCCAGAAGCTGCGACAGATCGGGCGTGATCCGGCCGTGCCGAGTCGGCTGCCCCAGGTCGTAGAGCCGCTCGTAGGAGTCGTAGACCCCCATGCCCGCACCGCCAACCATGCCGAATGTCAGGCAGAAGCTCTCCAGCAGTGCTGCGAGTAGGTCGTCCCAATCCTCAAGGATTGTCAGCAGGGGCCAGGGGAACTCCCGCTCGCCGTCGGATGAAGCAGTGATGCGGATCGCGGCCGTCGGAACTGCGGTGATATAGCCGCAGAGACGAGCCACCGCAAAGCCCGAGGCCATCGCCTCGAGAGCCTCACGCGGCAATGGCACGAAGGCTTCAAGAGTCCGGCCCCGGCTCCACATCCAGAACTTCGACGAACGCTCCTCGGGTCCGCCACTGTTCTGCAGCGCTTCTGCGACCGGCCCAGCAAAGGACCGCACAGCCATCGGGTATATGGGATGGTTGACGTAGGACGAGACCAAGACCGATGAGCTGTCCTGCACGCTGGCAGAGTACGAAGCGTCGGTGCCGAGGACGTCTCGGGCCGCCTTCCGGGCGGGATGGCCTTCGCCGAACGGGAACTGCGAGCAGACTGTCTTGAAGGGTTCGAGTGACTCACTGTTGGTCATCCCGTAGAGAGCGTCATCGATCCAGACAAGGGGATCAGCCGCCTGCTTGGCATTGCCAAGCTGCTCGCGGAAGTTCATCATGCGAAGGGGGTGATCGGCGCGCTTGCGACCCGTTCCGTCCTCCTCTGCGAGGTACGAGCGCAATCCCTCGCTCACGGTCCGGTTGAATCGCTCACCGGGACGTCGGGTCCACTCATGCACCCGCTTCTCGATGTCGTCCTCGCCAGCGTCGCAGACCACGTCGGCGTGCTGGCCGGGCTGCCAGCGGTGATGCTCACCGGGTCGGACAAGGGGCGCCATGTCGCTGTCGCCCGCGATCAGCCTGTAGCGGAGCGCGTCGGTGGTCAGGTTCCCGTACGGAACGCCATCGATACGCGCCTCGCCGCACAGGTCGCTAAGAAGAGCGGGCCAATTGTCGTGAAGTTCCAGGGGAAACTCGACGGTGGAGGGCAGGTAGCGCCCCGACAGATCGTTAATGCTGGACGGCCAGGCCTTGACGCTGTCCTCATCGAGCGCTTGGCCAACCTCTTGCTGTGCGGCCTGAACGGCCCGCCGCACCGCTCCGAACACTTGCTCGCCTGCAGCCTCCATCGTGTCTGCCGCATGTTCGAGCCGCTTGGCACGCCACCGCTGCGCGACTCCCTGGGCGATGCTCTCGGCAGCGGATCGCACCTCGTCGGAGTCGCCCCTCAGTTGGCTGTCCACCCGGACCGCGTCAAGGCCTCTCTTCACCTCAGTCTTGTAGGCCTCCTCGGCCTTGGCGGCTGTAGTGCGGATGCTGTTCACCTCCGCGGGGTTGATCTTCTCGGCCACGTGCGAAAGGGCGGCGGCGGCGACGCTGAGCGACGACAACGCCGCCACCGCCGATGTCGCCCTACAAGTCGCCTCGACCATCTTGTGGCACCACTGGCCGTCCGGTGGGACGTCGGCTTTGGCGGCCCATTCATCAGCCAGTCGGCCACCCTCGGCCTTGAGCCGGCGCTCCCATTGGTCTCCCGGAGCTTCTTGGCCAGCCGGGAACTGAAGCGCCTCCACTACCTGGTCCCGCACATTTCGCACTGCCTTAGCTGCGGCGAAATGCTCCGCCGCGGACGGGAAACCTCGCGCTGCATTGCCGCCTGAGGTAGCGCCGCGGTGGATTCGGTCGGCATAGTGCCGGCCTAGCGTCTCGATCTGCTCTTTCTCGGGATCGTCGGCGGACCGGTCAGACAGCGGACTCAGGCGCAAATGGCCCTCAGAGAGGCTCTCGAGTACTTGACGAGCTAGCAAGCGCTCTGCCCACAACGAGAACCGGTCCCGTCCGACCGTGATCTTCGCGGCTCCGAAGGAGGACGCCGCTCCGGAGAGTTGCTCTCGCGCGAACGGATAGCCGCCGTGATTGTCCTTGGCCAAGCGTTGCCAGTTGCCCTTGACGAAGTCTTGGATCTGCTCTTGGACGACGCCGTCGGCTACCCAAGTGGAGAGCGCCTCGCCCGTGGCTCGATACACCTCTGCGGTGTCGCCAAGATCCGCTCCGCTGTAGCTGTAGCGTCCCACAAAGAACACGGCGTGGGGACCCACGCCCGGTTCAGTGACGGCCTTCGTCCGGAGCGGGGATTCGATCTCCCCAGGCTTGGACCAGTAGGCGGCTAGCATTTCGCTCATCAGGCCGAGCGAGTTTGCCGCCATGGAACCCGAGTTCGTGACGTCGAAGATGTCGTTGGTGAACAGCACCAGCGCGGGATAGCCGCCGCGGGGATCACAGGCCCGAACAAGATCTACGACGTCGAGCACAACGCCTGCACCGGTTCCCCCCGCCATTGAGGAGACGACCACCACCAGCGGTTCGGGGGTGGCGCCGCCGAGTTCAGACTCGACGCCGAGACAGGTTGCAACCTCGTGAAGCTGCGGCCCCCCGGCCGCAGTGGATAGGAAGGCCTCACTGAGGCGATCCAGTACCGCACCTTCCAATGACAGCAGACCTGCGGCACGGCCGATCCCCCGGTTCTGCCCGGCTGCGGTCTTGAGCGGAATCTTGGCTGTTCTGGGGTCAGGAAGCCACCCACACAGCGGTCGGGACTTCGGGACGGGGCCTTCGGTACTGTACTTGCGGATCAGAGCCTCATAGAGATCGCTGTAGCGGACGTATGTCCCCGATATCGACAAGAAGTCCGCGGCCGGCATCTCAGGGATTTCCGTGGGATCCTCCTGAATGGCCAGTGTGTCGAGTCCGATGAACTGCCATGCGTCGGGGATTCCGCCTTCCCAGCCGCGATGGTCTAGGCGCCGCTGCACGGCGTCGCGCACGTAGCGCACCGCCTTGGTGCCCGAGCCGCCGCAGCCGATGAAGATGGCCGGTCTGAGCATTCGTTTCTCCTAGGTGTCTCGGCCGAAGGGGTCGGCGTCGTCTGGGTCTTGTCCGTTGTCGTCTGATCGGTCGCTCAAGTCGTGGGCGAAGGGATCCCGTAGAGCGGGATCGGACTCGGTCAGATGCCCCGCCGTAGAGTCCGAATCGGCCGATCCGGCGACGCTGTCGCCCGGCGTCAGGTCACCGGCTGGGACTGAGGCTCGATACCGCTCCCATGCCAGCGCCGCATCTCGTTCTGCATCGATGATCCGAGCGCGTCGCGTGTCGTCGTCATCGAACGGCAGATCCCACACGATGAGGCGGGGATCGTTACCGGGGTCGTGGACGATCCAGCCCCTCACCAGGTCAGTTCCTATGACTGCCTCGGTGCGGCCGCCTCGACGGCGACGCTTGTGTCCTGCCGGGCCGACGCAGTCCCCGGACGCCGATGATGCGCGTAGTCCGGGTGCACCGCCCCGTAGCAGCGGCATCCACAGCGACCGCAGCCTCACTCCCTCGATGCTCGTCACCGACTTGCGCTGCTGAAGGTCCATGCAAATCTGGGACGGATCGGGCCCTGGCAAGGGGGCTCCACCAGCATCGCTATCGAGGGGTAGCACCGCGTAGTCCGGCGAACCCAGCGGCTGCCACGGACGCAGCCGCCATGCGATCAATACCCGCGCCGCCGCGGCGGCCGCGATCAGGGCCACCAGCATGGGCAAGAACTTGACCAGTATGGAACCCGGCGGAATCGGCGGATCCTGCACCTCCACAGCAGGCTTGTCGCAGTCACCTCCGATCAGCCCAAGGGTCTCAGAGCTTCCTACCGCACCGGACACGCCGAGGCGCTCCAGCAACTCGTTCACGGCTGCGGGCTCCTGGGTGAAGCAAAGCCTCGCGACCAGCCGCATCTCGGAACCCCGTTCGGGTGGAATGTCCACCGCGATGGGGTCGGCGCAGGCGAATCGCCCGCCGCCGTTCACCGAGCCTGGTATCTCACACGTCCACTGGCTTGCGCCGGCAGTCAGTGCATCGCGCCCTACGGGATCGGATTCTGAGACAAGCCTGACGGATTCCAAGCGGACGCTGGCCGGCAACTCGCCCGGGGAGGCGCTCACCAGAAGGCTCTCGATGTCGATGGCACCGTCGCTCATCGCTTCCTCGGGG
>VXUA01000062.1:547-1995 GCA_009837185.1 Gammaproteobacteria bacterium | reverse complement strand
TCCTCGGGGACGATCGCCAACTGGAAGTCCGAGGGTCGCCAGACGGCATCGGGATCGATGATCGCATCAAGCTCGGTCGTGAATGTCTCTGAGCGGCGTTCCCGGCTCAGCGCATCGGCGAGAACCTCGCTTCTCGTTCCGTGTCCGGCGGAGTCCGGTTCGTAGCCGAAGCGCTCCAGGAGTCCTACGGCTGAGCCCGGGGACTCGGTGACGGTCAGCGGGAAGTGCAGATCAAGGGTCGGACGAAGCGGCAGGTCGGTGCCGACTTCCACGACGATGGGCTCGGGACACGTGAATCGGTTCGACCCCGAGTCCGCCGCCGGAACCTCGCAGGTCCATTCCTCATTGTTGATTTCGATGGGTGACAGCAAAGCAGCGTCGGTCCCCGAGAGCTCGACGGCCTCGGCGGCCAGTCCCAGGGTTGTGGGGAGCACGCCACGGTCCGCGCTCACCCCGAGGCTCGCGCCGCCCCAGTCCTGCTGCAGAACGCCGAGAACCACGTCCGTCGCCATCCAAGGACCCGGTGAGATGGGCAGGCATAGCATGGGGTTCTCACCCCTGCCGTCGATCAGTCCCTGCAGGTGCGACGACTCCTGCTGGCTGAGTTCCAGCTGTCCGATGTCGCGAGTCCACACGAGCGGATCGGACGCTCCGGCGTACTGGAATGTCTGGCTCAGGACAGCTACAAGCTCGATGCCGCCGCGCTGTGTCAGAGCCGCGCGCAGGTTCGTGCCGTTACCTCCACGCTCGGGACTGTCCCAGGCCGCGAGTTCATCGAAGATGCCAGGGACCGCGAAGCGGCGATTGTCATCCGGGACAGCGAGGGGCGTTTCGGTGAGCGACAGGCGAGTTGGGTAGACGGGCGCCCCGTCGATTGCGTCCACGCTGAGCCGCAGCGCAACGTCGGAGTACTCGTCGGTCGGATAGTTGACGACGAACCCGCTTACGCTGCACTGGTCGTCGATCCCGAAGCTGTCTATGTACGGCGAGTCGTCGCGCTGCACCCGCACCGCCGCTGCTGCTCGCCGGGCATCTTCTTGCGCCGCAGGAGTGTCTCCGAAGAACAGCAGGGACCACTCGCCCTCCCATTGCCATTGCCACTGGCTGGAGTTGGTCAGCTGCGCGGCGGCCTGGTGCCCAACAACCTGGATCTCACTGCGGTACTGGGCTCGGGTATAGAACCAGAACGGCGGGACCGCCAGATAGGCACCGTCCGCCTCGGCTGGGTCGATCTCGCCGCTGCCGCCGATAGTGGGGCTCTCGGTAGGTCCAGAGGGGCCAGATGGCGATTGCAGCACCGTGTGGACCAGGTGCGGGTTCCGGACGCCCTGGCCGAGGAACGTCAGGTCAATGAAGGCACGGAAGCTCTCATGCGAGGAGTCGAGGCGAAAGCTGACCGCGCAGGGCTGCTCCCTCGAGCCGATCCCGCCCTCGCAGGTCTCGTACTC
>VXUA01000062.1:0-537 GCA_009837185.1 Gammaproteobacteria bacterium | reverse complement strand
TCCTGGAACAGCACATCCTCCGTCGGGCCTGCGATTATGTCGTGCAGGACTCTGTCGAGGTCGGCCGGGTCGAAGTCATCGTAGATCTCGCCTCGCAAGGGGCTGGCACATGCCCTCCCCGTCTCACCGAACAAGTACCGGAGCGTCTCACTGCTCGAGTCGTCGGCCACGAGCCGTACCGCTCCCACCCAGGTGCTGTCGCGCAGATGCTGCATGGCCGAGCTCTGACAGAGATCACTCAACTCGGCCCACTCCTCGGCCGCAACCTCGTCAGCCGGGGCCACAGTTACATGCTCACCGTCGGTAAACCAGATCAGCAGCCTGCAGTCGGCATCCTGCTCGTCCAGCCGGTCCCATGCGCCTGCCAGCGCTTTGGTGTAGTCCGTTGTTGTCGGCCCGGCAGGGATCGCACCGATGCTGTCGATCCGGGGAAGCAGGCTTGCCGATGCTCCATCGGCCAGAGTCCAGTCCTGCTCGCGCGAGTAGGAGGTCTGAAAGTTGTCGACGGCCACCCTGATGTCGGCGTTGTCGAAGCGG
>VXUA01000010.1 GCA_009837185.1 Gammaproteobacteria bacterium | reverse complement strand
AACCCCCACCCAGCTGCCAGCCCCCCGTCCGGCCGATACGCCGCCGGACACGTCCAGCACGCCGACCGCGGCCGTATCGAGCGCAACACAGGCCGCGGGCGCGGATGTCCGCCCTCGGACCATCGGAATCAAGCCCGGATCCGTGCGCATTACCAACACAAGCGGGGGGCGGGTGCTTGTATACGGGCAACGCGGCGGCCAGTATGACGAAAGCAAGCCGGTTATTGTGCATTTCGACGTGTCGGAGCTGTCGGACTTCGACGCCCTGCCGGACCTTAATGACCGACCGGCCCAGGAACAGTATGACGACGGCCAGGTCCTTTTGGCTTACGTTCAGTCCGGCGACTTCGACGCCCATGAACCCGAAGGGGACGGCTCCGGAGCACAGCCGGCCAGGTTTTACAAGGAACATCTTGTGGACGGACTCGAAACAGGGGTAAGGGGGGCGGTAAATCGCCGGTTTTCCAACCGGACCGGCCGCTGGCGAACCGGTTTCGTCGAAGTCCTGTTTAAACTGCCCTGGTCGATGAGTGAGGGAAACACCGCGGAGGGCGTACAGCCCTGGAAACTGTTTTACGATCAGCCTACTACCCGCCACCAGTTATTCGACGAGCTCACTTTCCGCGTCAACCTGGACCTGTACGGGGCCCTGCCGTCCCGCATCGTGTTCCATCCGGTAGCGACCGACACGTCCGGGGTCGAAACTGAAACCCTGTGGCTCCAGGACCTGGTCGACCGGACAAGCTTTTGGTGGTTTAGATACACGCCATTTGTCATCACGGAAATAGAAGTCGGGGAAGCGATTGTTGTAGATTCAACAGCCTATGCCTACTGGGGGAATGACCAGGTTGAAGCGGCCATAAGGATGCTGGAAGATCTGCACGAGGGAAAACGCAACTGGTACGATCCGGACCGCCGGGAATCTATAGAACCTATAGCCCGATCATACTTGGATTTCCACGTCGCGGTCATTTCCCCCGACGCCCAGAAGGGATACAAACGCGGTGCTCCCGGGGGGGCGTTGATGGGCTATCCGATTTCCGTGGTTGACTACTTCGACGGGGTTTTCGATATGGGGGGGAACCTGCTACACGAAATGGGGCACAACGCTGGCATGGGGCATATTTACTGCAGCGGGACGGAGAATTTCGTACATCTCGAGTATCCTGGTTTTGATGGCCGGATCAACATGGACGGGTACAGGACAACGGGCGGTCATTTCCGGGCGGCGGGGGACGATCTTTTCACCCCCGGCGGCGTTGAAGTGCTATCCGCGGACGTTTACAACGATTTCATGGGGTATTGCCCGGACAGGTCCGTCCACTGGATTTCAGCCTATTCGTACCGGTACATGGCGGAATTTCGCGCCGGGATCAAGCCGACGAATCAGGCCACGCGGCGGATCGTTCCGGACCGCCGGCCGGTCATCATGTGCAACCTTCCCAGTTTCGATTGATCCGGAACGCCAGGCCGTGGTCGATCCATTGACAAGGCGGCTTGGAATCGCCATAATGTAGTACGAGAAAACCCCCCACGAAAATCGCGGGGGGCGGCAACTCGTAGGCCACGGAGTAGCAGCTCCGCAAGGGCCTTATTGTATCATCCTTAACCCCGGTTCCCCAACCGAAAGGAAAAGGCGATGTCTATTCAGAATACCCATGCCAGACGGGCCCGTCAACCTGAAAAATTACTTGTTGTACTCGATCCGATCCGGGGGGTTTATTGGGCGCGAGAGGAAGCGGCCCGCCTGGTCTTTGTCCGTTGGATCCGCCGCTTCCTTTAGGAAGGAAAACAGGAAGATCTAACCATGACGGCCAGCTATTCCTATTCCAAGTGCGAATTGTGCCAGGCCCCATTTGATCCGCCACGGACAGACCGGCCGTACTGCGGGGGAAGGGCGGACGGCAAGGCCTGTCCGCCGTCCGGATCCGACGAGATCCACCCGGCCGGCGGCGGCAAGATCGACGCCCAGGACCTGGCGGACGTGGACGCCTGGCTATCGGGCGGGGAATGTCCCCCCGAAGCAATCCAGGCGGCCGTCGAACGGGCGGTAACACTGTGTGAGGTTGTTTGGTCCCACGTACAGACCTTAGAGATCCCCCCGGACGCAGCGGGCAAGATCGCGGATTATGCCGCTAAAATCGTCGCGGCGGACGTGCGAAGATTCAAGACCGCGGGGGACGTCTATAAAATGGCAATGGACGTCCTGAACGATACGCATTTATGGCTTGGACTGCTGCCCGATCGCGACCGCCTGGCGATGTCCGGATCCCTGGACAAGATCCGGACCACGTTTGCCCGCCTGGAAAAGCTGACCGGCCTGGACCTGTCGGAGCATGACCCGACGGCCCCGGTCCTGGACGCCTGGCGCAACCGGCCGGCCGACGCGCAACCGAACACGCGCCCGGACCGTATTTTCCCGACGAAACTGGCCCAGGTGTTCGGATCCGCCGCGGAAAAGGACGCCAAGCGAAGAAACGGGCAGCTGTTCACCCCCGCGGCCCATGCCGCCGCGGACGGGAAAGGCGGGCAGCTGGTCCTACCAGGTTTCGAGCGTCCGGACGTAACCGGCCCATGCCTGCCCCTGGGCCTGTACGACCTGGGCGCGGGAAAGGCGGACAAGTGGGGCGGTTTCGCCGCGCCCCTGGGTCTGCGGATCTGGATTGAAGCCGTGTTGTCCCTGGGCCTGTACGACCGCGACGGCAGCCCCCGCCGCCTGCGGATCCTGTACCGCGACTTCCTGGCCAGGCTGTGGGATGGCCGGATCCCGAAACCCCGCGACCGAAACGCCCGGATAACTGCAGCGTTTGACGCCCTGGATTCCTCCGCCGCCCTGATTCCCTGGCGCGATCCGGACGGCAAGGGCGGATTGTGGCGGGTAGTGCGCATAGTCAACCGGCCCGTCTCACTGGACGATACTCTGATCCTGGACGTGGACCTGCCGCCGGGCAGCGGCCCCGGCCCCGTGGTTTCCCCGCGCCTGGGTTTTTACGGCGTCCGGTCGGCCCTCGCGTACCGCGCCCTGCTCAACCTGGCCTTTGCCTGGTTCGATCCTGGGCGGAACCTGATTCCCGCGTCCAGGACAGACCGCGCCCCCTGGGTTCATGTCCAGGATCCGGACGCGTACCCTTCCTGCACGGACCGCGAGCTGCTGGCCCTGTGCTACCCTGCCACCGCGGACGCGACTGGCCAGCTGAAAAGAAAGCAGTTAGAACGGGCGCGGAAAACCCTGCGCGGCCTGGAAGCGGACGGGGAAATCCGGATCGAGCGCGGGCGGATCCTGCCGCCCGCGTGACGGCAAACCCCGGTCCGTAATGCTCAACGGGGTTTGCCGTCACGTTTACCGGGGTTTGCCGTCACGTTTACCGGGGTTTGCCGTCACGTTTTTTTGAAAAAATCCCTATTTTACGGGGGTTTCGGGCTCCGCCTACGTCTACGTCTACGTCTACTAACGTAGACAGACAGACAGGCGGGCGGCGCGTAGACGCGGCGCGGCGGGCTTTATGGAGCAGCCCGCGCCGCACGCGGCCCCCCTTGAAAGGGCAAAGCAAAGGCCCGCCGGCCGCCGGTCGAAGCTGGCGGATCCCCGCGGGCCTTTTAGATCTCGAGCACGTCCAGGGGCTGGCCCTGGGCGGACCTTGCGGCCAGCCATGCCGGTTTGTCAATCCCGCCGGTCCAGCCAGTCGTTGATCCGTGCGCAGACCTCGAGGAAGGCGGCCATGAAAACGACAGTCGCCAGGATCTCAAGCACGATTAACCCCCTATTCATGCCGGCGGATCCCCGCCGGCGTCCGTTTGCTTTACTTCCCATGTCGGAGCTTTGCAACCGCGCCTTTCGCGGCCAGCTGTTTCCGTGCGTATCGTCCGGGCATGTCGGGCGATTTCCAGCGGCCGGCGGTCTGCATTTCGACGACGCCCGCGCCGGCGGCGGCCAGGGACTGCGCCGCGCCGACGCGCAGACTATGGCCGGACACGCTGGCCGGGTCGATCCCCGCGGCGTCGGCCCGTTTCTTTACGATCTCCGCGACGGCCCTGGGGGTCAGCCTGGACCCTTGCACGTGTCCGCCGCGGCGGATCCGGCGGAACAGGGGCCCGTCCTGGACCTGGGCGGCGTCGATCCATGCCTGGACGCGGCCGGCCGTGGGCGGTCCTGCGTACAGGGTTTCGCCTTTCCCTTCCTGATCGGTCTTACTGGCCCGGACGTGGACGCGGGCGGATCCGTCCGCGGCGGTTTCCACGTCCTGGACGTCCAGGGCGGCCAGCTCCGACACTCTTAACAGGCAATCGCTCATAACGGCGATAATCGCGGCGTCGCGCAGTCCGGCCAGGTCCTGGCCCCCGTTGCCGGCGACGGCCGCCGTTGCGTCGGCCTGTTCCCACCTGATCCCGCCGGCCTGTCCGCGGCCCCGGCCGCGTCCTTCGCGGCGTATGATCTTCAAGGCCGCTTTGGTAAGGGGCCCGACTGGATCCGGGCCGGCGGTGCTCGATCCGCCGGGGGCGGATCCGTGGGCCCTGGCGTAGTACCGGACGGCGGCGGGCACGATGGCGATTGACGCGGGGGCCAGCCCCTGGTTGTGCAGGTCCTGGACGTGGGCGGCCAGGGCCTGGTCGTTCAGCTCCTGGCCGTTCAAGCTCCGCGCAAGGCGTTCAATGGCCCGTTTGTAGGCCGTGCGGGAATTGGGGGCCAGGGCGGCCGTTGCCAGGGCCAGGACGCCCCGCAATGGATCTTCGACCGGTTCCTGCAGTCCGCCGCCGGCGGGGGTTTCCGCCAGGTCCTGGCCCCCTTCGGGAGTTTCTGCCGGGTCCTGGCGATCCTGGGCGGTCCGGATCTCGAGCACGTCCGCGGCCAGGTCCTGGCCCCCTTCGGGGGTTTCCTGGGGCCCTTCGGCCCTTTCGTGGACCACCAGGCCCCCCGCGGGGGTATGGTCGACCGGCGGCCGTGGTTGATCTCCGACGATCCCCCTTCGAGGGTCAACGATCCCGCGCAAGGCGTTTTCGTCGATCCCCCTTCGGGGGTTTTCGTCGGTCCGCCGGGGGCGGTTTTCGCCTGGCCCCTGGCGGGGGTTTTTAGTGGTCGTTTGCTTGTCCATGTTTGGATCCTTTCGCGATGGGTTGCGGCCGTTACAACTTCCAATAACTGTAATTATACGAAGTTAAAACCGCCCCCGCAAGCACTAAATGACAGGGCATGAAAAAGACTTGATCCCCCAGGTCAAACCGCCGGTACGTGTAGTATGCGGGGGCCGCGGCCGATCTTCGACCGGGCAAGGGCCGGTCCGGATCCGGTCTAATGCCGCCCCCCATTAGTCCACGTCGAGGCGGCGGCCTGGACGCCAGGCCCGCCGCGTACCGGCGGCCGGTCGTTTTACCGGTCGCATGGAGAAAGGGGCAAGGCATGAAGGGCAGGAAGCAACAGCATTTCGACGCGTCGATGACGCTGAACCTTCCGGCGGATTTCAAGGCGGCGCTGGAAGCGGCCGCGGACAAGTACCAGCTGCCGCTTGCGCAGCTGGCCCGCGAATCCCTGGCGGCCGGTCTGCCGCTGGTCCGGGAAAGGTTGAGATCCCAGGCCCGGCGCAACGCCCGGCGGCGGCGGGCAGATCCGGAAAGCGGCCAGGCCGCGGCGGATTAAGAAACCCCCGAAGGGGGCGAAGGGGCCCCGGATCGAGCACGGCCGCCGGCCAGGGGAAAACGCGATCCGGAAACGTGGGGCCCCCCTGGGGGATATGATTATCCCCGTCGACGTCCGCGGCCGCGGCAAAAAAAAAAAATCTGAAAATCGCCAGGGGCAGATCCGGAAACCGCCAGCGGCGGCCCCTGGATCGACGGCGCGGCGTACCGCCCCCGGCGGTTTCGTGGCCGCCTGTGGCGGTTCACCTGGTCGACCTGGTGGATCCGCGGGATCCGCCAGGATAAGATCCCCAGGAAAAACGCGCGTTGCGTTACGTCCGGCCGCGCGCCGCCGTCCCTTCCAGCTGTCGGTCCTGCATCTCGCGGCCGGACGTAACGCAACGCGCGTTTTTCCTGGGGGTTGCCGTCCACGTTGTGGATCGTTGCCCGTCCGCTGCAGCTGGCGGCCGGCGTGGTCCGGATCCGCGGCGTCCGTTTCGCCCGTCCGTGGTCCGGATCCGCCGCTGGCGGTTTCAGCTCTGCCGCCGCTGGCGGTTTCCGGATCGAGCAGGTCCAGGGGCGTACCTCGAGCACGTCCGCGGCCGGATCCCTGCCGGTTTGGATCGACCTTTCGCCAGCTCGAGGCCCCCGGCGGCCCCATGACCGCGCCGGCGGTCCGGATCGAGCAAGTCCAGGGGCGGATCTCGAGCACGTCCGGGGCCAGGTCCTGGCGTTTGTCGGATCTCGAGCACGTCCGCGGCCGGATCCGCCCCGGAAACCCCCGCCGTTTTGCCTGGATCCGCCGCCGCCGGCCCGTCCAGGTCCTAAAAAGGCCGATTTCCGGGGGTGTTTACCCCTTTTCCGGTCTACCCCCCCGCAGGGCGGCCGATTTCAAGTTTACATAATGCCGATTTGCGCAGGACCGCCCCGCCGCGGATCCGCGGGCCTTGACGCGGCCGCCGCCGCGGGCTATTTAGCTTGCTTGAGCATCCGCCCGGGGCGGCATGGGAAAGCCATACGAGGACGGCCGGGGCCTCGAGTACAAGCGCGGCGTGTCCCATGTCGTCGTTGTAGGTCGCACGACCGCGCACCCGGCCCAACTTGAAAGGTGGGCGGGCAAATGGGACCGACAAACGAAAAGTGCCCATTCTGTGAATCGGATCAGATAGTCCGTGGAGTGTGTCAAACTTGCGGTCGAGAGGACGGCCGTATTCCGGAGGTATCGGACGCCGAGCAAGGGCAGCAAGTTGTCCACGAAACAGAAGAAGGGTCCGAACCCTGGGGATCGAATCTGCCGGGGCGGGTACGACCACAGCAGGGCCTGTTAGGTGCCTTGCTGATTACCACCGTGCTTTTCTTATCCTGCGCGGTCTGCTTTCTGCCCGGCGACAAGCCCGAGACCACACGAACGCCGGCCGATTCGGTCCAGGAGAAGATAGACGCGCAATTCAGCCCGTGGGACGGCAGCCATAGGCGGCTGGTTTCAGAGGTTCAAAGGAGACTGAACGACCCAGGGAGTTTCGAGCACCTGGAAACTAAGACCTTGAAAGGGACCGGCTATCCCAAAACGTTCATTGTCCGGATGGAGTACACAGCCAAAAACGCCTTTGGGGGCCGCGTGAGAAAATACGTGCTTGTTGAAGTGTCGGTCGATACCGGCCAGATCGTCGAAGTCCTGGGCGAGGGTTGAAACCCCCAAAGGGGGAAGGGGCCGCCATGCACACAATCCGCCCGTCGCTGTTGATCCTGATTGCCCTGGCCGTTTTCGCCAGCTGCGAACGAAACCCCGCCGCGCCAGCTGCGCCCACGTCGCCCGGATCCGCCCCGCCGCCCGGAAGCAACGCCCTTGCCGGGATCGTCATTGCCCCCGAGCTGCCCCGGTCCGGATACGACCGGGGCGATTACGACTACCCGGCGGCGATTGAACAACGGATAATCGACGCCCAGGGCGGCCACTTTTCGCCGTATTCGCTGCGCTGCTTTTCAGACCTTCGCCAGACGGATATAGAGCATATCGTAGCCGCGGCCGAAGCGCACGATTCGGGGGCCGCGGCCTGGACGGTCCAGCGGCGGACGGCCTACGCCCAGGACCTGGACAATCTGACCACGGCAGCCCCTGCCCTGAACCGTCAGGAAAAATCGGACAAGGACCCGGCCGAATGGCTGCCCGCAAATAATCGTTGCTGGTACGTTCAAACCTGGATCGAGGTAAAACGCAAGTACGGCCTGGCAATGGATCCGGCCGAAGCGGACGCGATCCGGACGGTCCTGGCCGGCTGCGCGTCGACCGCCCTGATTAAACCGTCATGCAATTGAAACGAATAAGGGGGAAACCATGCAAACAGCCACAGGCTGCAGCCTGACCACACACGCGAACCGCCGCTGCCGCGCCGCGGGCCTGGTACTGGCCGCCCTGGTATTCGTCGCGGCCTGGACGTTTCCGGCGGCCGCGCAGTCCGGGGAAAGCCCCGCCTTGACGGTCGAGATCTCCGCCGGCTGGACGTTTCCGATCGGGGAGCTTGCAGACGTGTCGGACGGCGGTCCGTCCGTCCGCCTGGCCGGCCTGTATCCCACGTCCTGGGGGGCGGTCCTGGCCTGGTCCGGATACACGGACCACCGCGGCCTGTCCTTCGAGCTGCCGCCGGGGGCCGTGGGTTTCGCCGGGGGCAAGATAGACGCCCAGGACGTTCCCTTGCTGGGCGGGGCGCGGATCGAGCGCGGCCGGGCGCGGATCGACCTGACCGCCGGCGTCCTGTGGCGTCGTCTCAAGCTGGGGGCCCTGGACGTGGCTGGAACCAGCATAGACCCTGCCGCGGCCGTTCACGCGGGCCTTGAGATCCGCGGGGGATCTGAAACCGCCGGGGGCGGCCTGTCCGCCGGGGGCGGCCTGGTAATCGCCCGCAATGACTGGTTTTACCTGTCCGCGGGCCTTTCCTGGCAATTCTGACCGACGCAACGAAAGGGGGTTGATCGTGCAACAGCTTGAAACATGGCGTCCGCGGGCGGCTTCGCGCCGGATCTGGCCCGCCGTCTGGTTCGCGGCGTTCGTGTTCATCGTCGCCGCGGCGTTTCGAGACGATGGCCCCGCCGTTCCGGCCGTGCAAACCCCAGGCCCTGCGGATCCCCAGGCAAGGGCAATTCTTACGGCTTTCTACCATGCCACGGGCGGCGATAACTACTGGAAAACAAGCACGGGCTGGTTAAGTGATCGGCCCCTGGATCAATGGCACGGGGTACAAATCAATGACGCGGGGAAAGTGATCGGGTTACGGCTGTCGAACAACCAGCTAACGGGCCCGATCCCCGCGGAGCTGGGCCAGCTGATAACCCTCGAAGTTTTGTGGCTGTCGCACAACCAGCTGATAGGCCCGATCCCCGCGGAGCTGGGCCAGCTGCAGAACCTCAAGGACCTGTCCCTGGGCGGCAACGTCTTGACGGGCCCGATCCCCACGGAGCTGGGCCAGCTGCAGAACCTCAAGGACCTGTCCCTGTGGGGCAACCGGTTGACGGCGATCCCCGCGGAGCTGGGCCAGCTGCAGAACCTCGAAAACCTGTCCCTGGGCGGCAACGCCTT
>VXUA01000001.1 GCA_009837185.1 Gammaproteobacteria bacterium | reverse complement strand
TGCGGGCGAGGTCGTGCCGAAAGCCCATGAGAAGACCTACACGTGCGGTTGGTGCAACAAGCAGAAGCGCTATCGCCAACACGACTACCGGATCCGGCTCACCCGCGTCTCGAAGAGAACTTAGCTTTTGTCCGATAAATTCAATTATAGGAAATGCATATTTTCTCGAATTGATTTAGTTGTTTTGAACTTTACCATCAATAATGAGTCCAATCTAGACGACTTGTAATTTTTCTTTGAAGGAGTACAAAGATGTATAACAAAGTTTGTTTAACGATGTTGATGGTCGGTTTTCTTCATGTTGCGTCTGCGCAAACGGCAGAAAACCCTTCAACTAACTATGATGCTCAATCAAACGTGTCAGACATCGCGTTTGAAGAGTTAGATGTCCTTGGTGTTTTCGATCGAATGCCTCTCGAGACAAAAAACGAAACTGGTGAAACCACGAAGAAACCAATTCTTCGGCTAGCTAGTTCTACCGAATCCACTTTGGAACGACAACCTTGGCGATCGATTGACGATCCAGAACGAGCAGGCGTGTTTCCGTTTCAACCTGTGAGTTTGAATCCTCTACAGCGAACTAATCCCCTTCAAGAAGGTTTGATGATATCGCTGACTGCCGATGAACATATGAATGTTGGCCGCTTGATCACGGCGCACCCAAACGGTCTGGAAGCGTGGTAGAGACTTATTTCGCATCAACCTGTAGCCATCCAGACGGTCAAGACTATAGATGGATACTAGAGCTCAATCTTTTCGGTCCGACAAGCAGCGCTCAAACTAAGTGGGTAGAGGTAGGGAACCCCTTTGAATTTTTGAAGTCCGTACATAAAACTCAACTAACGTGTGTGTCTGGAACATGGCGGTCCCACGTTAAGCTTAGTTATCGACTTGATGCTTTTCTATCGAAAACGCGAACTATATACAACAACTCGCGCTCTGCATCAGTTAGTTGTTCGTGATTAAATATTGGGTAGTTATCCCTGTAAATCCCTAAATTTAGTTGCAAGATGTGGAACTTCCCTTCAATCAAGCCGAATTGTCATTTTGAATATAAACAGTCCCCCAAACACCGTCTTAAATCGTTTTCAGTACGCCACCGGCTCCTGAGAAAGAAGGGTGCGTCAAATAAACTTACTAGCAAACTCAGTATTTCCATTAAGAGATAAGAATCTCCCGATCCTATTGCATATTAATAGAGTTCTGAACCCGCACTCTCTGCCTCTCCTTTGTCAATCTCATCGGCATCTGCACCTATTAATTGGTGCGCTAGTACTTGTACATAGGTTGGATAAATTGACCTATCAATGTGAGCACTAGACTCCCAAACTTGACCTCGAATCAGTGGTTGGATGATGAACTTCTTCACAGACGAAGTAAGACTAACCGGCAGGGGAGGGCGAATCTGCACATCGACACTTCGAAAACGTGATGAATAAAATTCCTTTAAGTCCATTCTTACATTCACGTAAGGAATTTAACTGTCGACTACAGGAGATCCTAAATTTGAAGAATTCAAACTTTTCATTGCCCCGAGTTGTTCTTGCTACTCTACTAATTTCTGGTATCACAACTGGAATCTGTGCCAAGGAAGCAGGCGTATATGTACATGGAGGCGTTACCTACTGGAACGACTTAGAACTTCCCAAATTTGAAGATAGGGGAGAACTAGGAGACACTCCCGTCGACTATGAAATTGACGGCTCCCGCGCTCAACCTTCTTTCGGTATCGGATTTAACTTTAACAAACAGTGGGGTATTGAAGCCTCTTACGTCGCGACTCCCGAACGAATGATTTCGATTGAAGTGATATCTCCGTCTCCTTTGGACATGGACGAGGTGTTACCGGTTTCGTGGCTCGCCACCGCTCAGCATACCGTGGTGGGTATCAATGCGGTTTATGATCTTTACGTGAATACAAACGTCTCACTGTTTGCCAAAGCCGGTGCTGCGATGACTCGACACACTAGCGAAACACGCGTTAGCTTCGGTGATGAGACATCCTTAGTCGAAGAAGAAGAATCTACCGAATTGGTTGGAGCTGTCGGCGTACGTTTTCCGATCGGCATGAAAAACACGTCAATTTCTATTGCATATCAGTTCTTAGAAACGTCAGAGGACCGTGAAACGAGTTTTGAGGTTGGTCTGCAGTGGGGTTTCTAATCTCGAGAAAACAGTTCCTACCCTTTATTGCGATGCTCTTTCTGCTCAGTGCAAGTGGCTGTATGAACACCGTACGCATTCCTGATTCGTTAGAAAACCAAGTCCATTGGGATATAGATACTGCGATTTCACTTTGTCTTAGTGAAGTTATCGGAAAAGCTGTCGAAGCTCTTGACGGAATCGACTACGATGCTCATCGCGAACTTGAAGACTGTGTGAACGAAAAAGTTGACTCAAGAGAGCGGTTAAAACTCGCGTATCGTGGAAGTGAAAAAGGATTAGTACCCTATATATACAAAGGGAACTAGCAGTACCGATTGGCAGAATAATGGTCTCGCTCCGTCAATCTTATCAGTGGTTTGTGACAGAAAACTTCACACATTTTCGAGACGGGGTGTGGCCAACCTACGTATTAACGGTTTCACCCTGCCCATTCCATACCCTTGTTTTACAAGGGAACTCTTCACATGTTGGACACATGCGGGCGGAGTGAGGCTACATTGCGGATTCTGAGTCGTGTAGAATTTGCAATTGAATTGATATGCATAGCAGGGTACTGCTTGGCTAGGCATCGCACGGCGAGGCAAGGATTTTTGTCCTAACATTCCACTTGGATAACAACGCATGCTTCGCGAGACTACTTCCCTTTTTATCGCTACTGATCCTATAACTGGCAGGAGCTAGCAGACGTGCGGTCCATGTATTTGCCCGCGCGAAACAGTTCAGCAGATTGCTTTCATTAACCAGCCTTCACAAATGGACTACTTCACTGAAGAGGGCTATAAACGCGCAGTGACGAGGCAGTTCTCGTGTCAGCGTTGCGGAGCTCGTTTAGCGCAAGCTCAAAATTAACCTACAATCGCAGCGTTCGAAGAATTGCAGACATTGGACGATCATGTGTTCCTTGCGGATACTGATATCTAGGACAGTCCGTCAATATCCATTTGTGAGCTCATCACATGGATAAGGTCAAAGAATAGGAATTTGGGATGACCTATATACCTATATAGATCGTCTTAGGTCGGTATCCGCTCTCTACGGACGTCTGTGACGGTAGATTTTTGAGCAAACAGCTCGAAACCGAGTACCAGAAGCCACGTCCACCAATTCATCTACTGTCCTAGCGGACGCTCCGACACGCTGAGTGACCCGTGCGATGCCCGATCGATTACTCGCGTTGAAGTGCCTCTAGTGAATTGGCCGGGGGTAGACACTTCCGGTATTGACTGGTCTATGATTACGGCAACTCCGTTTCTCGAGGGTCAACTTCAAGCGGGCTTCAACGGAACGTACACACTGAACTACGATTTGAAACCGCTTGAATTTGCCGACCAAATCATTCGGCCGAGTGTGGATGCTGCAGGTAGATTGAACTTTGGCAATCCATTACTGGTTCCAATCCCTCAATGGAAATCACAAACATTCCTTACTTATTCGTGGAACACGAAGAGCATTACTACGTATGTCAATCACATTTCATCTTATACCGATGATGCTTCACACGATGGCTATGGCGGGGTTCCCGTCAGTAGTTTTGAAGTTGATGGATTTACTACTCTAGATATCACTGCACAGTGGTTTCTAGAACGTTTTGGATTAAATGTCGCGTTTTCAATCTTGAATTTAACCGATGAACCCCCACCCTTTGCGAATGTCGAATTCGCATACGACGGGATGACGCACAATCCAAAAGGGCGACGAATAAAGTTCTCGTTGAGCTATCGACGCTAAAGGCATCGCGCGTGGTTTTACGGAAACCCCTAATTTGTTCGAGTACGTCAAATCTAATGCTGGGACGTTGAAAGAGGGTAGGGACCTATTGTCGATTCTGAGCGGTGTGCTTACAGCACTAAAATTTCGTAAAAACTCCGTTCAAGGGTCAGTCAAACTGCGCAATTTACCGTTGGGTCGCGAAAATTTCCGTGACTACTTGTTAGACAAGAAATTGTTTCCGATCGGTTTTGAGAGTCGCGCAGACGAGTTTTTGAGCCGTATTGAGCACGAACACGAAAATAGGGGTGGGCTGCATTGCAAAGTCAGATACCCAATAAATTCAATAACAACAGTTCTCACCGAGTTGCGAGAACTGGGGCACTACGAAAACCGTAGGCCAAACTCGTGGCGACGAATTGCAGCACCGGATAAGGATGCCGAACATGACGCGAATTCTACTTAGAAAAGCAGTTAAGTGTGGATGTAGACGCGTTTCCATCAAAGCTGTTTCCGCATTCGGATACGAGGACTGTTTTCACGTGATCCAGACTCGTATTTGATCTTTTGAGTGTGGCTCACCATAAGGTATCTGTAAGTATAGAACTAACGAAGGCCTACGCTATACAGATACCTTTGAGCCACGCTGTTGTAGATTCTTACAATGACAAACTAAAATCAACGTCTATCAAAAAGACATACACTCATTTCCCGCCCTTTTTAATCAGAGTCGACTATATGGAAATTCACGCGAAAAACTGTCTTGGGATACTGGCACTGATCACGGCAGTACTGTTCCTTGTAGCCGAGACGTACGCTACGCAGCAATTTACGATCACGGGAGAGCTAATACCGAAAGGTATCGTAATACGGGATGCTACCGTAATAATACCCGAACACGACACCAAGAGATTGAACTTCGATACAGCGAAAGTAGTTATCTCTTATGAATTCACGAATGCAAGAGATGAAACAGAAACAGTCGAACTTACTTCGGGGCAATTTCACAAAGGGTTTGTGACTTTAAGCGGAGAGATCGAAAAAACGATTGATGCAAAAGTTGTAGTTGATGCGGGAGGGAAAGATCCTTTGACACTGGACATCGTGATTTCGCCGGACGTGTCGATATCGTTTGTAGTCATAGAGAATATCGCTCAAATGAAATTGCTCGGGGTTAGTCGCAGTGTAAAAAATCACTCCAATAAGTTTACTATTTCCGGTGATCTTAGTTCCATTGATGGAGACCTAGAGGGAGCGATAGTCCTAATCCAGTCTAGTGAATACGACTACACGGGAGAACGTAAAAAGTTGAACTTTGGCAGCGTGATGCTTGATGAAGGTAAGTTCAGCATCGAAGCGGAAGTTCAAGAACCGAGAATTGTCAACATTCTGATTATTGGAAACCTGGGTCACACTCAAACGAAAGCGGTTATCGAACCAAATGCTGAAATCACCCTCGAATCACAAGGCTCGTGGATCAAGGGTGTGTTTGCCACTTCCAGCAACGCCAGTAGACACGCACGACTGATTGATGTGTGGCAACAAAGCGAGGCGTATTTGTCTACAAGGAAGGATTACCTTGAAGCTTACCAACAGTTTCAAAATCATCCAGAATCAGTAAACGACGATCAAACTCCTCTTCATCGAGAATTGGTACGAAAGTTGAATAGAGTGCGTTACGACTTTCTACAGCAAGTTGCGCGGAACGCAGACGATCCTATTAACGCGCTTCTTGCGATGGAACTGAATGCCTTTTGGGGGAAAGAGGAAGCACAGTCAATCTACGACCGGTTATCTAAGTCGTTGGACAAAGACCTGGTCGCGCGTCGGGTAACCCATGCGCGGAACGACCATGCTTCATACCTGGCAACGATTGGTATTGATAAAGGTCTAGGAATTGGAAAGCATGTATCTAAGTTCACACTGCCCAATTTAGATGGCGAAGATACTAACTTGGAAGATCTACTTGAGAAAAGCGAGTATTTACTAGTAGATTTTTGGGCATCGTGGTGTGGCGGCTGCCTCGCAACTTTTCCTGCGTTGAAAGACTTGTATACGTCCTATGCTGAGCATGGGTTTGAAATCGTTTCCATATCTATTGACGACATCTATGAACTATGGGCGGACCGGTCTGAAGAGCAGGAACTTCCTTGGGTCAATCTGGGGGAATTGAAGGGATTTGACGGAGAAATCGCTACATCCTATGGAGTAACGTTCATTCCAAAGAATTATTTGATTGATTCAAACGGTCAAATTGTCGATAAGGACATTTCGACTGATAAACTAGAAGAGTTCTTAGTTGGAAAATTCAGTGAATCATGGAACTCCGATGAGTCTAATTTAGACGATAACGACAACTAGTGTGTAAGTTTTGAAGTGTTAGTAGCTTGTTTTGCGAACTGCTATAGTGTGAGGTGTACGACTAAGTTCAAACAATGGCAACCACGATTGCAATTATTGGGTTTGGAGTAGTAACTGTCGGCGTACTTATTTTCCTCTTCATACTGCTCTGCAAAGCGGTCAGAGAAGAGGAAGTGTTAGACGACGAACATAGATAGCGTTTACCAGCTCGGTTCTTAGCAGCCGAGCATGTAGTGTTTTCCAGATGTTATTTTTGTACGATATGAAAGCAATCGACACACTTCTGACAGTCACACTCTTGGTATGAGCAATTGCCGAATAGATCTTTAAATTGTTCCACTTTACGTTGATAGCGCTCAACACATTCTAATTTCTTTCCATTCTGAACTCGAGAAAACCCCATGTTGTACGACTGAATGGCACAACTTTCGTCCCCGTCACAGAGTGCCACTAGATGAGACAGAATCCGTGCGCCGCATTCAATGTTGTCTCTTGGTACGTTGAGGTCGAGCGGAGCACAAAACTTTTCCCAGTACTTCGGGATGATCTGTGCGGGGCCGATCGCGCCTTTATGCGACACCACGTTCTGGCGGAACGAGCTTTCGGTGGCAATAATACTAGCAAGCAAAATTGGATTGACATCGTGTTGGTCCGAGGCATGCACGATCCAGGTGGCGAAATCAGTTGCGTCTGCAGCAGAAATGTGAAAATGCGAGGTAATCTTCACTGCAAGTATTCTTACCAGTTCTAGTGTCACTTCGTCTTCAAAATACATCGAGACGGCTGTTGCAATCTCATCCGAACTTAAGCTTATAACGAGACCACTCGACGCAGTAGTTGTGGTGTTTTCAGGACCTGCGGTTGCTGGGTGGGTACCCAACCAGATAAAGCCGAAGCACGCAACGATCAATACCGCACATGCCCCCCAATGACTATTCTGATTCAAATTGTTAAATTTTTGCATATAACCTCCCAGGATGTCAGCAAATCTAAGTTGTTTGACCAAAATGTTGTAAGAAAGTTTTAATCGATCGTCTTCGGGTAGAAAATGTATTGCACAGTCGGTCCACACTCAAAAACAGTTATTAAGACGATGTCGTGATTGCTTTCCTCTACAAATGTTGCAAAGAAGTCGATTCAGGAGAGTAAATCAGTAATCGCATGAGTTCCAATCACCACCGTACAAAAAAGCACAATATAGATCGATAAGGTAGCTAGCCAACCCGGTGCTCGTGCCAAACAACTCGTACTGTAGAACCGTTTGATCGCGAGAAACAAATAAACACTAGTCGGGAGAAAGTACGCAGAGAACCCAAAGAACTGCCACAGATCATCCGCGAGTACTATCCAGGGTATAAAAAACATGAGAATGAAAAAACCGATTGTCTGAAAGTGCAGAACAAACACGAAGTGCTCGGCGTATCCGCGCTGGCCCGCAAAGACAAACTGAAGCAGCAACGCGTACAACGGTAATGCTACTAATATATTTATTGGTAAGTACTCGTAGAAAACACTTGATGAGAACAACGAACCACTATCATCTGTTTCCGCTGAACCCGCGAATAAAGACATCAGGAGAAAATACAGTAAGCTCGTAAATAGATACAACCGGAATGGGGAAAGGTAGTAGGCACGTCGATTTCGGGCAAATTCAAGAGAAAGCAGACCAGGCTTTGACAGTAGAATTCTTAAGGTTCTCCACACTCTGGAGTCGGCTTCGAACATCTCTCCGACTACCTCAGATAACACCGGTACCAACCTCCGATATTCGCGATCGTTCTGACCACACACACTACACCACTTTCCTAACCGAGCAGAACCGCAGTTATCACAGAGTACAGTTTCCTCCTTAGTTCGGTCAGTCAAACTATTCTGGTTGTCTATGCGAAACTGCTTTCTTGCTCTCAGAGCCCCCCATAGAGTCCCACAGGCGATGCTCACCACCAAGGTAGCAACTAGTAGGTCAAACACAATTTCCCCACGTGGCACGACACCGATCATATCAACAATCGAACCCGAGATTAAGAGTATGAGAAAGCCACCGCAAGCAAATACGATTGTTCCCGCCAACACTCCATAAACAACAACGCCCGTAGTACGTACTGCACGTACAAGTTTTGACGAACGCAGCTGTCGATCTCGGTCGCTAATACTCATGGATCAGTTTCTCGGCACAGGAGAATCACAATAGAGTTGCCGTACCTTTTGAAGTTTCAAACACATTGCGGCTGCAAGACTTCTCTTCAAATTTCATTATTTTACAAGGTACTAAACATCGTCTTAGATCGATTTCGGCTCTCTACGGGGCTTTTATGAAGGGCAGATTTTTGGTACATCATTTGAAATACGAAATTTGCCGATTTACCGTTTTTTCTTGTCCGAACTTTTTTCTGATACAAGGGTCTAATCAACTGGAGGTGTTTGCATGTTTAAACAATCAATTAAATCTAAAATCTCTGTTGCACTTGCTGCGGTCTTGCTCGTTCTTGTGACAGGTGTCCTCAGTGGGAGTTCAAACAGTTCAAGTCGTGAAGTTGATGTGTTCTGGAGTTACAACTGCCGCGGCAAAACCATTAGCGTTCCATATCAAAGTTCTAATGACTATCGCTACTACTGTGCTATAAAGGACGGTGATGGAAATCGCGTAAAATCTTGGATGGTTGTAGTTCGAGATGATCCTGCGATCGAAGCCACGTCAGTTGATAACGACACAAGAGACGGTCAATGTAACAATTGTCCCGCGACTGGTGATTAGTAATACTTTTCACACAGAATACTATCGTATTTGAGTGAATCCGACCAGGTAGAGTCGGAACTTTAAAGAAGTCTCATCATTGACGTGTTCCAAGCATGTCAATGTTGGGGCTTTTTTATTTTCAGCGACACACCGCAACACTATGCGGTCGTAGGGCATGATGGGCGTTTACTACATTGCAACGATATACTTACCTCATTGGAGCGAACATCAATTCTTTAGGAGGTAAGAACGATGTACCGAAAAACACTGACGGCGTTAGCCCTGACCGAGCTAAAACTATCCTTCAAGTCACGCCGCACCAAATTCGTTC
>VXUA01000060.1 GCA_009837185.1 Gammaproteobacteria bacterium | reverse complement strand
CACAGTCTTGTACAGTGTTAACTACTTACAATGCTCTCCGTACCTTGAGTGCACTTCATAATGGAATCTAGGTGTCATTACAGCGATGAAAATCAATCAGCATGAACTACTAGCGGAATTTGGATTAGATCCATCACACGGTTGTTAAAAGAGCGGCACTAATGGTCGCGAAAGCAGTCTGGCTGTGAAAATTGTTGTGCCCATCGCCATCCGCGAATGGCGAACCTCCGTATTGACGAAGGTTTTTGTCGGACTTGGAGTGGGTTATCCACTATTGCTTTCTCTGATCCTTTGGCTCGGAGTAGGGATGCTGCTATTGATCGATGCGATCGGAACTGTTTCCGATGTGCCTGAATTAGAGCGAGAAATTGAAAAATTCCTCGGAGCCAATACACCAACAAGACATACAACCTACTATGTGGTTGACAATTCAAACACGCAGTTTGGCGACCTGATTCGCGATGAAGTCTTTCGTAGAGACGTAGCTTCAGCTGTTGAGTTCATTAGTAGTAAGGACTTCGTAGAGTTTTCGGTGGTTCGTCCCTTGATAGATTCTTTCTGGAGTTCAGATATCCGGTCAAGCATGGAGCGTCTAAAGGCAAAAATTCAAGCGGAGGAGAACACAATCGACGTAGAGAAGGTTCTCGTGTCCAGACTCTTCGATACCATGAAATCTCTAATGCGAGGGGTTTCTGAACGAGAAGTCGACAGAGATGCTCGGGACTTCGCCTATTGGTGGAGAGCGAATAGACATTATTTAGCCCAATCCATACCAGAATTCTCCTCTCATTTTTTCACAGAGGTGACCCATGAAGACTGGTCTTTGGAGGAACTCAATGATCTGCTAATTTCTGAACAACTTGATGGATATTTCATTCTGCCGATCGGGTTTCCTCATGCCAGTTCATCCATTCAATTTGTATCGACTGAACTTACTGATTCCAAAGAACGACGATCTGCACTACTGTTGAGAAATTGGTACGAATCATTAGCAACTGATGTACTGACGGATCAGATGACGGGGCTACCGGCCACAGAGAGAGCAAATCGTACTCTACCAGTTATCGAAACCGGGCGCGTTATTAACGAATATGACAGGGATGGGACGTTAGTCATCAAAGCTGGTTTTGAGGCGGACTTACATCCGCGCTATTTAAATGTTTGGATTAGAGCGATTTGGACCTCGTTGTTCTTGGGTGCTATGTTTTACAGTGTCTACGCGATGTCATTTAACCTTACCGAAGAAAAACAGAATAAAGTCGCCGAGGTATTACTCTCGAATATGTCTCCCTTAAATTTGATGGATGGTAAAGTTCTCGGTAATGTACTCGTGATTCTCACCGTTTTCGCTCTCTGGGCGGTCATATTGGGTACCCCTTTGACCTGGATGATCGCGCTTGCACCAGAACTTGGGTCGCAGGCGTTACTTGAACTCTTTAACCCTATCTATGTTCTGAATTGGTTTGTTTCGCTGTTATTAGGACTAACGTTACTTGGGTATTTCGCGACAGCTCTTGGTGCTCTGTTCGCGACTGACAGAGTGTTGGGCTTGGTAATTACATTGCTGATGTTTTTACTCGGTAGCAGCCTTTTAACATCAGTAAACCCTGACAGTGTGATAGGTTCTATTGTTAAATTTATTCCGCCGTTCACCCCCTTTGCACTGGTGAGCCAGACGACGTTCCTACCGACACTTCCTGTATATCTTTGTTTACTGGCTTTAGTGATCGTATTCCTATGGACGATTCGATTCTTCTTGGTACCTGTGTTCTCAAGAGGCATGTTATTGGATGCGGTACCAAACAAATTCAGTAAATTGATAAAGACATTGTTGACTCAGGATTGATGTCTCCGCGTCCGACATTATCGAAGTTGCATCTTTCTTTGCGCTCGCTGTTGGTCGTCACCGCGGTAGAGTGGAAACGGTTCGTCTTTACTGGTAGCTTTATCTTTCTCGCGATTGTTCCACCTCTTGTAGTGTGGATATATCCATCAGCGTACGAATTAGTAACGAATAGCGTCAAAAATATAAACGAAGATCAAGAAGCATTTTCAAGATCATTGCGCGAATCCACAGGAACGGACACCGAAGGGCCTACGCTGTTCCGAGAAACAGACGCAATCAAATATGTAGTGATTGATAGCGGCTCTTGGGTGCATCAAAAGATTAAAGAAAAGCTCGTGTACAAAGATCTCAGCATCGTTCTAGAAGCTATAACGAAACTGGAAGAATCTCAGTTTGCCCAATGGGCTCAACATGCGATTGATGAAGCTCAAAGCGTTGATTCGACGATAAATTGGACGACCTTGTTAAACAATTTGATTACGTTCCATCAAACATTGGTAAACCAGGGTGTAAGTGATACTATGATCGTCGATCTAGCACAACAAATATTACGGAGTAAAGAGAGCAACATCACAGGGGACGACCCGAGCGAGTCAGTAGCAGTGTTGTGGGCGCACGTACCAAAGAAAATAGTAGAATTGGTTCCTTTAGTGTCGTTCGCTTCATTCGAAGAAATCGAAGTCGAGGCTAGTTCTACGGCAACAGCCCAATCCATGCTTCTTTCGGGAGAAATTTCCGGTTACTTTGTCATTCACTCAGAAGTATCAGGAAACTTTGAAGGTACGCAGCTTGTAACGCTAAACAAGGCTTCAAACCCAATCACTGCCGACCTCAAAATTTTTTATCAAACACAATTATCGGACATCCTTCGAGAACGGAGTCTTTTGGACGAAAGTATCGCAATCGCCCCAGCTAACCCTCAGCTAGAAGTGCAATGGAGCGAGATAAAAACGACTGGTTTGAACTCTGGCACAAACTGGGCACCGAGTCCATGGTGGAGTTCTCCGTCAGGGCTTGCCTCGATTCTAATAGAGCACTCACCAGTGATACTGAGCTTCGTAGTATTAATTTCTGTAATGGTCGGTACACTGGTTCTCGCTGTAAATACCATAGACGAACGATCGAGCAAACTTGCAGAATTGTTGCTGGCAAATATTAATTCAACACTGTTATTTGATGCCAAAGTGTGGGGAGGAATGCTAGGTATCGCCACGGCTATGGGCTGTTGGGTAGGTTTTCGAGTGGTTTATCTTTTGTTCGTATCTCCTGACATGCCCTTTGAAATTCTACCAAGTCTGACACCAATCCATCTTTTACATGTCGTGCTCTTTTTATTCTCCGGTTTCGCCTTCTATGGATATGTCGTCCAAGCATTTGGTGCGGCCTGTAACACTCAAATCGACTTAATAGTGCTCATTATTCCAGTAGCTTTTATTCAGGGAATCGCCTTTTGGTCCTTGTGGTTTCTCATCGAAAATCCAACCGCTTTATACGCATCGATAATAAGTTTTGTTCCACCACTCACACCGTTTGTCATGATTGGGCGTATAGGCCACTTACCATCTTGGCCAATGTATATTTCAATCTTAGTGCTCATGTTGATAAGTGTGCTGGGAGTACGTCATATTTGTAGTCGCTTCTTTTCTCGAGCCTTTTTGATGGAACAGAGACCTCGAAGCGTCAAGGCAATAATCCGACTAGCTCGACCTCAGGAATAACTTGAAAGGTCAATGTAGACCTTGGTGTAGAGTCTCGGGCTTCCATTTACGAAGTTTCTAGAGTTTCCAAAATTTGCAAAATTAGAAAGAGCAACGTATCATTAAAATTATGTTCGATCTATGGATCTCATCTAGTATTTTCAAGTGTTGAGTACCAGTACCAAACTCACTTCATTAATGTCTTCGCCAGCACCAGATCTGGTTACTACCATGGAGAACATCTGGAATTCGTTCACTCCCCGGGAACAGTTCATCGCACAAAGACGGTTTGTCGACACTCCTAAATGTACTCTTCAAGTACTTGGCGATCAGTTGGCGCTCACACGAGAGAGAATTCGGCAACTTGAAGCAAAAATTGTGGAAATATGTGAAAATGCCTTTGAAGATCAAATTAAGAAGTTAAGTAAACTTCTTGTCGACAAGTATGGTGCGATGATTCCCAAAGAGTCTTTCGTCGACACCATCGATGCCGAGCTTTTAGGTGTTTCAGATCGAAACAAGGCTTTATTTACAAAGATATTTCTAAGATATTTAAAGTATCACTTTAAGAACGGCTTTTACCTGTCTCCAAGCGGAGATATCGTAATCGCAAACTACTTGCATTACATTAACACAAACAATCTTCTGTTAGTTGATGAAATGACGCTAGCTCGTATTAATCTCGAATTTTGGTACAAGTACCGAGACGAGATCAAGCGATGTCTCGGTCTTGTTCGGTTGCGTTATGGTTCGTTTGCTCGCAAGGATAGTGTTTCAACACGCATACTCGACACGCTGAAACACTTGGGAATTCCGGCTACTAAAAAACAAATTGCGGAATACTCAGGAATCCCAGAAAAAAAGCTTACAAATCGACTTCGATTGATTAAAGGAGTAGTGAAAGTCTCCAACAACATGTGGGGACTCGGAAGTTCCAAGAGTTCGCAATATGTGGGCGTTGTGGACGAAATGCTTACGGTCATCGAACAACACGGTGGGCAAGTCTCCGTACAGACTCTTAAGGCGGAAATTAAAAGGCGGTGTAACGTTAAAGACTCAACGATTACAGCCTATCTCTATACGGCGCAGTTCGTCATCGAAAACAAGATGATCCGATTGAGTACCGAAAATGATGTTCGCTTACGTCCCCTAGCACAAACAATTGACGGCAGAACTGGAAACGGCTCTCCCTATTGGATCATCAAGGTGAAAGCTAGACACTTAAAAGGACACTCAGTCGTTGGGCTTCCTCCTGAGCTAGCATATTACCTTAAGTGCGAACCGAATACGCGTTCGCGGTTTCCGATTCGGTATCCAGCCGATTGTAGGGACATGAGTATTACTTGGCGTTTAGCTTCAACAACTGGATTACAAATAGGCTATTTAGCAGACGTAATGAAAAAATTACGCGTTCAAGAAGGAGACCAAGTAAGGTTAATCGTGCAAGATGGCGCTAGAGTAGGCTTCGAACGCCACTCGCCCATTTAATGACAATGACTGCCAGCACAAATTGATCGTCGACCCACTCGGCCGTCGATTTAAGAATCTTCGAGTCAGTTTAACGGCCGCATGTAACTACGCTTGCACTTATTGCGTTCCCGACGGCAAAAAACTTCAAGCTCTCAGTGCTGAACTGTCGGAAGAGGAGCTGAATTCGGCCGTGCGTCTGCTGGTAGAAGCTGGCGGCATTGACCGGCTTCGTATTACGGGTGGAGAACCATTAATTTCGCCAAAATTCGACTCACTCCTTGACAGCTTAAACAAGCTGTCACTAACAGATATTGCGATTACTACCAACGGTCAATTCTTAAAAAAGAAACTCCCGGTAATTCAACGAGCCGGAATCACCAGACTTAACGTTAGTCTGGACACACTCGATCACAAAGCATTCAGGAGCATCGCTCGGAGTGGCGATCTTACTACCGTATTAGAGGGAATTGAAGAGGCACTGGAGTTGGGTATCAAAGTTAAAGTCAATTGCGTTCCCATTCGAACCGCCAATCTTGACCAATTATTACCTATACTTGAATATTGTATAGAAAGAAAGATTGAATTGCGCTACATTGAACTCATGAATATGGGCCACCTCAAGCATAACCAATCGTACGAACAAGACTTTATCGGGATGGATGAGATACTTGAAAAAATCGGTGCTAGGTACGAATATTACAAAATAGATGCACCTCTAGATTCGACTTCAGTTCGATTTGAAATTTCCGGCTTTGGGCGTTTCGGAATTATCGCAAACGAGAGTGAACCCTTTTGTCGAACCTGTACTCGCTTAAGACTATCTTCTAATGGTCAGATTTTTGGTTGCCTATCGAACTCGAAAGCTTACCCCATTAGGAACCTTCTTGACAAATCTTATCCGACCGCGATCTCGGAACTACAGACCGTACTAAGGTCCGCGATGCAGCTTAAACAGCGATTGGCGTTTACAGGTGAAACTACAGTCATGAAGTTCATCGGTGGTTGATTTTTGGAATAGGGGAGAGTATGCTTAGCCAAATAAAACGATGGGGAATAAACTACTTATTTACATAGAGTAGTGAAGACTGAAGTGTGGAGGTTTTCAAAAGGGGATTATAAACTTTACTTGACAGAGCAATCAGACTAAATCCCTGCGTCCTTCATCACAGTATTTACAAGATTAAGATAAGAAATAGCCCACCGAAGGTGGGCTAAATCAAATCTTATTAAGTTTTAACTAAACAGACCAAGAAACCAAGAATAATCTAGCCAATAAACTGTTGATCCTAAGAGCGCACCAATAAGAACGCACAACCACCAACTTAACCGTTTTTTGTTTTTTCGAACGATTTTCTTGTCTGCAGTATCAGTCATACTACTTTCATAGTAATTCTCGATCCTATTGTTTACCGAAGCCATGGGCTCGCATCCCAAGTCCAAATAACATCATAGTATGTCACACTCACTATCCAATCTTCATCCCACACTTCGTCAATAAAAACACAAGACCATATCTTCGAATTGTAAAGATTTAAACCGGGTTCAAATTTGGCATACCATGCGACAGGGACTTCCACTCCTGATCGTTCAAGAATGACACGGCGCGATCTTGGTGGTTCAACGGCACATTTGTTAGCTTGTTTCACAAACGCTTCGGTAAAGTTGATCACTCTTTCGCCAATGCAATCATCATATTCTTGACCTCGACCCGTTTTGTTTTTACACTCTTCTATACCAATCAGTTGTAGATAACCGGTTGTTTGTAGCCAGGTTGTAACTTTAACTCTATCTTGGTGGTTTTGCAGGTGGTCCCAAAAGTCACCAAGTTTTCGTGCAAGAAATGGTGAAATTGTTATACCAAGGCCTATAAGAATCCCGACTAGGTGACCGGCATTTAACCAAATCATATCTGCATACAAAGGTCGACCAACGTAAAATGGATGTAAACCGTAGTCCTCGCCTTCTAGATCGGGAGCGATACTAACTATCGGTTCCTGTAAGTAAATCCCCTCAAAGCTTTGTGCTTCTGTAGTCGCAAACATCCCCGGATGAATAATCAAAAACGTTAGTGCAACGACTAACATCCCTTTAAGTGTCAAATCCTGACACTGCTTCGCAGTTTTCATGCTCAATTCTCCATAAATTGATTTCAAGTTTTCCGACAAATAAATCCGACAAATAAATGCTGGGCTTCATCAACTCTATGGAGAAAGTCCTGCGTATTTACCCGTCATGAATCTTGTCCTTAGACGGGCTGTTTTATTCAACAGGCAGCCCGACTTCGGGCGTCCCATTGAGTTAATCCCGAGTATTCTAACACAAACTTGAACTTGCTCCAAAAAATCCAGAACCAGCGATTAAAATATGAAATCGGCTGGTTTAGCCGATTTTTACGTACTTTTGAATTTTGAGGGAGAAAATAGGTCACGTGATGTTTCTGGAGACAACGTTTATGTAGGTGGCAAAAACGTAGGACTATCGTTTAAGAAACTAGAGGATCAAGCAAAAGCTTCTGAGAAGCGGACGCAAAAAATTGAAGAACGGTCTCAACAATCTGAGCAATTTCTTATTGGATTTGCCGAAATCTTGATCGACGACAAAGAGCTTACGATGTCCCGGGACACCCGAAATCAGTTAGCTGACTTAATTAAGAACTTCCGAGCTCGGCTTGGTGGAACTGAGATTAAATAAAGATTGTTCTTCCTGTCTTGCTCTACGTTCTCGTAAAACCTTCATAACCGCACCCATCCGTGCAGAAGTTTGAGCAAATTTGCGAAATCCCTCAGGATCATTTTCCCAAGTATTAGCGATTTGCTCGGGTGTTTTCTCAAGAGATTCAAGCATATATTCGGGAATTTCTATCCCATGTATGTAATACTTGCCGTCTTTTTCTTCTAATACTTTCATACTGTTTGTCGTAATTTCATGCGTATGTTAAATTACTTAACTGCTTAGTTATTCGAGTTACTGACGCTGTTAATGGTATATAATGTCGAGCATGAAACCGATTGTCATAGATCCAAAAAAACACCTCAAGGGTGCTACTCCGGAAAGTTAGCGAGAGCTCTGTTACGACCGCGCCATCGAGTTCAACCCGTTGTCCGCGATAAGGTCGACTCGCAGAAGATTCCGCCCAACCAGTCTTAAAACTGTATCTTCCATCTGTCCAAGCGTGTCTAATTCTCGAACATTGTGTTTACCTGCAAATTCTTGAACATAACGGTTCAAATGCTTTGGGCTAATTTTGTGGAAGGTTCCTTTGTGTGCTCGCTTGAGCATTGACCAAAAAGACTCTACACCATTAGTGTGTGCCTTCATTCGAACATACTCACCGACACTATGCTTGACAGTTTCGTGGTGATAGATTTTGCTTAGCTGATTGTACGCGGGATGATCGTCCGTATAAACGGTCGCGCCGTCCTCAGTATGTTCTTCAATGAAACTAAAGAGCGTATCGGAGTCTGTATTCTCCACAACTTTGGCATGTACTTTGTTGCTTTGTCGATCCTTCGCACCTACGACCGCAGTTTTACCAACTGCACCGCGACCCTTCAACTCTTCGCGCTTATGCTTCGGCATATTCCTACGTTTCCCGCCTACGTAAGTTTCGTCAACTTCCACTGGTCCGGTAAATTCATCTTCCAACTCTCCCGCCCAAGCCTCGCGGATACGATGCATCATATACCACGCAGTCGGTTGCGACACGCCTAAATCTCGATGCAGCTTCATACTGCTAATACTCTTCAACGAAGTAAGACAGAGATAAACTGTAATCGCCCATTTTCTCAGTGGAACATTAGACCGAGCGAGCGCCGTTCCAGTACGCACAGAAAAGTAACTACGACAATTCGTACACCAATACGGCATCGGCTTACCACTCTTAACCGGGGCTGTTTTCTCACTGTTGCATTTTCTGCACTTACGACCTTCGTGCCACAAAACATCTTCAAACCACTTCGTAGCCGTCGCTTCATCGGGGAACATATCAAACAGTTCCATGAGAGTAATACCCTCTCTGTATGCTTTTCCCGGTGCTTTTATCATACACATAGTGTATCACAAAAACGATGATAAGTCAATAGCTATGAGTAATTTATTATGAATATATACTTAAACTTTAAATTATGAATATACGACAAAACAGAGTAACAGAAATACTATAATTGGAGCGTCATTTATCTATAATCTATTTAACTCGATAGCATTGTCAAGTAAAGTTTATAATCCCCTTTCTTTAGGTTCATATTCTCTTATCAATACTGATGCAACGAAGCAAGATAGTCTTAAAGTTGAGTTGCCTCATTTCCAATAGAGTCAGTCGGGTTCGCGCACGGTTTTGGGGACAGTCAATAAGATAGTTTACAGGAGGAATTAA
>VXUA01000004.1 GCA_009837185.1 Gammaproteobacteria bacterium | reverse complement strand
GTTGTATTCACAGGTAACCCGACTCCGGGCATACCATAAACTTTTGAATACGAACATTCTACCATAAACTCAAAATTGCTCCAAAAAATCCAGAAACAGCGATTCAAATACGAAATCCACAGTTTTGGCGGATTTGAAGTACAATAAAATGAGCTGCGTGACGGTCACGCAGCTCGGTCCCAAAGCTTATATGTGTCGAGTGCTTCAGGGAATCGATTTTGATTGCGCGACACTAGAACTTTGTGGAGAAGACCAATGTCTGATCAAAACCATTTTTATATCAATATTAAAACCGATAAAGTTTTTCGATTACCGACAAACGAACTCAATATAGACTACAGCTCACTTTCGTTTTATGAACAGCGATATCCGAAAGTACTCAAATTTCTTGAGCTCTTACGAAAACACGGTTTGAGTCATAAGATACCAATAGTCAGACAAAACGCTGATTTGTTTGAGTACTATCTGTAACCATCCAAACTTCGCATTCGTAATTTATAGAGAGTAGGCTAGCCTTACTCTCTATAAATTACTCAATATTGATTTATTCCGCTACCCTCTCTTTAATCAACTTATCGTAGGTCAAGCTCTTCCCCTCAAAGTTCTTGACCATTCGCTCCATTTGGTCAATCGTGTCGATGCCTCGAACATTGTGCCGACCCTGAAACTCGTCGATATACCGTTGTAAGTGCTTCGCACTCATTTGATGATACGTGCCGTGATAGCCTCGTTTTAGCCCAGCCCAAAAGCTCTCGATCCCGTTCGTATGAGCCATACCGTCAACAAATTCCCCGACTGAATGTTTGACTGATTTGTGCTTGAAATACAGGTCAATACCGAGATAGGATTTATGCTCGTCCGTGCAGACGATCGCGCCGAGTTCCACGTTGTTGTATAACTGTCTTTGTAAGGTTCGAGCGTTCGTATTTGGAACATACTTTGCTCTAACTTTACCGCTGCGTTCCTTGATACCCATCACAGCTTGTTTACCGACTGTTCCGCGTCCGGATCGCAGTTTCTTGGAAGCGTGTTTATTCGACTCTTTACCGCCAATATAGGTTTCGTCTGCTTCAACGATACCCGACAATTTAAGCGCGCCTCGATCCCAACCTTCGCGTATTTTGTGACCCATCTTCCACGCAGTTTTTTGCGTGATACCGAGTTCTCGGTAATACTTCATGCTCGACACGCCTTTGAGACTGGTCGACATCATGTAAATAGCGATAGCCCATTGCCGATAACTGAGTTTGCTTCGGTGCATAACGGTTGCAGTCTTGACGCTAAAGTGTCTTCGACAAACTCTACAAAAATAAGGGAGCGGTTTTTCTTTCGGAATATGAATTGTTTCGACCGACCCGCAAAGCGGACAAAATCGACCGTGTTCCCAACGCGCATCTTCAAACCACCTCCGTGCAACTTGATCGTTGGGGAACATGTCAAACAATTCTATAATTGTCAACCCTTTTCGCTCGTTGCGACCAGGTGCCTTTGTTCTTTCTCTCGTCATTTTTACTTATCTAATAATTCTCTTTCGTATATGCGTAATTATAGTCATTTAATCAACAAATGCAATATGTTAGTCAAGAGAGTTACTTAAACTTTAAATAATTGTTAAAATCGGTGAGGACAGGGTTAACGACTATTTTGCGTAGTCAAGTATATAATTCCCTTCTTTTAAGCATTCGTTAGCAATCTGCTGTAGTAGTTCTACGTGATCCAGCTACATCGGTTCAATCAAGATTTAACATCCTCCGACGCGTACCCTTTCCCAAACCGCGATTGATTTAAAACGCGATAAGACCGGTCTTTCTTCACCAGGTAGAAAACAGTTTTTCCACTTAGGCGAACGAATAATGAGCTATTCGTGCCCAGGTAAAAGAAATTTAATAGCTCCAAGCTCTATAAGTCGTAAACACGAGATGATCAAAATAATTCCCGTCCATAACAAGCTACACAGTCTGTATTTGACACGCCTCAATCTTGGACTATGATTGGTGAAGTATTGGCTAAGAATTTGGACGCGAAATTTCGGCGTACTTTAGTACAAGTTGTCTGTCGCGAAAACAGGATTATCGGCTTGAGTGTCGCGAACCCAGCACACGATTTTGGGGTCTAAAGTACTAGCGTCAAAGACTTAGAAATTGTTAAAATCTAGTCTACCACAAGAAATTTAGTCTAAAACATCACATCTTATTTGAAAGCTATTAGTTTTCTCACTGCCGACGGCACCTTGCGTTAAACATCCATACAAAACGCTGTTCTTACTTCAAACCGGTGACTGCGTACATGCAACCCACTGATATTCACAACCCTAACTACTTTCATAAAGTCGTTGACTGCCAATGGGCATGTCCTGCACATACGCCCGTACCTGAATACATTAGGCTCATCGCCCAGGAGAGATACACCGAAGCCTACATGATCAATTGGGAGTCCAACGTGTTTCCTGGGATTTTGGGTAGAACTTGCGATCGACCGTGTGAGCCGGCGTGTCGACGTGTTCGAACAGAAGAAAAACCTGTTGCCATCTGTCGATTGAAGCGCGTCGCAGCAGATCACAAGGGAGATATAACCCGCTATCTGCCAAAGGTACCCAAAAAGAAAAATGGGAAGCGAATTGCGTTACTTGGTGCCGGTCCAGCTTCTCTAGCGGTCGCACGGGATTTGTTACCTCTTGGGTACACGATTGATATGTTTGATCGAGATCCAGGAGGGGGAGGCATGATGCGTAGTCAAATTCCTGCATTTCGGTTGCCGAAGGACGTTCTCGAAGAAGAGGTCGATCTTATAGTAAATATGGGTGTAAATGCCCGCTACAACTACGAAATCACGAGCATGAAAGAGATGCTTGATATGGATTACGATGCCTATTTTGTGGGTACAGGTGCACCGCGTGGCCGAGACTTAGATTTACCGGGTCGGAAGGAGGTAAGTAAGCACATTTCTATCGGGATAGATTGGCTTTCAAATGTCGCGTTTGGACACACTACTTCAATCTCTGGAAGAGTCATTGTAATGGGCGGAGGAAACACCGCGATGGACTGTTGTCGTACTTCCAATCGACTTGGTGCGGAGTCTGTAACGGTCGTAGTTCGTTCCGCATTCGACGTAATGAAGGCCAGCGACTGGGAAAAAGAGGACGCAATGGCCGAGGGTATTCCCATCCTCAACAATCGACCGCCCAAGGAATTTGTTCACGAAAACGGAAAATTGAAGGGCGTGGTTTTCGGACGTGTAAAGCCTGTCGAAGCCGACGGCAGACTCAAATATGTCCCAACGGGGGAAGCCGACGTGTACATAGAAGCCAATCACATTTTGATGGCAATAGGACAAGAAAATCATTGCCCTTGGATCGAACGAGATCTTGGCATCGAGTTCGACAAGTGGGATTGTCCCGTTATCGACGAGGATTCACTCCAGTCTACTCACGAGAAGATATTTTTCGGTGGTGATTCGGCGTTCGGACCAGAAAACATTATTTGGGCTTCTGCGCACGCGCACAAGGCAGCGATCTCCATTCACCTTTTCTGTCAAGGCAAAGATCCAAAACACGATCGACCACCAGAAGCAGTAAACCTCATCAGTCAAAAGATGGGTCTTCATGAGTGGAGTTATGATGCTGAACACGATCCGTCGCAACGACATATCGTACCGCACGCTGATCTAAAACGCTCATTGGACAATATCAAAGTCGAAGTCGAATTGGGCTTTGATGAAGACCTAGGTTTCAAAGAAGCACAGCGGTGCTTGAATTGCGATGTCCAGACCGTGTTTACGGAAAAGCTCTGTATTGAATGCGACGCGTGTGTCGATATTTGTCCCATGGACTGTATTACGTTTACTCCCAACGCACCAGAAGCAGAGTTACGTACAGCTTTGACTGCACCCGCGGAGACCTTAGAACAGGATCTTTACGTATCGGACACACTTCCGACTAGCCGAGTCATGGTGAAAGACGAAGACCTATGCTTGCACTGCGGTCTTTGTGCGGAACGATGTCCCACGAACGCGTGGGACATGCAAAAGTCAATCATTCATATTCCACAACTCAGTAGCTACGCTGAATGAGTTCATTTAACGAGTTTGTCATTCGGTTCGCGAATGTCAATGGCTCTGGTTCGGCTAGTGCGAATGGAATGTTCGCGAAAGCATTGTTTAGGATGGGTATTCCGGTAACAACGAGGAACATCTTTCCTTCAAACATTCAAGGTCTTCCCACATGGTTCGAAGTACGTGCATCAGCACGTGAATACTTTGGTCGCCGAGATAAAGTAGACATCATGGTCGCGATGAATGCCGAGACTTACAAGGAGGACGTAAACCGGCTAGAAAGCGGTGGGTATCTGATTTATGACAGTACTCGTGGTCGGCCTCGCGAACTCAATCGAGACGACGTACATGCGATCGGGCTTCCAATTACAAAGTTAATCCTGTCAGAGTTTTCGGATCCGAAACAACGCCAATTGTTCAAGAATATCGTGTATGTTGGAGCTCTATCGGCATTACTCAATATGGAGTTTGATGTCCTTACAAGTATGGTTGCTTCCCAATATCGTGGCAAAGATAAACTCATTCAGCCCAATATTCGAGCGTTGGAACTAGGGCGAAACTATGCTTTGAAATATCTCCCATGCCCGATGGACGTACAGGTTAAGAGTGCTGATCTAATTGGTGATCGAATTCTCGTTGACGGAAATGAAGCAGCTGCTCTTGGAGCGATTTATGGTGGTGCGACATTGTGTGCTTGGTATCCGATTACACCTTCAACGTCTGTAGCGGACGCGTTCGACAAGCATGCTTCGAGACTTCGCGTTGATCCTGAAACAAAGAAGAAAAATTTTGCCATCATTCAAGCTGAGGACGAGTTGTCGGCGATCGGAATGGTAATAGGAGCAGGGTGGAACGGCGCGCGTGCTTTCACCGCTACCAGTGGTCCTGGAATTTCTTTGATGAATGAGTTTCTAGGATTAGCTTACTTTGCCGAAGTACCCGCTGTTGTGTTTGACGTGCAGCGCGCAGGTCCATCAACTGGCATGCCGACGCGAACCCAACAATCAGACCTTTTGAGCGTAGCATTTGCGTCACATGGTGATACGAAGCATCCGATACTTCTTCCCGCGACTCCTAAGGAGTGTTTTGATTTCGCGGCTGATGCACTTGATTTAGCTGAACGCATTCAATCGCCTGTGATTGTCATGACTGACCTTGAACTAGGTATGAATCAAACACTTTCCGATCCGTTTCAATGGGACGACTCGCGGCAATATGATCGAGGTAAAGTTCTCGATTTCGAGGATCTAGAACAAATTGAACGCTACGGTCGATACGTGGATGTTGATGGAGACGGAATAGGTTACCGAACCTTACCGGGAACGCATCCCTCAAAAGGATCGTTCTTTACACGTGGATCATCTAGAAACGAGTGGGCGGTATACACCGAAGATGCCCAGAGTTATATAAACAACATGGATCGTCTCAACAAAAAATGGGAAACGATTCGCAGTCTCATGCCTTCGTCAGAAGTCGAACTTCGAAACGGTCGTGCGGGAATTATTTACTACGGTACGACTACTACACCCATGAACGAGTCGTTGGGGTTGTTGGACGAAAACGGGATTACGTTGAACTCACTTCGTATTCGAAGTTATCCATTTGGACCGGAGGTGGCTGAATTTATTGACGCCCACGAGAAGATCTTTTTGGTGGAACAGAATCGCGACGCACAAATGAAGTCACTCCTGTCGTTCGACTTAGGAATTGATCCCAAGAAGTTTGTTTCGATTCTGTATTACGGTGGCTTTTCGATTTCTGCAGATTACATAGTCGATGAAGTGACTGAGCACTATGTCGTCAACAAGTTACCTCGATTGAGAGAGGTGGAATCATGACGTTCGTACCTAAACCAAAAGCTCGACATCCGTTATTGAAAACGAATGAAATAGGACTGACGCGGCGGGACTATGAAGCAATCGTTTCAACGTTATGTGCTGGGTGTGGCCATGATTCTGTGAGCGCGGCCGTGATTCAAGCGTGCCACGAGCTGTCAATACCACCGCATCAATTTGCCAAAGTGTCTGGGATTGGCTGTTCGTCAAAAACTCCAAGCTACTTTCTAGGGAACGCGCACGGTTTTAACTCCGTGCACGGGCGGATGCCATCAATAGCTACCGGCGCATATCTCGCCAACAAAGAGCTCAAATACATTGGTATCTCGGGCGATGGCGATAGTGCTTCGATCGGACTTGGTCAGTTCGCTCACATCATTCGTCGCAAAGTCGACATGTGCTACATCGTTGATAACAATGGGACCTACGGACTTACCAAGGGTCAGTTCTCTGCAACAAACGACCGTGGTTCCACTAGCAAACGAGGAGTTCCAAATCTGTATGCACCGATCGATTTAGTGAGCTTAGCGATTCAACTAGGTGCCAGTTTCGTGGCACGTAGTTTCTCCGGAGACAAACAGCAATTGATCCCTCTGATTAAAGCCGCCGTACTACACAAAGGTTTTGCATTCATTGATGTAATCTCACCTTGCGTGATGTTCAACAATCACGAGGGTTCCACGAAGAGCTACTCCCACGTTCGCAATCACACCGAGCCAGTGGTCGATGCCAATCTGATAATGCCTCGAGACGAAATAGCCGTCGAATACGAGGAGGGCACTACCATTTCCGTGTCGATGCACGATGGATCCAAACTCCAGTTACGAAAGCTTTCCGACTCCTACGAACCCGATGACCGAGTTTCTGCGTTGACCTATGTTCAACAAGCTCAAGAGGAGGGTGAGATAGTAACTGGGCTACTCTTTTTAGAGGAAGACGCGGTGGATTGCCACGACATCTTAGGAACTTCCGACACTCCCTTTAATGGTTTAGAACAGGAGAGTCTGTGTCCTAGAGCAGAGAAACTAGAGCAAATCAACGAAAGCCTTCGTTGAAATTTGCCGGAAAGACATCACTTTAGAGATTCACAGACAAATTGCTGCGCGACTCTTACCGTTGATCTTATTTCAAATGACAGGAGCTGGGGTTTAAGTCAGTGGGGCAAATTTCATTTTTTCCTGTTTGGATAGGACAGGTGACTAAATTACGTAGGAAATTACATTGGCTTTAGACCATTTAGACGATTATTTCCCAGATTGGAAAGAACGCGAAACACTCGCGGAAGCAATGATTCCAATGATTGGACAACTGTATCGTAAAAACATCGTTACCTATCTATTTGGGCGTGCGCTATACAACAAGAGTGTTACCGATATCATGAGCACCCATCGGTTTGTTCGACAAACCGCACAGAACGAACTGTCAGAATTTGAGACGTACCCGATGCTCAAGGCGGTTTCCGAGTTAGATTGCGGCCCGGCGCACTTTGATCTGGGGCAACTCACAGTCAAACATATGAATTTATGCGAGTACGGAGAAAACCCTCCAACAGTGGAGGAGTACGCACGTGAACAGTGCGCTCATGTAGCAGGAAGACACGTAAAACCACTAGCCAAACCTCAGGACGTCGTGCTCTATGGTTTTGGTCGAATTGGTCGTCTACTTGCTCGTTTGTTGATTGAAAAGACTGGTAGCGGCGATCAGTTGCGATTAAGAGCTGTGGTACTTCGACCTGCTCCACAAAACGACCTCGAAAAACGCGCGTTACTGTTACGCCACGATTCCGTTCATGGCGATTTTTCTGGTACGATTCGCATCGATAGGGAAAACAACTGCCTCATCATTAACGGAAACGTTGTGCGTTTCATATATGCGACTAATCCCGCCGAAGTTGACTACGAGCAGTACGGAATTGAAAACGCCTTGGTGATTGACAATACAGGAGTCTGGCGGAATGAAGTTGGATTAGGACAGCATTTAGAAGCGAAGGGCGTTGATCGAGTCATTGTCACTGCTCCCTCTAAAGGTTCCGTACCAAATATAGTGTCGGGCATAAATTCGCACATGCTGTCCACAGATCAAAGAATTATCTCTGCAGGGTCGTGTACTACGAATGCGATCGTTCCCATTTTGAAAGTAATGGACAATAAGTACCGCATCGAATATGGGCACATGGAAACCGTACATGCCTATACACCGGACCAAAATTTAACAGATAACTATCACAAGAAAGATCGTCGTGGTCGAGGAGCACCGTTAAACCTAGTGATCACGGAAACCGGTGCATCGAAAGCAGTAGCGAGTTTTTTACCACATCTAAAAGGACGTCTTACAGGCAATGCCATTAGAGTACCTCTTCCAAACGTATCGCTGGCTATACTAAACTTGACGCTTGAGTCAGAGACGAACAAGGAAGAAGTAACGCGATACTTACGTGATGTTTCGTTGTTCTCGACCTTGCAAAGGCAGATTGACTATACCTTTGAATCTGAAGTAGTCTCGTCAGACTTTATCGGGAATAGACACGCCTGTATTGTCGACGGCCAAGCGACAATCGTTGCGGATGACGGTAAGCACGTTCAAATCTATGCATGGTATGACAATGAATTTGGATATTGTTGTCAAGTGGTTCGTGTCGTACAAAAATGGGCAGGTATTCAGTATCCGTTAGTTCCAGTAGACATAGAGGAAATGGGATTTGGTTAGTTGAACCTATCTCACACTCGGTCTCTATATTTTCTCATTTTAAATAGTATATCAATATAAAAGCAAGTATCTAATAACAGTGGAAATATATTACAATTTCGATCCCACACGAAAGCTCTGCGTGAGCTTGGAATTTTTGCACTCATCTCAGGAATGAGACGGCAAGTCGACGTGTTCCCCGTTCTCAATTACGTGTCAATGAGTTAGCTTCGAATTATGGGACGGATCGGTCTACTTTTTGGATTGATAGCGATCGCGTTGATTTTGATGGCGTGGTATAGCAGAACAAATACCGCACGACAGAAATGGCTTGCGAGTTTAGAACTACCTGGTTCGTGGGCACAGGATGCACCCACAGACGGGCAGGATCCCGTGTTCCTTTCGTTTAATGGGGAACAATCCAAAGGTACGTATGAGTTCCGTCAACGGGATGAAGTCAAACAAGGAACGTGGCGAATCAGTCAGTCTTCGTTAGTACTCTCTGAAGCAAGCGGGGACGAACTCACCTACGAAATACGATACTTCGATAAGGGTAAGATCGGGTTAGACGGTGAAAATCTTGATCATCAAACCTTCAGTAAACAAACAGATAATATCGTCCCGTTACGTCGAACTTGACCCTACTTGTTTTCTAAACTCATCGAAGTGCTGCTGGGCTAGCTCATCAGGCCACAGTCGAGAGACGATCCAAATGACTATGCTGGACAGCCAAAATGCAGGGAGAGCAGGGCATAGACGTCAAAAATAGGGACTAATATACATAACTACACAAATCGTAGTTGTGCTACGTGTTGACGCTCCACGAAATC
>VXUA01000035.1 GCA_009837185.1 Gammaproteobacteria bacterium | reverse complement strand
CCTCCTGTAAACTATCTTATTGACTGTCCCCAAAACCGTGCGCGAACCCCTTCTGTGGTTGCAATCGGTAATCCGCTTGGGCTACAAAACACCGTAACAGCTGGGATAGTAAGTGGTCTCGGTAGAGAGGGATTGGGCTTTAAGGAAGTCGAAGGTTATATTCAGACGGATGCTACGACTAATTTAGGTAGCTCGGGAGGTCCACTCTTAAGTTCCTCTGGCGAGTTCATTGGGGTCAACATTGCGGGTCTTGCACATACAGGAAGTTTTATCGGTATTGGATTTGCGATTCCCTCTAATCTGGTTTCCAATGTCCTTGAGCAACTCATCGCGTTAGATGGAATAACGACGCGTGAACACCTTGGAATAGAGGAAACGAGTGTTGATATGACCGATTCGGAAAGTAGCAGGCTGAAGGAGAACGGAGATGGTATTGCCGGTGTGAAAGTCACCGAGGTATTTGAAGGAACGGTTGCGTTTTTGGCCGGGATAAGAGTAAACGACGTGATCACATCCTTTCGTGATGAACCTATTTCGGATATGAGAGATTTTTTATTCCAATTAAAAATTTCCCAGATCGAAGAATTGGTACCAATAGAAATACGACGAGGACCAGATGTTTTGACGGTCTATGCACTAATCGAGCCGCCTATGTTCGACGGTGATCGGTACCATTGGACTCTCAGCGGATCTTTGCTTATGAAAGTTGAATTTCTAGACGAAAGCTCCAATGAGAACAGCGAGCTCGTTGAAGTTGTTAGTATTCGACCAAACAGTCAGGCATCCAAAATTGGTTTAGCCAAAGGAGACGTAATTCTTGGTGTGACCGAACACTCTAGTTTTGGCCCAAGCGCAAACGTGGGAGTGTCTCGAGAAGGAAGTGTGTTGACCCTAACCGTTCGCGATGATTGATGGGACAGTGCCTAATCGTGGCACGTAGTTTATTTAGAAATTCGTGGGTATGAAGGGATCATGGAGTACGATGTTCTCATTCGTATGTTTCTTTTTGTTGGATTATTACTAACTGGAGTATATATCGGCATTCGGTATGCCTTAGTACAACATTACAAGAAGCGCAAGCAACGAGAGCAAAGCGATAAATAGCACGCTCTAGAGGACTACTGCTTTGGTGGGTTTAGCTCAATTGAACTACTTAATTAGTTTTAGAACTTAACTCTCCGATGCACGTCGCGAAGACTAACTAACCGGTCGGATAAAACACGATCAACTTAAAAAAAATTCCACTTATCCCAACACGCTGTAGTTGCCATCCACAATCAGACGAACGGAAACGACAAGTCCCAGCAAAGGACACAAGAACCAGGGTGCATTGGTTCCTAGGATGTAAAGGAATAGGTCCCGTTTGGAAATTTCGTGGTGGCGTTTAGCAACGAAGAAACTGGTCCAATAGACGCTGGTCATATAGATCCACTGCCAGCACAGCATCAGTCCTATCATGCCTGCAATGTACGCAGGTACTAGGTATGCAGTAAACGTCGTATACAAAAACACTGTCGGTAGCAAAGTGACAAATCCGTTCGCGATATCGACGTTAAAACCGTATGTTCGACGGTCCGCGAAGGAAGGATCATACTGCGCGTAGGTAGCCCAGATGTCCGCCCAGGTCTTCGCACTAAAGGCTTGCTTTAAGGATATCTTGGTAGTGAAAAATTCGACGTGTGGGTGTCGGCCTGTCTGGACTCGCCGTTCACGCCAATATTCGGTACGATCCTCAACTCGAGTACGTTGCAAGAATAAGCACGCTTCCCACCAGCAAATTAGGATGTTGATTGAGAAGAACACGCTCAGAATCACGTAAACAATGCTGAACTCTTGTTTTAAAAAGTAGCGTGTACCAAGACCACAAACGATCAAAATCACAACACATAGAGAAGTGAATGACAATACGCGGATTTTCGGTCCTCTAGAAGCTTTGCCTTCGTCATTTATTCGCCTCTTTCGGGACGAGTTATCTTCGTTCTGACTCATTGATGCGTATGTGTGGGGGCCTAGTTGACAATCGAGAGAGAATCCAAAGAGGAATAAGCAGTTCCAGGTTGAGTTTGGGAATCGCTTCTTGTCTCATGCTCACGCAATTGCTATTGCCTCAGCATGACGGACAGTTTCACGCATTACATTTTCGTGATTGCAATTCACCGACGGGTTATAGATTAGACTCGACAACTAGTTGTCGGTAAGAATTTCGAGACTTCAGCCGAGAGTTATGCCGCTCGCCGGGGTGATCTACGTAGCAGTAGCCAAGCGAAAATTCGTCCATCCCTTGTTGAATCGCCACAGCGCGACGCTTACACCAAGAAGAACCGACACGAATATAAACCAAAAATGTCTAGTGAGGTAGAGACCTACAAGAATAGAAATCGCTCCGTACTTGGTCATCGGTAAATCATTGCGAACAAAAATATCCTGATATGCTTCATTGATCGCCTGTAGTGTCGCGTTGGATATGCTCGCTAGCACGTGTTCGTGAAATAGAAGAGTGCTCAGAAACGGTATCGTAAACCAAGCCACCAAAAACACAATCCCGCATACAACGATTGCTTTGAGCAAACAGAGAATAAGCCCTATTGCAGGGTGAATACCGAAGCTGTTAGTCATGACTTTTCGTACGGTAAAGAATGCAAGATTTCAATTTCATAGAACCAAGTGATGCACGAGTAGTTTGTACTCCTTCGTGACGTACAACTACCATCACACAACCGATTATAAAAATTTTTTGGTGTCGAACTCCAAGAACAAAGATCACTATAAGACACTGATTATTACTGCAGATAATATTTGGATGCTTGTTTCCATCAATCGCGAGTAAGACTCTTTGGTCAAATATTGTCAATAGTCTCCTGTACCGCAGTATCGACAACTTCGCGCAACGCTGCTTGCGGAGATGTTTGATTGAGCAGAGCTAGTCTGTATTGATCGAGCTGACGATCTGCACTTGTTCCAGTTCTCACGATTTCTCGGGCACATTCGACCTCACTAACGCAATCTAACGCCGCCGCGTCTTCTTGAATTTCAATAATCAGTGTATCCAGAATGTCTGCGATGTCGGTACGCGTTGTGCCATTTGGGTCAGCCAGGAATGCAAAGATGCCGTATCGTTGCGCCTGAAAACGATTCTCAAAAATGATCTCGGTCAGAATCTCGTCAGACGCCAAGGATCCTGCGGACTTCGTTCTCATGATTTTTCGTATCAAACATGCATAAAGTGCAACGAGGGTCATCGCATCTTCCACTCGCGGACACACGTCACACACTCTCAATTCAATAGTAGGGTATTTGTTTGACGGTCTAATATCCCACCACATCTCACCGGAGTCACCGATGAACCCCCATTTTTGAAGCTCTCGTTCGAGCGACTTAAATTCATCATAACTTGATAGTGCTCTGGGTATCCCTGTGCGGGGTATTCCAGCCAAAAAGTTCATCCGAGAACTCTTGTACCCGGTCTCTAATCCTTCCCGAAAGGGCGACGACGTCGACAGTCCCAAGAACAAAGGAAGATAGTGGCGCACGATATTCATGACCCTAATTCTCTCGTCGGGATTTCCAAATCCGGCATGAATGTGCATACCGCCGATCAACATTCTGCGAACGATTTCTTGATACAACATCGCAGAATTTTCATACCGTTCTTTGGGTGTGGGTCTCTGATCCTGCCAAGCAGCGAATGGGTGAGTCGATATCGCCACAATGTCGCAGCCAAATTTCTTAGCAGTCGTATAGATGGTGCTTCGAGTCTCAAGTATGGCCTCGCGCACTTCTTTAATGGAGTGACAAACGCGAGTGTTGGTTTCGATTTGTGACCTTAGCAATTCCCGAACGACGTTGTGGGGTTCAGAATTTCTCTCACACTCGTCAAAGATTTGTGGATCTGGGTCCGAGATTAAGTCTCTCGTCTCTGGGTCAATAAGAAATGCTTCTTCTTCGACTCCAAGTGAAATTTCTAGATCAAGGTTTTTTACCATGCGATAGAGGTGACCACTGTCACCAGTTGATTGAACATGAAAATCCTACTGATAGCTTCCTTGATACATTGAAATACGAACCGACATGGCCTCATGGTTCCAATCCAAAGCTGCAGATCCCAACTCCTGTACTGTAAACAAGTTATTCAAATGCACCAAACTCGAAGCACTGAATAGCACGTGTAGCACACTCGTCTAACCATGGTTCGAATCTTTCTTTCACCGAGTCTGCGGTTTCGCGATAATTGATGATGAAGGGTTCCGTGGTCAAGGGAATGGGAGTAGTTGTTTCGTTCTTGACTTCCTCGGAATGCACTTTCTCAAACCAAATTCCGGAGCAAGCTAGCAATCCATTAAAGTCCTGACCGAAGCCATGGAACGCAATCAGTAGAACGCCCTGTAATCCATCCCGCATATCAAGGCGAAGCCAGGAACGATACGTTCTCGTGTCTGCGTAGTAGCCTAACTGTTTCGCGACTTCTACGATCTGATGCCTGTAGTAATAGTCAGTTCGAGTACGCTCATCACCTGTTGCAATTCGAAACTCGGCACTGGGTAGTAACGGGGGACCTAGTTCTTTGGTAAGCTCTTTTCGTAAAAGGGTCAACTGTTCGTAGGTGAACGAATGAAGTTGTTGCGCAATTGCGATGGTTTGATTTAATTCCTTTTGTAATGAAGTTTTTCTCTCCTGCAATCGACGACGTGTTTCTGATATTTGTTGTTTTCTCTCTGAAGCTCGTTCGGTTATGCGCGCAATCGATAAAGCACTGACGAAGTTCTTTTTCTGCATTTCGCCGAAAAAGGCAGCCAATTCTTTAAGCTGGCCATCGTCAGCACGTTCCAGAGCTTCAATGTATCGAGTACGATCTTTTTCGCGAACGATTAGTGGAAACCAATCCGCTTGGATAAACACTAGAGACGCAAGTGCTCGCGCCACCCGACCGTTTCCATCTTGGAATGGGTGTATGCTTGTAAATCCATGATGTAACCACGCTGCTTCCACCTCAGGAGCGACTCTGTCCTTTAAGTGTTTTCGATGTAATTCGCACAACTTATCCATTTCTGCGCTAACGTGTTCCGGAGGACAATAATGGTGAACTAGTCCGTTTTTGCGCGTCGGATTATTCGGTTGTTTTTTGTATTCGCCTCTTAGCAGTGGTACTTCGACTGTCTGACCGAACTGATCAATTGCTTCACAAGTTTCCTGGTGACTGGTTATTAATCCGTGTAACTCTTTGATGTAGCTTGGCGTCAATTCACGAACTTGCTTAACAAAGCTAAATAGGTGCTCCAAAGCAGACTCGTGGTCTTTAATTAAGAGCTCAATCTGTTTGGCGTTTTGGGACGTATTCGAAGGAATGAAATCTGCGACAATACCGTTTGTTATTAGTATCTGCGTGATTCCCAGATCCAGTGTATATAGCCTCTCAATTAACCCGGTCTCAATCGCCCATTCTCTCTTGAGTTCGATTTCAAATTGAGCAAACGAGCGTCCGCTTTGTATCTTATGTTTTTGTTCTTCCCACACACCGTGTAAAGACCGGAGCTCCTCCATCGCAAGTGAATCGGGAGAGTCCTGGTAATCTCGTACGCGCATCCAAGATGTTGTTTTCAGATCGTTCATTTCGTCGGATGGTGTCTCACTGCAGCGTGATTCCTACTGTACCATGTTTGAATGAATAGTAGGTACGGTCCCTGTGACCGATACCTACAGTTCTCTAGGTCAAAGAGCTGTAGTGTCGTAGGATTGGTGCGAATGCTCTAATTCAACCAACTTGGTAGATTTTGCTACATGCACTCCGCTAATAAATATTTTATTTTTTGTACAACTCTAACTCGGGAAACACGTACAGTCGGAACAATAGATAGCTATTTACGTACATTTGGATGGAATGCTTCAGATTGACGGCAAGTTCTAGTTGAGATGAACCACAAACTCATAGCCTATCGTGTATCGTTCTAGACAGACTATTGGGGAACTGAAGTTCAAAAAGAATGGACTTCGTCATGGTTTGAAGGAATAATGAAGATTCAGAATCGGAAATTTAGGACTCAGTCTCTTTCGAAAAACCTCTTTGACTAAAACGAATACACCAAGGAGAGTCCCACTGAACTCTTAGTATTGTCGGTTGTTGCTTCGACCTTGAGGGACATGACCCCGCCCCCGAGAGGACTGAAGGTCGTGTTGGCGTTAAAGGGAGCGTTCTCAAAGTCTCTCTGAATATAAGCTGAGAGTTCGGTTCTACATGAATCCATGTCCGCCCATTGCACAGATGCACCGATTTGGTACTGTTCTGTCATGCGATAACGAATCCCAATCTTTCCTACTGTCCCGTTTTCTTCATTGGTATAGGTATTTGGAGATGGCGGTCGATTCGAATCGAAAATGGAAATCGGAGGTGCAAAAATGTCTGCGCCACCCCCACCGATCACGATAGGTCTAGATGGTCTTGTAGATGTGGTCTTAAACTTCGCGGCACTACCTCCCTTCCCGATCCGGAAGTATGTTGAGAACTTTTCTGTCGAATAATGTGCGCCCAAACCCGCAAAGGTTCGGAGAAGCGTGAGTTTGTACGCAGAGTCGTCTGACAAATCTCTGGATTGTGTGAAGTCAGCCCAAAAATGAACACCGAATTGGTTGTTTTGCGACCAGTTTCGGTACAAATTCTTTGAAACATTGATGTCGCCGAAAAAGTTTACTTCGTCCGACAAGTACTCGGAATCTTGATCGGAAAGGGACACCCCCATATCCCAATAGTTATAAGAAATGTCGTCGGCAGGATGAACCGCTAGCGTAAAGCTCAATGAAATAACTGAACACCAACTGAAATGGACGAGTTTCATAGATTCACACTATCTCTCAATTTCCCCGAACTGAAGATGCCCCAGGCAATCGAAGCAATATTAGTACAGAGACAATGGAACCACTTATGGAGTTCCTTTTCTACTCATGATTCTCCTCAGAACCGTGTTCGTTACCGCTTGATTCGCCAACTTCTGGGTGTGCGCCCCAAGTGTCGAACTCCTCGTCAATAGCAGCTAGAGTGACCTCCATGGATGCACCCGCGTCAAGATCGTTTGGTTCCGTCGGACCTAGTTCAGTGCCATTGGAGAGGTGCACTTCCACTCTGACTCGCGTGAGAGTTTCGTCAGTAGTGTTTTCCACTGTCCCGGTGAATGCTTGAGTTTCGGCATCGAAGTTGAGAACGAGGCGCGCGCCGTTTCGAGTTTCATCGTAAGTATCAGTCTTCGCGTACTGCGTACCTGATTCCTCGCCGGATTCTTCACTCTGTGTCCCTTCGCCTGAGTGCTCACCGTCGCCAGACTCTTCATTGCCGTGTTCTTCATCGCCAGACTCACCCGAGTCTACCTCCGCAGTCTCTTCCGCACCAGATTCGTCTTCTTCCCTATCACAGGAACTCAATCCAATCAACATGATTAGGATCAGTCCGAGCATCGCGAGGATGGTATGGAGTTTCTTCATGTTTTATCCTTGTGTTAATTGTTGGTAGTCGCTCACCGCAAAGACTGAGCCAAGTTTGGACAAGATTCTGCGATTCACTCCTTTTGTTCGATGAACTTTACAAATCACTACTGAGTACGCTCGGCCATAGCAAAGCTAGCAACGCCAACAATCGATTGTGATTACGATAGTCTAGCGCAGGTATTGTTCTGCCCGGTATCACTGGGAAACAAACACGCTTCTACCTCGTCAAGTAGAACGAAGCGAGTGTTGTGTCGAGTCTATTGCGAAGGTGCTGGTCGTTCTACTCTGAGTCGGACTCCGCTTCGGACATGTCGTCATCGGAAGTTTCATCCATTTCGTTCTCGTCCATGTCTGAGTCGTCCATGTCGTCCGTTTCCATATCAGAATCGTCCATATCAGACTCTGTACTCTCCATGGTTCCAGCGTCTGCTTCCTCTTCTTGTTCGGCTTCGTCCCCGTTTGCGGAGTCATCCTCCCTGTTACAAGAACTGAGTCCAAACACTAAGACTAAGATCAGGCCTAGCACTGCGAGGAATGTGTTGAGTTTCTTCATGTTATCTCCTGTTTCTGAAGTTAGGGTTGAATTGTCCAACCAATAGCAAAACGAAACCCGTATCCGGTTACGTCTTGTGTGAGTGGGTAGGTAAATGAACCGTCGATAGTGAAGTAGCTTTGTAATGAACGTTGGAAACCTGCGTTGATGGTTTGGCTATCGCCATTGTTCAGACCACTGATTTTTATCTTTATTTTTGTGTCTTCTGCGAACTGGTACCACGAACCAATTCCTAGAGCTAAGTCCGTCTCAGTATCAAATGCAGAAGGGATCTGGGACTCAATGTCGGACCACGAAAACTCAAGGAACGGAGTCCACTGACGTCTCGACCAACCGAACTCCACGTTCACGTCGTCTACTGTAAGATTCACGCCAGTGCAGTCCTCAACCACACAGACGTCATATTCCCCGTCAGTGCGTTGAAATCCTGCATTAACGTAGAAACCATCGTCTTCAAACGATTGAACGAACGCTCCAAAACCTGTTCGAGAACCTGAGGTAACGGTGTCCAGTGCCGTGGGTGCTTCCCCAGAATCTCCTGTATCTGAGGTTTGGGTTGTTTCCGTGTCCAAATAATTGAAACCGCCAAAGATTGTGATTTCTCGGGCATTAGCCGAAAGCGAGAATGCGAGTAGACTCAATACCAAAGTTGTCGATATGAAACGCATACCTCTAACGCCACGTCCTTGGTGCATGTGTTGAAGAGTAAAGTATACCTACGAGTTCGTTCGGAGCAGGTTTGCGAATAATCTAAGTTCGTAATCTAAATGTCTGTGGGAGATTACAAAAGAATTTTTTATCTGCTAATCTCCTTCGTTCAGAAAATCATGGCTGCCAGAAAAGACATCATGATCGAGAAGGCCAGAATCGCACAAAGAACAAATAGCACTAAGAACACAACTGCGAAACAGATATGCTCGATTTTCCAGAATTTCTTTAACCTGTCTTTGACCAAAGTTAGGTTCCTCCTACTCCAAGAAGACAAGCGATGAGACTAAGCATCCAGAGAGTTCGGTTGTATTCAATGTGTGACTGAGAAAGATTGTACAAAAACTACCACATCTGATAGCTCATCAAAGATGCCGACCATTTGCTATATCTTGTAGTAATGCTAACGAATAGTCTCAATAACTCTACGATCCGAACATCTACCGAGATGCTCCCTATTACCCTGAGCGATTGAGTCCCTATTCGTTCACTCTTCTGTTCTATCCATTGCTTGGGTGACCAAAGAGCAATCCCTTTATCCGAGCTAGTTCACGATGACTCTTGTACAGTTTCGTCTTGCTGCCATTTTTCCTTACTTGCTTTAACGATCCGTTTTAGTTTTCTGACAAACAGAAAAGAGGTAAATACTCCGAGAAAATAGCATCCAATGCTGAGCCAAATAATTCCACTCGGCCGCCAGGCAATCGCTAATTTCACTTGCTGGTTTTCCAAGCTAAGGTAGAAGAACAACGCACAAACTACTGCTACCAAAAGTGCCCCAAATGATGCTCGGTTGCTGTAATCATGAAGATGCTCTAATCTTCGATAGGGACTTATATACATAACTACACAAATCGTAGTTGTGCTACGTGTTGACGCTCCACGAAATC
>VXUA01000020.1 GCA_009837185.1 Gammaproteobacteria bacterium | reverse complement strand
CCATGGACAAATTGGGAGCGGGAGGAGGAGCCCCTTGTATTGCTACATAATTAGCGTACGACCCGGCATACGCTTGGACTTCCAATTCTGGTACCTTCGAATAATATTTGAGATCATTCTCATCTTGCTGACCATGCACATCTTCGTGCATCTCGACAATCATGGTTAAATGATTAACGTTGACTGTGCTGCCAGCGGTAGACAAAATTTCCAAATAGTCAATATATATATTTCCGCTATCTCTGCCCCTTCCCCCCATTGTACCATCAGGAAGATCTGCCACATTCTGTTCGAGCTCTGACCACGACAATCCACTCAAGTCCATTCCAGCCGTCCAGCACTCATGAATATCGTCAACATAATCTTCTTGCTCGGACTGGGAGGAATTTTCACCTGGTGGTTCTAGCGAGGCTGCCCCTGAGCTAGGTGGCTGCCCACCACCAAATCCTCCGCCACCGCCTGGGTTTGTACCTTCTTCCTCTTCACCTTCTCCTTCTGGTCGCGTTCCTACCGCTCTAACGACTTCAATACACTGTTGTGATTTCAAAAACTCCATATAAGAGTTGTGCTTCCACCCGTTGTCTGCCCTAGAGAAAGCTTCCATCTTCTCTATGCTTTGGAAGAATTTGAGGTTATACGTACAACTTTGGTCCGTAAACCCATACACAGGGTTATATTCTGTTTCAGTGCTAGCAATCAATATTCCCGTTCCCGCTAGTGCTAACGCGATCGAAACAATCAAAAATTCGTGAACTGGCTTCATATTGTATTCTCCTGTAGTTCCAATTAGTTTGAACAGAAAACCTTCGTTTTCCGAATTTGAAGAAAAATGAAAGCAATTCGGGAACGAGAGATTCAGTTAGCATTCAACAGAACAAGAACTTGACCTCGATTGTGACGGCTCAGAACGAACATTTAGAGAAAGATTGGAATTTCTCGTGGGGATGTGATATACTATTCGGCAACCAAACGAACGTTTTCCGGACGATTACTTCCTTCTTTGCACGTTGAGAGCAAGTGTTCGGAAAACAAGTTACAATTCACAATTCTGTTTGCACCACTGATTCTCGACCCCATGAACAAGACCTATGGATACTCCCGCGTGTCGACCTCCAAACAACTCTCGGATTCCCAAATCAAATTGCTGAAGGGCGCGGGGTGTGAAGAGACGTTCGTTGACGTCCAATCAGGGGCAACTCGCAATCGACCCGAGCTCGCTAAGCTGCTCGATATGCTTTGCGATGGGGATACGATTCTGGTGGTTAAGTTGGATCGCTTGTCCCGATCCCTACAAGATCTGCTTTCTATAGCTAGGGAAATAGAGGAGAAAGGCGCGCATCTCCGATCGTTGCAAGATCCTCTTATCGACACCACCAGTCCGAACGGCAAATTGATTTTTGGTATATTCGCCGTACTCGCTGAATACGAGCGGGATATCATCCGCATCCGTACTCTCGACGGTTTGGCAGCGGCTCGTGCCCGCGGCCAACACTTAGGACGTCAGGAGGCTTTAAACCAAAAACAGAAGGACAAAGTTCTCAAGCTCCGAAGCAGTGGTCAGTCGTTACGCAAAATCGCACAGACTTTCAGTGTCTCCAAGACGACCATACAGCGCTATGTCAGACTCGCGGATACTTGAAAATTTCAATCTTGTCCGAAGAAGTGTTTCATTGGGGTACAGGTTTAACTTAGACTCTCTTAAATCAAGCTGTGAACCGCTTCCAATTTCGCGTACAACTCTACTCTAAGTTCTGTCCGGTTTCGGCGTACACGCGAAACGACTGTTGTTGTATGCTCTTGAACGAGATACGAAAGGTCGCGTAGACGACGTTTCATGTAGGTCAGAGCAGCAATTTCTCGATATCTGAGTACTCTCACCATTCTCGTGTCGGTTGCATACAAATCAAGTTAAAAAGTGTTAATTTCTGCTTGGTCTTTCGAATAGTTCACGATATAAGTTAAGACTGAAACATTACAAAAATTTGAACTATTGGTTCTTATGATCTTGCGACAAAGAATACCTGCTCAGGATCTTTCGACATTCATCTATCGACTATTCCCAATTCTGAACAATCCTGTCACGATACTCTAGAAAACAGCCCTGCTCGATGGAGTATCGTATTTCCCGCATCAAATTGTGATAGTAGTACAAGTTGTGGATCGACATCAGCGTCGACGCTAGCATCTCACCACAATTGTCTAGATGGTGTAGATAAGCTCGTGAGAAGTGCTCACATGTGTAGCAGTTACAACTGGGATCTAAGGCTTCGAACTGTCTCTTATAAGCGGTATTTCGAATTTTTACAATTCCTCGAGAAGTGAAGACATGGCCGTTGCGAGCGTTCCTCGTTGGCAAAACACAATCGAACATATCTATACCTGCCTGCACGCTCATGAGGAGGTCCTTAGGTGTACCAACTCCCATGAGATATCGTGGTTTCTCTCGCGGCATAGCTGGTATTATTCGATTCAAAGTATCGTACATCTGGTCTGGAGATTCGCCCACTGACAGACCACCGATTGCGTAACCATCAAAACCGATGGAAGTAAGGGCTTCCAAACTCTCTTGACGCAAATCTTCATAAATGCTACCCTGGGTGATTCCAAACAACACTCCCGCGCCACGGTAAGCATCGCGACATATTTGCGCCCATTCCATCGAACGGACCATTGCTGTACGAGCATCTTCTTGTGATACTGGATACCGAGTACACTGATCCAACACCATTACGATATCAGATCCTAGTGCTCTTTGTACATCCATAGAAGACTCCGGTGTAAGTCGAATGGGCGACCCATCAACAGGAGACTGGAACGAAACACCCTTGTCATCTATCTTGGTCTTCTCCTGAAGAGAAAACACCTGGTACCCACCAGAATCAGTCAAAATCGGACCGGACCACTGCATGAACTGATGCAATCCACCCTGTTCTTCGATTAGCTCATGCCCTGGACGAATAGAAAGGTGTAATGCATTTCCCAAGAGGACTGTTGTCCCAACGTCACAAAGTTGGGTAGGCGTCAAACTCTTAACCGTACCGTAGGTGCCACATGGCATAAACACAGGTGTGTGAACCATAGTGTTTCGTAGAGTTAGAACGCCTGCTCGGGCGTGATCGTCTTTCGCGACGATTTCAAATTTCATGACGTTCGCACCACATCGCGTCCCCATAACTATAGAAACGATAACGATTTCTTACCGCAGTTGCATATGCTTGCATCGTTCTTTCATAACCGCAAAAGGCACTTACTAGCATAATCAGTGAGGATTGCGGCAGATGAAAGTTAGTACACAAAACGTCGACCTCTTGGAAGCGAAATCCTGGGTGTATGAATAGATCTGTCTCGCCGTCGAGAATATTAGTCCGAGCTACATGCTCCAATGTCCGAACGACCGTAGTACCGACGGCCACACATCTACCGGTTCGAGATCGTAGCGTCTCGAGAGATTGCTGAGACATGGCATAGCGTTCGGGGTGCAGATTGACGGCACTTAGACTCTCCTCGCGCAATGGTTGAAAGGTACCGGCACCAATATGGAGCGTTAAATACACAACTTTTACACCTAAGTCTTCTACTCGTGCTAACAACAGTTCGTCAAAGTGCAGACCAGCTGTTGGTGCAGCAACTGCTCCCTCTTCACGGGCAAACACTGTTTGATAGCGGCTAGAATCGATAGCCGTTAGGGGTCGATCAATGTACGGTGGTAACGGGACCTGACCATATTTTGCCAAAATTTCGTACACAGGTTTGTCGAATACTAATCGGTACAGGTCCCCCACTCGTTCTTGCAGACGGACCGAAGCATCCCCTACAGCTACCGAATGTCGAGGGTTCAACCCTCGACTCGCCTTCACGTGACACAGTGCAATACACTCTTCTTCAACGCGTTCCACCAAGATTTCGACCTTTCCGCCTGAGTCTTTTACACCTGATAGTCTCGCACGTATTACCTTCGTATCATTGAGGACTAACACGTCGCCTGACGTTAAGAAAAGAGGCAAATTAGAAAATCGGCAGTGTGCGTATTCGCTTTCACCAACGACGAGTAACCTGCTCACCGTACGCTCAGACGTCGGCTCGAGAGCGATCAGTTCGGGAGGCAATTGGTAGTCAAAATCTGACTTACAAAAAACTCTTTCGGACATCGATTGCTACTAAGATTTGAAAATTGTACGAAGGAGACAGCTGATCGAGATTCCCGAAATCCCATTGAATTTAACTGCGACTTTTTAGGTATTCCCAATCAGTGCCCTTGCTACTGGCTAATTACGGTGGGAATTGAAAAGCTCGTGAGAAACCAGTTGGTGCCTGAGGAGAGGGTCGAACTCTCACGGTGTTGCCACCACCAGATTTTGAGTCTGGCGCGTATACCAATTTCGCCACTCAGGCACGGGTCAGACGATTATAGTAAATGAAAACTAGCACAAATTGGATACAAAAAACCAATGCAGAATATTGAAATTGATACGCAGAAGAACACACGAGATGGGTGCAGGTATTCGCAAACGTTCGAGTCGCGAGCAGTACCCAAATTCACTCTAAGCCATAGAATCGAGACTATTCGACCTTGACGTTACCTCGTCGCACTGTCATTCATTCCTTCGGATGACTGATTGATTGAACACTAATATAGAAGTGATATGGCTAATGTAGATCAGAACAAAACCAGCTATCTGGTCGAACTTCGACAGCTAGGGTATTTGGCTGCTCCGATAGTGATTGCCCAGGTATCCTATATGGCACTTAATGTAGTGGACGTGGTTGTCTCAGGCCTATATGGCGTCGTCGATCAGGCAGGGGTGGCTCTGGGTCAAAGTGCGTTTTCGCCTTTAACGTTGCTAGCAATGGGTGCGCTAATGGCGGTGACACCAACCGTCGCGCAACTTCACGGAGCAAAGAAAACTCACGAGACAGGTCCGATCGTACGACAAGCACTCTGGCTCGCCCTATTTCTCGCGCTCGTAATCATAGCGATCATGTACAACCTCGAACCTTTGTACCACGCTGTCGGCGTTGACGATGTGGCGATTCCTATATCGATGGGCTACCTAAAAGCTTTGAGTTTCGGAATCCCAGCTTTCTTAGCTTTCTATGCACTCCGAAATCTGTGCGAGGGATTAGAAATGACTCTGTCGACGATGTTGATCGTGCTCTCGGCACTAGCATTCAAAATTCCGTTGACTTATGTTCTGGTGTTCGGTGTTGGAGAAATTAACGGTTTTGGAGGAGCTGGATGCGGCATCGCCTCCGCAATTGTTTTCTGGTATATGTTGATTGCCATGGTGGTCGCGATTTCCTTGACACGACTCAAGGAATCTCGCGTGTTTGAACGACTTGAGACACCGAAATTTGACACAATCTTACAGCTAGCAAAACTTGGATTTCCTATGGGACTAACGATCTTCGTTGAGATTGCTTTCTTCTCCGCCGCGACGATTCTAATAGGACGTTTGGGCGTCGTAGCGGTCGCGGCCCATCAAATCGTACTGAGTGTGGGGCTCATTGGATTCATGACTTCTTATTCCATCTGTATTGCCACGACGATACGATCAGCATTGCACGTGGGCGGAGGAAATACTCAAAACACCAATAAGACGGCACTGGCTTCAACGACTCTTGCCATCAGTTTGGGCGTCGTTTTTGTAGTGATATTGCTCTCGCTACATAATGAAATAGCTAGTGTGTACAGCTCTAATAACGAGGTTTTGAATTTAACGACACCACTGTTCATGCTTTGTGCTGTTTTTCTCTTTTTAGACACCATTCAACACAGCTTTATAGGAACTCTCAGAGGCTTTAAAGACGCAAACGTACCCATGATCCAAGCAGCCGCGTCTTTTTGGTGCGTGGGCATGCCGATCGGAGTCCTCCTCACATTCGGTTTAGTCATGGTTCATCCCTTTGGAGTCCACGGATTTTGGTACGGGCTCATTGTCGCAGCAGCAACCGCGTCCATATTGCAACTTGTTCGAGTTAGATGGGTTCTACGAAATGCGCACATGTTTGTCCCATGTGGAAATCCCGACACAACAGTTCGCACAAATAGAAAAACGGAAAACAGACACTGAGGATAGCCACCGAAATGTGGGAAGAAAAAGGGTTGAACTCTAATATGAAACTGAAGTTGTGCCAGTTTGATGGACTGTTCACTCTGATTGATTTCGTATGTTATCTTTTAGCCTAGGAACAGAGTTGATTTCAAAGAGTACAAACATCGTCCTAGGTTGTTTTTGGTTCTCGCCGGGCGCATATGAAGGTCAATTTCTGATCTAATCTATCGTCAAAAAAACGTGAATTGAGCCGATGTGCCCGAGCAAAGAGTCGCACAAGAGAGAGCCAAAGTTTATTTATCAGATGTGGGGTTTCCAACCCGTTTTCGCTACAAGAGGTACAGAAAATTTAAGCTGAACGAGGTTGTTCCGAAATCTCCGAACATTTTCGATACAGAAAAATCTACCGCATTGTTGTCATTCAAAGTCAGTATCAGACTACCCGATACCATCGGTGCTAAACCGTCTTCCTTAACGAGAAAGCGTTCTATCTCGTCATAGTCTACCTCGTCGTAGGATAATCGTGTCTTGGCGGCGATAAGTTCAACGTCAACCGTATATCGAGAAAGTCCCGCTTTACCCATAACACTGATGCAGTCGTTGAAAGGATACGCACACGTACCTAAGAAAGATAAATAGGTATTTGAGCTCGTGTTGCCCTCAATTTCTTGTGCGTCTGTGTCAATTAGAGCTGGAATTGGACCTATTGCTTCGGTAGTGTCATAAATAACTTCCTCACCAAAGAAGTAATTGTTATTGGTTGAGAATGCGGTACCAAGTCCAACGCGCCAACCGACTCCGTCTCCAACAAGAGCGTCAGCGTCCTCTCCGGCTGTAGATGCGCCGGCGAATACATAAGAGAATTCGAAGCCGTGCGCCGCGACTGGCATCGTTAAAACAAAAACAATTGCGTAAAGAAATGTTTTCATGATTTTTCTCCTTGGTTATGTGAAAGATGAATGTGTAAATCCTAGCAACGCAAAAATAGTGCCAAGATTTGTAGTGCGTCTTCAGTTAGTTCCTCTACGTTTAGTCTGCTTCCTCAACGGGGGACCACCGAATAGCGTCCGCGAATACGACGCCGCCTTCAGGGTTTGAAATCCAAACCTCTACTTCAGGAGCTCTGATGTTGTAGTTTCCGATTATGTGCCAGCCAGTTTCAAGATTCTTGGTATCCAGCAACTCGGTTCTGACAGTTTCATCTACGTGGACGTCTATTTGCGCGACTCCCTTCCATAACGTGCTAGTCTCTATGCTAAAATACTTAGCGTACTGTCGCGCTCGAGTAAGATACCTTTCTGGTAAAAAGTACTCCAGAAGCCAAGATCCTTGCGCTGGCAATACCGCAGCAAATTTGGAAAATGTTTGTCCGCCTCCAGTCCGATTCACTGCGTACGTCTTCCAATACCTTCCATACGCCGTAGGCTGTGTCTTCCGTTCCCAGGTGTCCTTTGGTACGGTTACCTCTTCAAACCGAAACGCTGGCAGCCCCCTAATCATGTCACTGTCCGATACTCCTAAGAAACTCCGTGCGAAATGCACTATCGGTTGGACCTTGAAGCGGTTGGATTTATCGACTAATGAAAAGCCCGCGTCTAAGTCGTCGATGACTATGAAACGAGTATCGTCAATCTGCTTATTTTCGATCTCGCGTACAGAAGTGATCTCTATTGCCCCACGACTAAAGCGCGCACGTTCTTGTTCTTCGTCGGACAAATCTTGAACCATAGGGACGACAATTTGAAACCTGGTACGATTGAGCGACAGATAGGGTTTGATCTCAATGCAGTGCAGTGGCGACTCACTTTGTACCACTACTTCAAAAGCTTGATTTCGGTCAACAAATATGGGAGATTTCTCACTTAGGTGTTTGTGGGCTCGATGGTTGAAATGGTCGATTGGAGTGACTAAACAATATCCAGACGTGGGCTCCCCATTTTGTAGCGTGAAAGTGGTCTGAAAAATAGATTGTTCCGAGTCTTCGGATTGGACGCGATGTTGAGTTGCGTCAGATGCGATAAAACCGGGTAACCCGCTTGAATAGATCATGTCGTCAAGGCGTGATTCAAAGTCAACACCGTGCGATTGTGCCAGCGATATAAAGTCTTGATAGTTGAAGTTTTGTCCTCGAAATCGCTGCAGTAGCTCAGCGAGGATCGCACTGATCGCATCAGTTCCCAAAACATCCACTAATACTTTACTAACAGCGAGAGACCGTATTCTGAGTGCTCTTTGTTCTACAGTAGAAATCTTGCTTGACTCAAAATCAAACAGGGACAACGTTTCAACTACGTCCAATACTGAATCGGAATTTAGTTGACGCTCGCGCGCGCTGAGCAAATCTAGATGTTGCTCAGATCGATCATAGTAGAAGCATTTGGTATCTTTTTGACATTCGAGAATTCGAAAAAGATTTCCGATCTGGACTGCGTCTATTTGGGTTAAGTCTAGTACATTCCGATCTAGTGCGCTATCAAAATCGAAAGAAATTTCTCGGTCCGCTAGCACCAACTGCAGCAATTGTTCAAGAACAAGATTGAGCATGAGTGCATCTGGACCCGTAGCGTTGATCTGATCTGATAAAACTGATCGGTAATAATGCATTAGATGATTTCCGATGTATTGATCGAACCCAAAGTATGCATACAGACTACGTCGCACATCATTCACCCACCCACTATCGGACCAATTAATCGGTCCGGACGTTTCATAGTGACTTGCATCGAACAAGCTATCAATATGCATCGTCGGTAGTGAAGTTTCTGGCATCATCAAGATTCCCGGCATGCCTAATACCGAGCTCAGCTTGCTATCACCACCGAAAGTGCGTAGCGCCGCTGGAACTTCTACAAGGGAATAAGCCGAGTAGGGATATTCCAATCCAGCAGATGACACTTCTTCTAAGAGGTCTTCGATCCATAGACGCTGCGCGGGATTGTCCGCTCCGGTAAGTGTTTCGAAGTTACGTCGGTGAGATCTGTCATACAGGAGCTCAAATTCGACAGCACCGACCTGCTGTGAAGCTCGTTCAAATCGAGATGCGACAAGTGCGATGCGTGGTACTGGGTTTTGCGTTTGAAAACGAAAGACTGAACGACCTTTACTCTCCAACCGTTCTCGTTTCGCAGGACCCGCAACGAGCCACTTCGATGGAACTGATACTTGTAGGTCAACAGTAAAAAAGTCTTTCTGACGTGTACTCCAGCTGTCTTCCCTAGTCGCTGTACCGGATGTTGGGTACCACTTGATTCCAGGCATCAAGGCCACAAATCGAGGATCAAAAATGTAATTCTTTGTACCTAGATATCGCAGCTGGTGCGCCTCCAGTCCAAAAATGTTGGAGACCTTGTCAATCGAATCTAAATACGCGAACTTGGACTTCGGTCGACCAATAGCCTGCAGTTGTATCTCAACCTTGCTACCCTCAAAGTAGTGGTGTGGAATTTTCAGCAATCCCTTATTAAATCTGCGTCCGTTAACCTTCTCTCCAGCAACTGTAATCTGTTTAATGCGATAATTCGGATTAAGTGAAAACAGTACGTAATCTCCACTATTCTCTTCCGGCACCGAAACTGTTAAATTGAGATCCAGCACCACATTTCGTCCAGGGTACAGGTCGACGGTGCCGCTCAGATGATGGATGTCTGGAAATGAGGTTGGCTCAAAGTGTTGGTCATGATATCGCTTCCAGCCCGCGACCTGCTGCATCCCTAAAAAATTTGAGCCCAGCATGCCCGCAATGAGAAGAATACCACCGCCGAACGCATAGAAACCTTTTGCTCTCTGTGCTACACTCGAACCCGTGTTACGCGCATAAAGAACCGATAGCCAGTACAGAAATCCTATTCCCATCAATATCAATGCGAGCCGATTTAGAACCACTTGCGTTTCTAAGAAGTTCGGAATGATTTCCGAGGGGAAAATCACATTTCCGGTGACTGTTTGTAGCGGTTTGAAAATCTCAAGCGGCA
>VXUA01000034.1 GCA_009837185.1 Gammaproteobacteria bacterium | reverse complement strand
CAACATTCGTCGGCTGCACGTCAATCATCGCGAGACGAATTCGAATGAATTTCTGCTCTTCTGGGAGTTGGGTCAGTTCCAGCGTCTTTTGGTACCACTCGACGGCATCGCCTCTTAATCCTTGTGCGTCGAGCAAGCGCGCTTTGAGGAGGGTGCCGTCCGTCGTTTCTACTAGTTCAATTGCTTTGTCAGCAACTTCGATCGCACTGTCAAAGTGACCGTAACGCCAGTAGAGATGTGCCATCGAAAGATACGATTTCGCACGAGTCCGATCACTAACTTCGGCGTTTTCAGCGATATCGCGTAGTTCATCGAGTGCTGGGTCAAGTGTTAGATGTGTCAAAATTGCATCATTGAACACCTGATACACCAGGTCTAAATCTAGTCGTTCCTCACTCGTGTTTGCTTCATGTAAATCCTCTAGTGGACCCGCAAAAATTGACACCGTCAAGGTCGTTGTGAGAACAATAGTCAACAAGCTGTAAAACAGCTGAGCGCGCGGTCGTGTGTATTTCATGTTTATGGGGTTCTTCTTTTGGTTACTGAATGTAAAGTTCAACGCTTAGTATAAGTAAAAATTCATCACCTACAGCAGTGTACTCAAACCAATCCAACGAGTAAGGGAATGGTCGCGATTTGGTCTCTTCCTGACACTATCGAGCGTATCGGAATGCGTGCTTATGTAACAATTGGGTGTAATCTAAGTGAGGTCCAAATATATCGTTACCTCGCGATTAAACCGAACTTACAAAATTGTCAGGAGCTATAGCACGCTCGGTTCCAACTCTCGATAGGCTGCCTCTAACGATTGAATCTTCGTTGCGACATCTCGAACGTAGTCGACATTGTTCACCGACTGACCAATTTCCTCAAGTTCTCGTAATACGGATAAACTTGCAGTATCTACTGAAAGCAGTTCTGCTGTGGCGAATGCTACCTCAGCAGAATTCGAACTCCGTAAAGTCTTCAAGACTGTGACAACATCGCTTGGACTGAGCACGTCTAACTCAAACGCGTACGCTGCCACTTGAGGGTCTAACGGAAACTCGGCATCAATAGCGAGTTGCAAAAATGGTTTAATACTATAACGATCGAGAGATCGGTGATACTTCGTTAGCCAAGCGCTGATCTTTGACCAAGAATTAGTTACCTTTTCCGGTTCGTCCCGTAGGTCGTATTCGAATGCGATTACCGAAAGCATTTCGATAAGACCGCGTTCATCCATTTCTTCATTTTCGAGCCAATCGGTCATGGATGCGACGAGCAGATTCATCCACTTGTCGTTGTCAAAATCAAAGATGGTGTCGCGATCTCTGAACAATGCCATTACGTTTGGCGATACTAACGGAACCACACCTTCCGATCCCATTCCACCAGCACCTCCACTTACATTGATGTTAATAGGAACACCTCCAGCCGATGCTGCTGCAATGGAACTTACTAATGAACGGGCTTGTGCCGCACTAACGGATATTGTCGTGCCGCTTACAGAAATCACGGTGTTTCCAGCGCCAGCAAGGATGTCTTCTTCCGATGATTCTTGATCCTCGACCTCTTCTATCACCACTTCTACGAAGATTGGTCGAAGATATCTAATAGCTTCGTTCAAGTCACCGCTGTCCACTAACACTCGAATGACCTGCAAAAGTGGTGGAACGGCTTCATATTCAGGCGCGACATTGCGCTTTCCATTCTGGAGCAGTTCATCGATCGACGGGCGTATTCGTTTGGCTACTTCAAGCACTTCTTCAGCTGGATACACTCGAGACAGCAAATCCACAGTTTTTGCGTTCAGACTATGATCAGAAATATCTCTATCAAAAGGTCGTACCATGGGTGCGATTCGTTCCACGAATTGCTGAGCGGTCGTATGCGTGGTGTGTTCTGCTATTGTGTCTATTAACCCAAACAAATCTACTGGGTTATTCGGGTCACCGCCATAAGAAAATCGTACACCACCAAAATTGGGATCCGATCGTGAAAGGTTTAGTGCATACAGTGTGTAATAGTCGAGTGCTTTGTCCCACTGTTCCGCGCGTGCGAACATCTGTGCAATGTTGAGTGTCTGAAGCGCGGTCGGACCAGATAGCTCGACCGCCCACTGCTCAAACATGGCCAACATTTCCGTCGAAATTTCCTGTTCGGCGTTGTTGGATAGATACATCCACAAGCTAAATTCGTGTTCATCTGCCGTTTCAGTTACCACCGCATTCGTGAGTTCTGATAATCGTTTGTCGCGGTCGTTTGGATGGAGGGCATATGCCTGAATCAGCAACTCGTACCACTTGTGTGAAAAACGTCTTTGTGAAGGAGTTTGGGCCATCAAGTGCAATTCGAGATCTCGACCGACGGAAAATTCCCGCACCAACCAATCTAAAAGTTTTTCCGAAGTCTGCGGCTGCTCGGTACTCTTTTGTACGAGATATTGCGCTAAGGTACCTGCATAGCTCACGAACGGCGACCGTGAATATCCATAGAAGTCGGTGTTTCCTAACTCGTTTTGGTCGAGAGGCCAATTCAAAAACATCCCCATTGGCGAACCGGGTAGGTAAACTCTGCTACTACCTCCTAAATTTTGAGTGTTTAGATTGCGCCAGAATAAACGAAGTGCTTCTCCAGCGTCTGCTGCAGTGTGTGTAGAACCTAGCTGAGCAATCGCGCTCGCCGCGGTCTTAATGTTCTTCGGAATGCGGTCTTCGACTCCAATCATTCTCACTGACAGGCTATCATCAGGATTGCCGAAATTTCGAACCAAGGTTAAGATGTAGTCTGGGTGGTTGCCATATTTGAAACGAGATTCGTCGTTTCGTTTCAGAATATCATCCAGAATGTCACGTTTCGTCAGATCAGGTTCACCATCAGTGGCTACCGCGAGCGCCGAAACGTAGTCTTCCTGTTGTTTGTTCCACAGATAAAACGCTGTACGAATTCCGACAACCGTGTTGTCCAGTTCGTAAGCATTTCGCAATTGCTCGGTGATTCGGCTATTTACCCCACTCTGGATTGAAGTAACGATTAAATTTCGGCGATACTCTTCATTATCGGGGAAACACTCCAATAAGCTCTTTCCAAGTTGGTACTCATCGATGTCGGTATTGAAAAAGGGACCGAAAAACCCTCCCCTAGGTACCAACATCGCGATTTGATTCTCGGTTGGACATTCTCCCGCTACCATCGCGATCATCATGGCTTGAGCTTGCTCGTGGAAGTGTTGCATGATCGCGGAATTTACGTTGTAAGCAAACCGTTCATCTATGTCGGACTCTAACAATTTCAGAAATGCAGCTTCTTTGTCTTCAGAAAAGTAGTCTTCAAAAACACCAACGACATCTAGCCCCAATTCGGTCCTTTGACTGATCATGTCGATCACGTCTAAGTGTACGTCCCGATTGTTTTCGTGAATGTCAAAATGCAGAACCAGACGCAACAAATAAGACGTCATAAATTCATCTTGAAAGTCGATTTGACCGATCATGTCCGTCGCGGCAGTCTTTAAGCGGTTACGTTGTTGGCGGTTCAACTCCATCTCTAACAATGACGTATATCTGTTGATGTGTTCGTAGATCATGCTACGCACCCTCGGATCGTTAGCCAGTGGCAGGGCAACTTGGTATTCAAAGAATTGCAGCAACTCGTCGTTGTTCTCACGACTTCTGATGTAGTCCCAGATTCTCGAATACATGAAAAATGAACGTGAGGTAGCTTGCTTTGCTTCTGGTGACTCGAGCAAGTCGAAAATTTCATCAATCGACTCAAAGAACGGACCGTGATCTTCTTCGATTTCTTGAAGCAGGTACACATTTCCTGTGAGTAATTGAACTAACTCTTGCGGACTCTCTTTAATTCTGGTGACAATCCGGGATGTCAGTCGCGCGACCGTTACCTCGTCAAACAGTTGTTTCGCGTATCTAAGGGCTTGTTCGTAATTTCGATTGTCTACCATTTGCGCAAACACTTCGTCCACTGGTTCCGGCAACGTCATAATAGCGGCAAGTCGTACGATGCGATCAACATTTTGGCGTTGTACCGCCATGCGAAAATCTCGCGTCAACAAACCGTCATCGGTAGCCTCGGATGAGGCAATGTTTTCCTCATCCGTTTGCTCACTATCAGGAACCATGGCGAGAATTTTTTCTGGCATTTTCAAACCATACAGTTTGTATTGGTTCTTCAGCATGGAAAAGAAATCGCCAGAAGATGTAGCTGCGTTTGTCTGTCTTTCGGTTGTGATTATTCCGCCACCGGGCATGATGACTGTTGTCGTTGTAAAGCCGCCGCGCTTATTCATAAGGTCACTGTCGCGCTCTGCTGTTTCATCCGGTTCCGGTGTTGTGCCATCAACAAACACTTCTGCTAGTTCAATGTCACGTGAATAAACAAACTCTTCCTGTTGTACCGATGCGCCGAGTCGTCGGATGAATTGTGCGAGATGGTCTAAACGAGAGAAACGTGAAAAGTTTGCTTTCTCTTCATCGGCGGCGCGCATCTCAACAACGCTTGCTAATGTCTCTTGGAACATGTTCTCAATCTGCGCTAGATTAGATGCTACCTCTGATTCTTCGGTTGGCCAAGTTGCAATCACTCCCTGTGTAAAAGGCTCATAAAAAGTCTGGTAATCGCGATTCACGCTTAAGTTTCGGCTACTCCCTACTCGCATACCTATTGGGAGACTTGACGACATGTTCGACTGTGACCTAGAGTCAGTATGGAGCTTTTCGGGTTGAGTACGTAGTACGTTCAGCAACCCCTTCATATAGAGTGTGTTCGCGACGTCTAGCTGTCCGTTAGCTTCTCGTAACACCGCGGTTTTGAGCAGCAACGTGCTGTCGTCCTGATTCAAAGCTAAGGCAGTGCTGTACGATGCTAAAGCTTTCTTCACGTATCCAGCTTCTTGGAATAGGTCAGCCTTTGTTTGGTTTACGTCGATTTGACCCGTGATATCCCGTACTAAATTCAACGATTTCTCTGCCCCTAAGGTGTCTTCCCGCTCCAACAGAGTTTTCGCAAGACTGATATAGACTTCAGGAGGCAGTTGCTGTCTGAGCCCAATCAGACGCCTCCCATATCGAAGTTGCCGCTCGGTGTCTCCAGCTTTTTGATTCAGCGAGAAAAAGCCGGCATCTCGAGTGGACATAGTTACCAGTTCGCGGAGCACCGAGAGTCGACGAATCCCAGCCTGCGAGATTGAATTCTCAACGGCAACGAACTCGCCCTCAGTGTCAAGAGTCTCGATCGCGATGTCACCCAGCAACGTATAGAGATAAAACTTGTCAGCGCGACCAGTAATCCGTTCTAAAATAATCCGGTGAGCCCAACGGAACGTTGCTTGGTCATTTGGCGGCAATCTTTGACCGAATCGTTCTTGTCCAATCATGTTCAAGATGCCGTCTATCGCGACGACGAACTCGTTATCGTCCTCAGAATGCTCGGCAACGTATTGGAAAACTGCGACTGCTTCTTCAGTACGACCGGATTCTTTCATCAATTCGCCCATTAGCAGAAGGTTGTCGCTATGTTGTGGATGGCGTACGAGTGCGTATCGGTAACTCTCAATCGCCTGCTCCGTAAAGCCACTCATAGAAAGTACGCTTGCTTCAAACTCACCAGTAACTGCTTCTTCGTCGAACAACCGAAGTTGTTCTAGCCAGTGTTGAATGTCTTCTAGCTTCTCGTCGCTCTCTTCTTCGACGGTAAACGCGACCATGTTGAGAACGATATTTTGAATGTGTTCAATACGGTTGTCTGGGTCTACTTCCTCTAGTTGTCGCAAGACTTTATCGTATTTGTCGTACTCCTGTAGTTGTAAGTAGACGGTCCCTAATTGACGAAGTTTCTCTACTTCTGGTAAGTCTGCGTACTCCGCATACTGTTCAACAACCTCCGCTGCCGAAAACGAATCTCCAATCTCCGTGTAAATGCGCACTAGTAAGTTAATGTCATTCTTGCTAGCTGTCTTTTCTGTAAGTTTGTTTTCAAGATCGATGGCGATACGGGCTAGCTTGTTGAGTTCTGCTGCGATCAGTAAGAATTGACCCTCTGCAAATGCGCGTCTAGCCGGAGTGTCTTCCTGCACCCAAATTTCCTGCCATAGTCGTAGCGCTTCTTCGCGATTTCCTATCACACTATGGAGCCATGCTAATCGCATTCGATCGTCGTAGCCGAGCGCTTCTCCTTGGTGTTCTTCGACTTTGGAAAAAATCTGCAATGCGTTTTCATATTTTCGCAAACGTTCATACGCGTCCGCGACGGTTCTTAGGTCTCCAGCGTCCTCCGGAAGATATTCGACGAGTTCATTCAACGCAGCAACTGCTTCGTTGTTACGCCCCTTGTTCAAGTGTACTTCGAAGAGAAACATCTGACCGGTCGTCGAAACGCCGTGCGTTTCGCCGTGTCGTTTGACCATATCAAGACTTTCGGTTTCAAAGCCCATTTGACCCATCAATCGCCCGGCATGCACGAGTACATCTATATCGTCGGAGTTGTTGTCTTCGAGAGTGCGCCACACTTCACCCGCACGCTCCGGCTGCGCGACTGAGACATAGTGCGATGCCAATCCCGAGTACCATAACACAGTATTTGGTTCTGCTGTAATGAGTCGTTCGTACTCCTCGATCATCTCGTCGGTGCGTTTGGAAACATCGTAAATCTGTAGTAAGCGAAATCGCGCATCAAGATCTGTTGGGTCTAGATCCATCGAGTGGTACAGCGCGATAGCCTCGTCATACCGTTCTAAATCCGTTAATAGGTCAATGTGAAGGTCGACAAGATCTTCATCTCTGTCGTCTCTATCGCGTAAATTCGCCACAAGTACATCTAATTCGCCATTTAGACGGTAAGACTCGTCGACTAGAGTCAAGGCATACAGTCCGTCGAAACGGATGTCCGTATTGTCATAGGCAAGCCACGCAAATTCTTGAGCGGTTTTGTATTCTTCGGCGATAATTGCCCACTCAGCGTAACGAATAAGGTGTCGAAAATACTGTTCGTCGTTCGGATCGGGCTTGTACAACTCAAGTGCTTTGTCAGTATGACCCAACACTGCTAAAGTAATCGCTGCCCGATTTTTGAACACTTGATCTCGCTCGATTGCAAGCTTGTACAACGCGTCGACGTTACTCTTGTCAGTATCGATCATGGCTAGTCGAATTTGGATAAATTCACGTTCGGTAGGATCGTTTGTACTAGTGAAAGCGCGTTCGTAGTGTTCTAACGCTTGTATTTCATTTCCATTCGCATCTGCGATTCGACCGGCAAGGATGAAATAATCGATAGCAAGTTCATCCTGGAGTTCTTCATTTTCAGAGAGTTGTGCTAAGACTTCAGTGGCGTTCGGCAACTGCCCGTATCGCCAGTAAAGATGAGCAATCGAAAGGTACGATTTAGTGCGATGCCAAGTGCTATTTTCAGGGTTTTCAGCAGTATCGGTTAGACTAAATACCGCGTCTTCAATACTTTGGTTTTCTAGGATCGAATCGTTAAACACATCATCGATTAATTCAAGGGATAGGCGTCCCTTTTGAGCATTGCTCGCGTCGAGTGCGGCCAGAGTCGGTGTCGCAGCGTGAGTGGTCACACTGGCAACAATTAGTGCTAGACCGATTAGCGAGGAGGTGAGTGGCTTAACTTTCATCGAAAGATCCCTCGTCTTGTCAGGTGTGTGGTTAGCTAGCTCTAGGCCAGCGTCTATATATCAAATCAGCTAGATATGCGAGAAGTGCTAACAGGAAAATCCATGGTCTGAAATCAAAGATGCCATAGGCTACGCTTCCTAAGCTCAGTTTTTGAATGTGCTCATCGGAATTGATGTCATCAACAGAAACACCACCAGTTTGTTCAGCTAGAGCCTCTAAATCTAATCCGTTAAGGGGGTCAACTTGGTTCTCGCGAACTTGATCGGTCGAGGCGAGGCTCACGACACGCCATTCGCGTTTGTTGAATGTATTGCCGATCCCCATATACAAGTCTGCTTGTGCGGAAGATCGAATGTCAGATTCAAACAGTCCTGGTGCAGTCTCATCGAAGTTCGGTGGAGATGCCGAGTGCGGCGTGGAATCAAGCTCGTAGAGTTGAAGAGTAGGGGACAAATCCGGAACTCTAGGAACTCGATTTGCGATTACGGTTGTCTTCCCGTATTGTCTACGTACGTCTGTTTCAAACATACGTACCTCGGGTGCAGTTTTTCGCACTATACGACCGAGAAACTCAGAGTAGTCTTCCCAATTATTCCAAGAGCGCGTGCCCTCACCTACAGGTTCAGTCATCATTGCTGTTACTCGTCCTAACCCAAATAGCCATGTGGCTACGACTGGATGTTCGGTATCTTCGACAGCAAGCAGGACTTCGGCACCGTCTTTTGCAGAGACTTCCACATAGCCGTTTAGGGGACGGATCGTTTCCGTTTCAATTTCACCCCACCAACCGGTACCAGCGCTGGCAACTAGTTGAAATGCACCGCGCTTGTACATCGGTGACTTCTTCGTTGAAGATTGCTTGAAAATTAGATCAATAATTTGGAACTGATTGCCGACGGCGTAGAAACGACCACCACCCCAGTTTGCAATATCGGCCATCACTTGATTGTGTCCGCCTTGACCGACTAAGATTGTCGATAGCGTAATTCGGTCGCGGTTAATGCGGCGTACCATAGCTTCATAGTTCGCGTCTTCAACTCCCGCGTCGGTGATGAGAATGATGTGTTTAAAACGCGTATTAACGTTTTGCAGACCGTAATAGGCCTCCTGAACCGCGGGAAAGAGTACAGTACCGCCAATAGCTTTCATTCGACCAATCGCGCGATCCACTTCAATCTTATTTGTTGCTGGTTGCATCGGGATCGCCCAATGCTTATTTCCATAGAATTCGACGATTCCAATCCGGTCATGGGGTTGTAGGCGTCGCACCGCGAGTCTGGCAATGTGTTTGGCTAATTCAATACGACTACCTGCCATCGACCCCGAGGTGTCCAGAATGATTGCGACTCCTACACTAGGATCAATTTTGTCTTGATCTCCTGGGATTTCCACAGGAAACAAATCAGTAATCGGTGAGTCGTGATATCCACCATCGCCGAACGCGGCTTCGCCACCGCTGTGAATCAATCCCATCCCATTTTCTTGAACTTCTTGTGAGATATTGTTCAGTAGGTCTTCATTGAGAGAACTTGTTGGAACATCATCTAGTATCACGACATCGAAGGGAGAAATATCGTATTCCCCGTCGATGGAATTTGGTTCGGGGGCGTCCATCTCGAATCCGGCACCAAGCAATCGATCTAAGTTATTTTTCGCGCCAATCTGTCGTTCGCCCAAATACAGAACTCTTACTGGATCTTGAATGGGTAAAACGGTTCGCAATGTGTTGTTGGTCAGATCCGAATCAAGTGATTCGTCGATGTTTAAAACCACTTCTATTTCTTTAAAGCCGGGTGTGTCGACGCGAAAAGAAAGTACTTGGCGCACTCGACCATTGCTTTGAAGTTGTTCACTCTCTGCTAACGTTTCATCCGTCTCGACGTCGCGAACCATGATGCTAAATTCGCTTGCAGTTCCAACCACGTCAACGAACACTTTAGCGTCGTCCCCAGCACGGACATCATTGGCCTCTATGCCGCTGACAAAAATATCTGAATCATCGCTCAGTTTGACAGAATTAACTGGAATACCCCGAGTTTTCAAATGGTCGTAAGCGTGTCCCCAGTGTTTATCTGTCGCAAGCCCGTCCGAGATCAGGGTCACGGAGCCTTGTTCCCCTATTGGAATCATTTGTGCAGCTTTTTCCAAAGCATCTCCAAGTGGTGACAAATTGTCATCCAGATGGGTAATGCTCTCTCCATCGATCGCTGGTTCTTCACCGCCAATCTGTATGAAACTGACATCGCCTTCTCGGCTATACTGTGAGCGTAGTTCTCGGGCAGTTTCTACAGCTTCATTTCGTTGTGATTCACTTAGGCTTGCCGATTGGTCCAAGATGATCGCAAAGTGCTTGTCATCACTATCTGTAACAAATACGGGCTTCATCAAGCCCACAGTAAGCAGCGCTAATATCAAAGATCGGATTACTAAGTGTGGAATGCGGCGTTGCCCTCCCGGCCAGAACCAAATGACTGGCAATAACAGGAATAGTAACGCGAATAACGGGTAGGTGAATGAAATATCCATCTTAGGGCATGAGCCTCCGTTGATAAATATACCACTCGGTAACTACCAGAGCTAACGCTAAGAGCATCAGCCACGTAATGAGTTCCCAAAGTGGATAAGGTGAAGTGGTAGCGACGGTGTCACTTCCAATGTTTGTACCAGAGCTCCGGACCGTCGAAGTCTTATCCAATAAGGAAATGACTCCAGGGAGTTCATCGGTCAATTCAAATTCTCCGGTGGCATTTCGTACAAAGTAGGTCCCCACCGCAAGTTCTGAAAGTGTGTCAGTGTCGGCAAGAGATGTGCCAGCACTTTGTTCGATAGCTTGCCTTCCAGCAGCTAGATACGCATACCAAGGTGCTTCATTTGCAAGGTAGCGCATTGATTTGGAGATAAACAGGGGAAAGCTAATACTTTCGCGGAAATTGAACTCATCTTCAACAACAGGTTGCCATATCGAAACAAATCGCTGATCACCAAATTCGAGCCGCACCGTAATTTCGCGTTCAATCTCTTGTGCGATTGCAGTAGCATCGATATGCTCGATACCCAACTGTTCGATCGTACGGTCAAGGGCTCTTTCGCTGTTTACATCCTGTGGTCCGACGTACCCAATTACAAAAGCTTGTTCTTGTGCGGATTCTGCGACAACTCGAAAATAGGGAAGTGCTGAAGGAGAATCTCCTGGTCCTAATACTGCTACTTCAGCTTCATTCTCTGGTACAACGATTAAAGCGGTGTCGGCGTTGATGGCTGGCAGTATGGACTCAGGGACGTTGTTTCCAAGGTAAATGGGAATCTGCGTTCTAATCGGTAGTACTAAGCTTGCCTCGTTGTCAAACTCAAGATCATCCTCTCCAGACAATGAGACCTGGAGTTGCGAGCCGTCCGCAACAACGTCTTTTAATAGGAAATCCGATTCTCCGACTACGTCTAATTCACCGCTCGAAACTGCTTGATCACCAATGGTGATCGTAAGATCTTCAGCGGCGACGCCCTCAGCATTGGTTCGTAAGACTCGAATGAGCACATCGACTTTGTCCCACGCACCCGAGAGTGGTTCACCGACGCCAAGTGCGACTATGCCGCGATTGGAGAATTCGGTTTCATCTTCTGGGAGACGTTGCTCGACGCTCATATTGTCCGGTAAATCGTCAATAACTTCTTGGGGTATGGCGGTCCGTCCGTACACGATAGCAGTTACTTGGTTTTCAGCGTTGACGGCATCTCGTGCAAGGAGACGAAGTTGGTCTTCAACGCTTGATCGTGCAGACACAGGTGTTTGGTCATCTAATCTTTGCTGTAGTACTCTCGTTTCCTCATCGTATGAGAGTAACTTCAGGTTATGTTCGCCCGCGTAATACACTTCTCGTTGTGGATTTGGATATGAACGCACATCATTCAGTAATTGTTGCTTCGAGATCTCAAAATCGTCGCCAACGGCGTTTTGAGCCGAACCATCCAATATTAATGCGTAAAAGGCTGCTGTTTCGGAACGGTCGGTTCTCAAATCAGCAAAACCAAGCCATAGTAACCAGCAGATGAGTACCGCAAGCAACCAAGCGAGCCAATGTTTAAATCGTTGCCGGAATACCCTTACCGGCGCATCGCGCACGGCTTCTGCCCAGAAGAGCGTGGTTGGGACTGGAACTCGAGTGTAGCGAATTCGCAGCTGCTGTAATAAATACAGTCCGACCGCTAAACCCGCAAGACCTGCACCAAAAAACAAAGGGCTTAAGTTCAATAGGTTCATACTAATAAGTTCCTTGTTTGGAACATCACGCTCAATTGGTCTAAGATGTCCTTTTCACAATCGATTTGAACTAAACCAGAACCAAGAGAGTCAGCAAGCTCGATCAGAGCTTCATTGAAGGTACCGTAAATACGCTTGTATTCGCGTATTACTTGAGGTTCGATGGTTACGTCTATCGCTTCTTCCAATTCACAGTCAACTAGGCGCAGATCACCAACGATTTCTGGATTCAGTTCTGGGTCTGCATCTTCTTCTTTCGTAAGTTGCATGAGCAGAATTTTGTGCCGTACCTTGCGTATGGCATCGTCGATCGCTTCGATTCCGGACGGATCAAAGAAGTCAGAGACAATTACCAATAACCCTCGACGAAGTTTTTGGTGGGACAACTCTTCGAGAACGTCAGATAAGTTCGTTTTATCGAGTTCATCAAGCTCCGCCATTTGCCTTGCAAGGAAGATGAGTTGTCCTTTCGACGAAATGGGCTTGGTCTGCATTTCCAAATTGTCTGAAAACGAAAACAACGATACCACGTCATGCTGACCCGCGGCAATTGCCCCAAGAGCAAGTGCGGTACGCAGGCCGGCGACGATTCTCGGTGGTTCCTCAAGGAACATACTCTTCGACAAATCGACGAGTAGATATACCGGTAAGTCCTGATACTCTTCAAACACATGGACGAAGAGACGGCCTAAACGCTGGTAAATACTCCAGTTTACGGCGCGTAAATCGTCGCCAGGGACATACGCCTTGAAATCTTTAAATTCCTGACCGAATCCACGGTCATGCGACAATTGTTCGCCGTGGCGTCCCTGCCGTATAAATCTTTTGATTCTTAAATCAAAGACTTCTAATGCACTAAGAAACTCTGAGTCAAAGAGTTCGTCAAATGTAAGTCTAGCCACTTCCGATGGTCACTCCTAGCCTAATCTACGGCGTGAGGAGTTTTGACCTGTTCAAGAATATCGTCGATCAGTTGGTCTGGGGTCACGTTAGTTGCTTGAGCTTGGAAGTTAAGAATGAGACGATGACGCAACACTCCATGTGCTACGGTCTGGACATCGTCCGTACTGACAGCAAACCGATCGTTGAGTAGAGCTTGAACTTTTCCAGCCAACATCAGACCTTGTACACCGCGTGGACTTGACCCAAGCAAGGTGTATTTCGATACGCTTTCAGGGGCATAACGGCTGTCAGGCTGAGTTGCCATAACTAAATGTACGGCATAGCTTTTCACGTTCTGTGGAACAGCTACGGCTCGGGCGACATCACGAAGTTCCATAATAGTTTTTCCATCGGTTACCGGCTTGATTTCGACCTCTTCTGATCCAGTCGTACGGTCAACGATATCTGCATATTCGTGCTCTTCGGGATAACCAACGATTAGTTTGAACAAAAATCTGTCTAGTTGTGCCTCAGGTAGTGGGTAGGTACCTTCCTGCTCAACTGGGTTCTGTGTCGCCATAACACAATAAGGTTCTTCGAGATGAATCGTACGACTACCGACGGTAACCTGTTTCTCTTGCATTGCTTCGAGCAGCGCAGACTGCGTCTTAGGCGTTGCTCGGTTAATCTCGTCTGCGAGAATTAGGTTGCTGATGAGTGGTCCTTGTTGAAAGGTTAATTCGTGGCCACCACCGGAAGTTTCCGTAAGTACCATCGTACCTTGAATGTCGGCCGGCATCATATCAGGGGTAAACTGAATTCTGGAGAAATGCAGATGTACTGCATCACTCAAACACCGAACGATCATGGTCTTACCAAGTCCAGGCACGCCTTCAAGAAGTACATGCCCACCAGCCAACAGTGCAGTGAGTACACCGTCGATTACGGCGGTTTGGCCGACCATCATTTTTTGAACTTCGGCCCTTATGTCGTGAAAGACTTGTTTAAAGTGTCCCGCTTGCGCAGCTACCGCTGAATCGACTTGCGTGGTTGCTTGATCTGCCATAAATATTCTCTCTTAATAAATGGTTGAAGGGTTAGTTTTCAGTATTGTTGTTCTGGCGGAGGTCGAGGAAGTACTTCTTCGCGACGTCTCGCATCCAGGGTTTCAATTCAGTGCGGGAGAAGGTACCGACACTGTCGTCCATTTGTCCCCGGTTCTCACTGTTTGTGGTTTGGACTTGATTGGGAATAGGAATCGAGCGTTCCCGCTGTACCTTAATGCGGCCCACGTTAATTTGGGATCTCAGCTTATCTGGCATGGGAACCCCAAGCAACATCGCGGCGACGCCACGAGTTTTCTTGAGACCGCCAGGACCACCGCGACCATTAAGTTCTTCATTCTCTTCAAAGCCGACGCCCGATGGTGTCAACTGACGATCTACAGGAGCTTTGCGCTGGTTTAACATGGGTTTCGCCGCACTTGCAGCTTCTTGCTCTTCATCCTCTTCGTCATCGGACTCTTGATCGACGTCTTGATCGAAGTCATCTTCGCGAGATCGACTGTGTTGCTCTAACATTTCCGTGGAGGCCGATTGTTTGCCAGAACCAGTGCCTTTGCCACCGGCGATACCGCTTGCAGAGTCGTCTTTCTCTTCTTCCTTCGAATCGTTTTCTTTCTCCGGTTTGCTCTTCTTAGACTCTTTCTTCTTCGCGACCTCTTCTTCTTGCTGTTTCTCGTTCCCGAGTCCAGCGATATTCGATGCCGCCTGTCCCGGCTGGTTTTGTTTGGAAGCGCTCGCGCTCAACCCACTCTCCGAAGTCTGCTGGGGCACACTTTGTGCTTCCTCCGACTCCGCGAGCGAGGATTCCGAGTTCGTAGCTTCGGTGGCTTTCTTCATCTCGGTTGGCTTCTGTTCTTCGGCTACCGGAGCATCTGGTTCCGGTACGTCTTGTTCGGTACTCTTCTCGTCGGGAAATACCGGCGGTTTTACGTCTTCTTCGGATTCATTAGGATCGACATGATCGTCGGGACTAACCATCGCCAGTTCAATCGTGGATTTCTCAAACTGCAAGCCGTTCGTTGACAACCCGAGAACAAAAATGAACATTGCAGCAAAAACCAGCGGCCATTTGATGGTATCCATTGCCGGTCTGGCGATTTCTATATTCGCCAACCGCGTTTGCAGTGCTTGCTCTGCGTGGGGCATAGCATCAGTAATCGCGGCTTGTTCAAATGGCGTTGCTTGTTCCTTCAAACGGAATTCATCCGCTGATTGCAGTCGGTCCTTTAATCCAAGTTCACGATCAAACAAAGCCAGTGAAGTTTGTCGGTCGACGCGTCCAAAGGAAAATCCGAAAAATGCCCATAGGCCGATAAACACGAAAGGAATGGCAACCACTAAGACAACAGCCAAGAGTACCGCCAAGCTTAAAAACGGACTGAAACCATACGATACGGTGGCATATTGACCTAGAACCTGGAACAGGTAGGAAACAAAATAGCCTACGGGGAACGCAATCGCCAGGAGAAAGACCACTGGCCAAGCGCGAGCTAAGCTCTCTTTCGCACCGTGATAACGTCGGGACTCTAAGGAGTAGAGGAGGAGCCAAAATGCCGCGGGAATTAACAACGCGATCAGCATCGTCCATAACAGTCCCCAACCGACCGGAACCAGCGAGAAACTTGCATCTGCAGCTGTCGCCTGAAAAGCTGCATAAATATCGTAACAGCGATAGCCGAAATACCCAAGCGGGAATAGAAGGGCAACAATACCCACCAAAGGCCACGCTCTTTCCATAGCCCCCTTCAATGCAAACCGTCGCAAATAGCGAGAGCCCTTGCTTGCCAATAAATCTAGATTACGTCGTAATTCGTTCATGATGCCTTCTTCCGTGTTACGGAGTTAGTGAAGTTACTGCGTTGCCCCTGAGCTCAAAGTGTAAGACTTGTTCATTCTCATGGAAGTGCACGAGTCCTCACACGGGGGTCAGATTGTTTCGTCGCCTCATTTACAAAGGAATGTATTTTATTCTATAGCGTTGGACGCGCAACATGTCAGCAGCTCGACACTTTTTTGTATCGAGATTCCGACAGCCTAACGAGTACACAAATTATATGATGCGAGACTAATTAGTACGTCATTGCATAGACATCGCGATCCTTTGTTGTCGGAACAGTTTTTGTCTTTAGTCTTACTCGAGAATTCTACGGAGCTATCTGAGGGATACGATAGCAAATCAATTGGTTACAAGAAAATACAATTTTCTTCAAAAAACACCTCCGCCCCAATGATTCAAACACTTGAGACCGCGGCGTTGGAGATAGTTCACGGGAAGATTCACGCGCAACAATTTGTTTCGTGCGCAAAGAAAACTTCATTGTGCGAGTGATCTACATTACAGACTTCTTTTGGGATTGTCTTGCCGATTAATCAGAATATAACCTGTCCCGTAGCTACCAAGTAAGAACCGTTTTGATTGGCTAAATCAAATTCCTTTCTCTCTCAAATGAGATCGTCAAATAGTCTAGTTTTCAGTATTGTTGTTCTGGCGGAGGTCGAGGAAGTACTTCTTCGCGACGTCTCGCATCCAGGGTTTCAATTCAGTGCGGGAGAAGGTACCGACACTGTCGTCCATTTGTCCCCGGTTCTCACTGTTTGTGGTTTGGACTTGATTGGGAATAGGAATCGAGCGTTCCCGCTGTACCTTAATGCGGCCCACGTTAATTTGGGATCTCAGCTTATCTGGCATGGGAACCCCAAGCAACATCGCGGCGACGCCACGAGTTTTCTTGAGACCGCCAGGACCACCGCGACCATTAAGTTCTTCATTCTCTTCAAAGCCGACGCCCGATGGTGTCAACTGACGATCTACAGGAGCTTTGCGCTGGTTTAACATGGGTTTCGCCGCACTTGCAGCTTCTTGCTCTTCATCCTCTTCGTCATCGGACTCTTGATCGACGTCTTGATCGAAGTCATCTTCGCGAGATCGACTGTGTTGCTCTAACATTTCCGTGGAGGCCGATTGTTTGCCAGAACCAGTGCCTTTGCCACCGGCGATACCGCTTGCAGAGTCGTCTTTCTCTTCTTCCTTCGAATCGTTTTCTTTCTCCGGTTTGCTCTTCTTAGACTCTTTCTTCTTCGCGACCTCTTCTTCTTGCTGTTTCTCGTTCCCGAGTCCAGCGATATTCGATGCCGCCTGTCCCGGCTGGTTTTGTTTGGAAGCGCTCGCGCTCAACCCACTCTCCGAAGTCTGCTGGGGCACACTTTGTGCTTCCTCCGACTCCGCGAGCGAGGATTCCGAGTTCGTAGCTTCGGTGGCTTTCTTCATCTCGGTTGGCTTCTGTTCTTCGGCTACCGGAGCATCTGGTTCCGGTACGTCTTGTTCGGTACTCTTCTCGTCGGGAAATACCGGCGGTTTTACGTCTTCTTCGGATTCATTAGGATCGACATGATCGTCGGGACTAACCATCGCCAGTTCAATCGTGGATTTCTCAAACTGCAAGCCGTTCGTTGACAACCCGAGAACAAAAATGAACATTGCAGCAAAAACCAGCGGCCATTTGATGGTATCCATTGCCGGTCTGGCGATTTCTATATTCGCCAACCGCGTTTGCAGTGCTTGCTCTGCGTGGGGCATAGCATCAGTAATCGCGGCTTGTTCAAATGGCGTTGCTTGTTCCTTCAAACGGAATTCATCCGCTGATTGCAGTCGGTCCTTTAATCCAAGTTCACGATCAAACAAAGCCAGTGAAGTTTGTCGGTCGACGCGTCCAAAGGAAAATCCGAAAAATGCCCATAGGCCGATAAACACGAAAGGAATGGCAACCACTAAGACAACAGCCAAGAGTACCGCCAAGCTTAAAAACGGACTGAAACCATACGATACGGTGGCATATTGACCTAGAACCTGGAACAGGTAGGAAACAAAATAGCCTACGGGGAACGCAATCGCCAGGAGAAAGACCACTGGCCAAGCGCGAGCTAAGCTCTCTTTCGCACCGTGATAACGTCGGGACTCTAAGGAGTAGAGGAGGAGCCAAAATGCCGCGGGAATTAACAACGCGATCAGCATCGTCCATAACAGTCCCCAACCGACCGGAACCAGCGAGAAACTTGCATCTGCAGCTGTCGCCTGAAAAGCTGCATAAATATCGTAACAGCGATAGCCGAAATACCCAAGCGGGAATAGAAGGGCAACAATACCCACCAAAGGCCACGCTCTTTCCATAGCCCCCTTCAATGCAAACCGTCGCAAATAGCGAGAGCCCTTGCTTGCCAATAAATCTAGATTACGTCGTAATTCGTTCATGATGCCTTCTTCCGTGTTACGGAGTTAGTGAAGTTACTGCGTTGGACCTGCTAAAGTTATTCGTCGCAAGACATCTTTGCATTGAGAATCCAAAAGTCTCACGAGTACACAGAAAGATTATATAACCTAAGACCGAAAAACCGGTCATTGCACAAACTTCGCGATCGCACTACTTTGAGTCCAAAAACCGTCGTTATGCTTACTCAAGAATTCCGTGGAGTCTGTCTAGAGATGCCAAAGCTAACTAGTTGGTTTCACATTTGGAAACATTTTTCGCGAATTTCCGACTTCGATCGCTCGTCATGTTGATGTATGGTGATTTCCGATTTGAAGTACCGCTGCGAACATTTCAAGAGTAGTGCCACTCTTAAAATGTGTGAGTTTCCCGCCCTAAATTTCTTGCTGATTTAGTGACTCGCACTCTAGACTTTTTTGATATGACGAAGCCGCGTGTTGTGCTTCTCATGTTGCTTTGTGCACTCGTCGGCATGTTACTAGCATTGGATCCGCTACATCTGTCGGTTCCAAGTTTTCGACTTTTGTTGTCGGCCGTCTGCGGATTGGTTGGCATTGCTCTTGTTGCAGCCAGTGCCGCGGTCGTAAATCACGTAGTGGACGCGCGGATCGACCGGCAAATGGCTCGCACTCGCAATCGGCCGGTACCAACCGGTCGTGTTCGCTCTCGAGATGGCATCATCTTTGCGACTGTATTGGGTGTCACCGGACTTGTTGTTCTTTTTGTGTTAGTGAACCCTTTAGCGGCTTGGCTAAATCTCGCGTCTTGGGCTGGCTACGGTCTCTTTTACACTTTCTTTCTGAAACATCGAACATCGCAGAACATTGTTATCGGTGGTCTATTTGGTGCTGCACCGCCACTCTTGGGGTGGGTATGTATCACCGATAGCATTGAACCTGAAGCACTCATACTCGTTGCGATAATTTTTTTGTGGACGCCGCCACATTTCTGGGCTCTTGCGATTGATCGCGCGAAAGACTACGAAAAAGTAGGTGTGCCCATGCTGCCTCTTACCCACGGGGACCGATACACGCGGCTTTCGATCTTTGTTTATACTGTGTTATTAGTCGGTATCACTTTAGTCCCATTGCTTATTCGGATGAGTGGGTGGTTGTACTTGGTGTTGGCAGTTGTTCTGGGTCTCATCTACTTGGGTTTTTCTATCGTGATGCTCATCGACGACAATCCAAAGTTGCCCATTCGTTCGTTCAAATTCTCTATCGTATATTTGGCTGTGTTGTTCGTTGGTTTTGTCCTAGATCATTACATAGATAGTACCTAGGTATTGAACTTTTTGTAAATATCACTATCTAATGGGTTGTAATTCGACACTCGCTGTTGTTAAAATACCGAGCTCGAAGTACGTGGGACAATGAAGTCCTACTTACAAACAGGTATGAGAAACACCAAAAGTGAATCCGTACCGCCCAAGAATTTCGTTTCATGTGTAACCAAAAGTCGCACATGAGTCAACTAAATCCTCACAAGGGAGTAAAGAAATCATGAAAGTTAGAACCAAATCCATAGTCCATCAGGTCATTCGTCCGGTGTGGAACGCTTGGATGCGATTCGGTAATCACCAGTTGTATTTAACCACCTCACATGATGACGGGGTAAAAATTGGGTACGAAACTGAGTGTCCAAGCCCCCAAACGATAGGACAAGGAAGTCAGGATTGCTCACCGATGCATGGCGAACAAGGGATATAAGACCAACTCCTGCTAACTGCTAAGGAATTCCAACACCTGAACTAGGTCGCCTTATTTCGAACCAATTCTGGTACTCGTGGTTGAGTGTGCCGTCGTGGCGGAGAGTTGTCGATCGAACTTAGTGGAGCCGAGGTTAGTCCTTTCTGGTGTATCGTGGGGCTCACAGAACCGTAAAGCGTTGTGCGTTGTACAGGAATTCGCTCTAGCGAAGTGATCAAACTTTCCATTTCAGTTGGATGTAGTTCCTGACCGTGCAAGGTACCTGCCGCACGTGAAATACTCTCGTTCATAAGAGTACCACCAAGATCATTGCACCCTGCACTGAGAACCGCACGCACGCCTTCTCGCCCAAGCTTCACCCAACTAGCTTGGATGTTTTCGATGTGCGGATACAGAGCTATACGAGCAACGGCATGCATGAGAATAGCTTCGCGAAACGTCGGACCGCACCGAGATTTACCCTTGAGATACATTGGGGCTTCCATGTGGATAAACGGAAGTGGAACGAACTCAGTGAAACCTCCCGTCTCTTGTTGGAGCGTACGAATCTGCACAAGATGCCGAGCCCAATGAATCGGTTGTTCAATGTGACCGTACATGATTGTCGCGGTACTCTTGATTCCACATTCGTGTGCCGTCCGCATCACCGTGAGCCATTGTTGGGTGTTGATTTTGTCCGCGCATATGATTGCGCGAACTTCGTCGTCGAGAATTTCAGCTGCGGTACCTGGTAAAGTACCTAGTCCCTCTTGTTTGAGTTCCAATAGGAAGTCTTTAAGCGAACGATTTAAGGATTTTGCTCCTTGCCAGATTTCTAACGGCGAAAAAGCATGTACGTGAATGTCTGGAACTGCCTCCTTTACAGTTTGAACAACATCTAGATATTTCTCGCCGGTGTATGCTGGGTGTATACCACCTTGGAGACATACCTCCGTACCACCACGAATCCATGCTTCTACAACGCGGCGACCGAGTTCCTCATTTGAAATATCGTATGGTCGACCACGCAGATTCTCTGCTAATTTGCCCTTAGAGAAAGCACAGAACTGACACTTGAAGTAGCAAATATTTGTGTAGTTGATGTTGCGGTTTACCACGTAGGTTACAACGTCGCCGTTTACTCTTTTTCGAAGCTCGTCAGCGAATTCGACGACGGCGTCAAAGTCTCGACCGCGGGCGGAAAACAATCCGGTGATTTCAGATTCACTGAGATCCCGATCAATAGCATTTTGTAGTGTTTTGTAGATAGGTGTGTCGGTGCTCCGATTCGGTTCACGAATACGTCGCAATACTTCTTGCGGCGGTTCCGTTACAGTTCCCGGAGACCAATCGTCTGTACGCGGTAAGCCCTCCGCATCAATCCGTTTCAAGATATCCGACAAAAGATTCGCTTCAAGCCATTGATCATTGATAAATCGAGGATAAACAGTCAATCGTTCGTGTAAATATTTACCCGCTTGCTCGGTGGCCTGAGCAAGTTTTTCCAAATGTGGCCACGGCGCTTCAGGATTTACGAAGTCCGGCGTGAGCGGCGACACACCACCCCAATCGTTGATCCCCGCATTGACGATAGGCTGTAGTGCGTCTGGGCTCAAATTAGGCGGAGCTTGAATAGACATAGTAGAACCAAAAATTAACCTTGCTACAGCGATCGTCCATCGTAGATCCTCTGACGTCGGTTCAGTCGCGTTAGCCATTAGCGTATTAGGTTTTGCGCGAAAGTTTTGTACGATCACTTCTTGTATATGGCCAAATTCTTGGTGCAGTTTTCGAATTTCTAAGAGCGATTCGACTCTTTCCGCACGCGTCTCTCCAATACCGATCAAGATGCCCGTCGTCGTTGGTACGCGTAGTTCGCCAAGACGCTTAAGAGTTGCTAACCGAACCTCCGGTACTTTGTCGGGCGAACCGAAATGCGGCATTCCTTTTTGCGTGAGTCGTTCGGCAGAGGATTCCAGCATGATTCCCATCGATGGAGCAACCTGGCACAATGATCGGATTTCCTCAGAGGTCAAATTGCCAGGGTTTACATGCGGTAACAGATTTGTACGTTCTAATACCTGACCCGTGACGTGTGTGAGATATTCGATAGTTGATTCAAAACCCGCTTTGTTCAACCATTCCCTCGCGACTTTATAACGCAATTCAGGCTTTTCACCAAGTGTGAAAAGTGCTTCCTTGCAACCCATTACTTCGCCTTGTCGTGCAACATCTAAGACTTCATCGACAGTGAGAAATACTGACGTTAACTTCCCGGGAGTTTTTGCAAACGTGCAGTAGTGACAAACGTCGCGACACAGTTGTGTCAATGGAATAAAGACCTTCTTGGAATAGGTTATTGTTGAACCAAATCCGTCGTCTCTCAGTTCTTGTGCAGGTGCGATGAGTTCATCTAAATGCGGAACATCCACCAAGTCGTACGCAGCTTGGGTTGTTATGGTTAAATCGAAGCTCACTTTCTTTTCGTGCAGGTTACCAGTGCGATCTGGGACGGATTGAAATTATTTGTTATATGCGGGTAATGAGGAATCACTCGTGGTCAAGCTTCGGTAAACTGCAGCCGTTCGAGATTCGGGGCGTAATTGGACAATCATCATGAGATCGTCAAAAGTATCTACGTCGTATGAAAATGCCTCGATTTGGAGAGATTTGGGATTTAAACCAGCAACTTGTGCATTGTGTTGGTGTTGACGATAACTCTGACCATTGAATACGTAGTCAAACGCGTTCGGTGGTGTAGCAATAATACCGTTTGTCCCCTTGAATCGTGCGTCGGGAATGATGGTTACTCGCTCGTGTTGCGTGATGGCAAAATCAACGTCTTTGGGTGATATTAGCGGTAAGTCCGCGGGGACAATAAATGTTGACGAACAGCTTAATTGTTTGTACGCAAATCGGGCAGCTTGAGTGACAGCATCTCTCAGGTTAGTCGTCTGAGTTTCTAGGATGATGACATTCTCTTTCAACGAAAATTCCGTTAAGTTCGAGGATTCGGAGACGAGCAATATACCTCGAATCTGTTCTGACTGCACTAGTGCATCAACAACATTCTCAAGCATCGTTGAAGCAAGGACAGTACGATGTGAAGGGGTGAGTCTATTGGATAATCGAGTCTTTCCGAAAGGTGGCTCTTTGTACGGAACTATCGCCCACATCGTTTTCGACTCAACAGTGCTTTCCCGAAATCCAAGGTATCTTGCGCCAGCCGCACTCGATCATCGAGCGTATGCATGACCGTGTTCCGCGCGACACACTCGATTCCTAAGTCTCGGATTGTTTCGCAATCCACGGCGTCTCCATCATTAACGATCAATCCAGTCAGAATCTCTTTATAGTGGCGTGCGATGGTTTTGTTGTTCACGGTGTGTCCAAGTTCGGTCATAATTTTTGCTGTTGGTCCTTTGAGAGCTCGACCTTGAACGATTGGTGATACAGCCAATACTGGAATACTAGAATTCTGTAAAAACTTCCGGAAGTCTGGGATTGTTAGGATGGGATCGACGGAAAGATAAGGATTTGACGGACAAATGACAACCATTGAGATTGTAGCCAAATCTAGGCTCGAATTTAGTCGCGCGCGATCTGCGCCATCGTACTGTATCCCCTTGACCTGAGGGCGACATTGATACTTCACAAAGTAATGTTGAAATGAGAGTTGTCCATCTTCTGTATCGACTACTGTCGCTATTGGATCGTCACTGCAGGGTAGTACGGAGTGTGTAACGTCTAAAGCTTCGGCAATTTCTTTCGTCGCCTCGGTTAGGGAACCGCCATTACTCATCAATTGAGTTCGGTAAACGTGCAAGGCGAGATCTTTATCTCCGAGTTGAAACCATGCAGGACCACCGAGATCTTCAAGAGTTTTAAGGAATGACCAAGTTTCGTCTCGTCGTCCCCAACCTTTCTTAGGACAGGCAACTCCTGCTAACGAGTAAATTAGTGTGTCGAGATCGGGCGATATGTGCAAACCTAGATGACGAAAATCATCTCCCGTGTTAACTAAGAACACGAGCTGATTGGGATTTAGTAAGTGTGTCAGTCCTACCGATAACTTCGCGCCTCCCACACCTCCTGTTATAGCTAGGACACTCATTGAAAAAGATCTTCTTCTAAAGGTCTATTTCCTAGATGAGCTCCGTCAGAACCAGCTAAAGGCGATAGCCCACGAACTACTGCGACTGGTATGCTTTCGTCTGTCTCTCCCATGACCAACAACGCCGCTGTTGCAATGGAATCCGCCCTGTTTGATACGGTTATATTGAGCACGCGCCCAAATAAGTCAGTATCTCCGCGCCGATCGTCGAGTACCATGGTATTCGCTACCCCGATAGCTAAACCTACACTCCCCAATCTCCATGGTCTATTTACCGAGTCACTGATGATGACACCGATATTCGTACTTGTCCGATCCGCAAGTGTCGCACGGATTTTCTGAGCAGATCGATCGGGTGCTATGGGCAGTAATAGTGCGCGTTCACCATCGGAGTGGTCTACGTTTGATTGGTCGATTCCAGAGTTTGCCGCAACGAAACCCAGTCGATGACGAGTAATGAGAACACCTTTCTTTTGGCGAACGATGCCGATTGACTCTCGTAAGATCAATTCGACCAACCGCGGATCCTTATTAACTTCGATTGCTAGTTGTTGCGCTCTTGGAGAGGGGGTCACTGAAGTCAGAGCAACCATGCGGTTTTCTGCTTTTGATACGATTTTCTGAGCGACCACGACGACATCATGGTCCGTTAAGCTCACGTTGGAGTGCTCTAGTACCTTGAGGAGTACGAAACCTAAATCCTCACCTCCCCTAATAAGAGGAACACCTCGGAGAGGCAAAATCTGCACGTTCACTTTCTGTTAGTCGTGGCGACCACCGACTATTTTGATTCCAGAGTGAGAAATCGGATACCTTTTGTTGATCTGGATCAGAATACTTGTGAGTGCTTCTGCAGCCGCGGCATTGTCAATTGGCCCGGCGTGCCAAGCTTGCATACCTGCATCTTTTGCAAGTTGAATCACTCGCTCCCGAGCCACTTTTTTGTTGCCGCTCACCAACACGTCGCATTCTATATCGACATCTGTTTTCATCAAGTCTGCAGCGATATTTTGAAACGCACTCACTACCATGACATCGTCTCCCAATAATTCTTGTGCCCGCTTACCAGCACTACCTTCATTCGGGAGTTGGACCGTGCCAACTTTCGGTGGCATCAACGGTACCGTTGCGTCGACAAGAATTTTCCCCTTCAGAACATCTTTCACAGTAGCTAAAGTACTAATCTGATGCGCGGCGGGGACCGTAAGTACAACTATGTCTCCTGTCTCTGCGGCTTCGCGATTTTCCATTGCGACCACCGACAAGTTTGGAAAAGACTTTAGGAGCTTCGCGACCGCGGTCTCCGCTTTTGCTCGAGTTCGGGATCCTATTATGATCTTATGACCAGATTTCCCCCAGCGCAAAGTAAAACCGGTTCCTACGTCTCCGGTACCGCCCAGAATCGCAATAGTATCAGGATTATTGGTCGAAAAAAATTTGTTCATCAGTCTAAGCAAACGTGACTCCTGGTCATGCCGACAAGCAGGTAGAGTCTAGTGTTGTCCTCTCGTTCATGAAACCTGTTAATTATTTCGTACCTAGACTTGCAAACGTAACAATGAAGATGTTAGTGTGAAACTTCTCTACTTAAATGCGCGCACTTAGCTAACGCGGTGCGGGATGCTCTCGAATGTGAGTAACAATTTCCTGGAGAATCTGCGGTATCAGCGGCTCGGGTAAGTCGTGCCCCAATTTTTCGATGATTCGGAGACGAGAATTCGGGATCGTTTCAGCAAGATCTACAGAACCAAATTGGTCTACCAGCGGGTCTTGGTCCCCGTGGATCATCAACGCTGGGATTTCTACTGTAGCGAGCATGGAACGTCGATCACCGTCACTCAAAATAGCTCCAAGTTGCCGGCGAACCCCGTTGGGCCGACTGGCGCGATCATAGGCAATTTCGACAAAACGACCGATACCCACTTCACAAGAGTCAAAATATGGACCCCCAAAGATTCTGTTTGCAGCCCGTGCAGCTTCGATACTTTCTGCTCGTGTCGGGGACACCACAGTTGTACCAAGTGCCGCCACGACTTCGGCAGCTGGTGTTGGTATATCGGGATTACCAGTCGAGCTCATGAGTAACGATAAACTGAACACACGCTCGGCATGATTCAGCGCGACGTATTGAGCAATCATTCCGCCCATTGACACGCCCACCAAATGGGCACCGGATTGCCCAAGGTGATCAAGCAAATGTGCTACATCGTCTGCCATGTCAGCAAGACGATACGGTGGATCCACAGCATCGGGGTCTTCCAAAGCTTGGATGAGCTGCGCAATCTCTGGAGTTGATTTTCCGTTACCAAACGAAAGCCCTGCATCTCTATTGTCCAGCATGACCACTCGAAAACCTTCTGATCGCAAACCCTCGATAAACGTATCGGGCCAATGCACTATCTGACAACCAAGGCCATGAATCAGTACAATAGGGGGGTCAGCGCGCGAACCCCGTTGTTCAAAGTAAATTGAACCTTGGGGAGTTTGGAATGCTGGCATAAAACTGAATCACGGAATTATTTCAAACACGGTTTATACGAATTACGCTTTCTAAATCGCGTGGTGAATGAAAATTTCCGTTGAGTTGGAAGAGTTGACTAAGGATATTCAGGAATTTTTTTATGAAGATTAAGAAATTTTTACTCGTTGTCGCTGCGCTGTTGTTAACCGGTGCCGTGTTAGGCGACGAAAATAAAGAAACATGGGGCCCCGACATCGGTTCAGATCTACCTGACCTAGCGGTCAAAGATACAGAGGGTAAAGATCGTACCGTCGATGATCTTCGTGGCGAGAATAAAGGACTATTAATCTTTTTTATTAAATCATCGGATTGGTGAGGGAGTTGCCAAGAGCTACTAGTTGAGTTGCAGGAAAGAATTACAGAATTTGAAGAAGCAGATATCGCTATTACGGCAAGTACCTATGACGCTGTAGAGCAGAATGCATCGTTTAAGAGTAGTGAAAAACTAACTTACCCGCTGTTATCAGATCAAGATGCAAAAACCGTGAAAAGCTTAGGGATTCTCGATGAGAGCTACGAAGAGGGTTCTTTTCAGTACGGCGTTTCACATCCTGGGGTGATATTGGTCGACACCGACGACAAAGTGGTACTAACTCGGGCAGAGCATAAATTCAAAGATAGCGCATCCATGGACGATTTAATCGAAGACGTGAAAGAGCTTATAGCAGCGGTGGTGTCGGAAGAAGAAGCCGATGCGGACGAATCCACCGAAGACTAGTCTGTTCAAAGCCGAAGTTCCTATGAAGATTAAAAAGTTTATGTTCGTCGTGGCACTATTACTATTTGCCGGTGCCGTATTAGGCGCAGAGTATCAAGACACATGGGGTCCGGATGTTGGAACGGACGTTCCTAACCTAACCGTCAAAGACACCGAGGGTAATGATCGATCGATTGATGATCTACGAGGCGAGAGCAAGGGTCTCTTGATCTTTTTTGTGCGCACCTCCGATTGGTGACCGTATTGCAAGGCGCAACTAGTTGAGTTGCAAGAAAGAGTTTCAGAATTTAACGAAGCCGGCGTTGCCGTATCCGCAAGTACTTATGATTCAGTCGAACAGAATGCTGAATTTAAAAGTAGCAAAGAATTGACGTATCCGCTATTGTCCGATCAAGATGCGAAAACAGTTAAGGCTCTCGGTATCCTCAACGAACAATACGAGGAAGGTTCAAGGGCTTATGGTGTGCCTCATCCTGGTGTCATATTGGTTGATACTGACGGCAAAGTAGTACTTAAACGGGCTGAAGAGAGATACAGCGATCGACCATCGATGGACGACTTACTTGAAGACGTGAAAAAGTTCGTAAAAGGAGACGATTCAGAAGACGATGCCGACGCGGAGGAAACCTCCGAGGACTAGTCTATTTGGAGTCTCAGCTCCTAGGCGCGTGTGGATTTTCCGACGGGCTTCTCCAACCAAATGCTGAAAGCGCGGGTGCAAGTGCAATTAGGTAGCTCGTGCGCCACGCAATGGAGTTTTCGAGCGCGCTCGTATTTTCAAATAGATTCGGGACGACAACGAAAAGCACGACATCAATTGATAGCAACACACACAGGATAAGATACAGCACGGAAACCCAGTTCCGCGCACTTTGTTTTCTGATTCTGATCCAGGCAAACCACTGTGCTATGAACGTCAGCAAGAAAAACGAAGTCGTGCTGTATGATCGAATCGTTCGACAGGCACCACACTCGATCCCGAGAACCGATATTTGGAGTAATAGGGCTGTTGTCCCAAGACAGCCTAGAATCGTTGGCGCGAAGTTCAAAAAGTGTCCGTTGGGAGCAAACACTTTGTTCCAACGAGCCATGTCTAACCAGTACACGAACGCAAGGAACGCGACCGGAATCATAGTAAATTTGAAGATATAGAAGCTCGTTCCAAATCTTCCAGTCCGACTTATACTAGTGCATCCTTCGACGTGCGGAATACACCATGGCACGAATTCTCCTAGATATGAGAATATATACCCTGACGCAGAACCAAGCCAGTAAAGTAACAGGGTCAGGATTGGGCCGTACTTGAACCAAGGATGGAACGATTCATGCTTTACCGCGTCGTCGCGCGACGGACCACTATCCATACTTATAGTCTGCCTTGTAAGTTCGATTCAAAGCACTCATCACTCAGACTTAGGCATCTTATTACTATGCGAGGAACTCGGTTCAGAAACGATGTGATTTTACGTCAAGGTCGAGGACAAATTTTGCTACAATGACACAAATGAAAGGTCGATTCGTGAAGTTAGCGATTGGTACTTTAGTACTGGCTCTATTCATGATTCAGTGCGGGTGTCAAGTCGTGATATCGTCGGCAACAAACCGACTATTTAAAGATCTTGAGGCCTCAATCTTGAATAGCGACGATCCAGAACTCATTGAAGCCGGAATTCCGTCGTTTCTAATCCTGCTCGACGGAATGCTACAACAAAATCCTCGAGATGTTTCATTGCTCTTGGTAGCTGCCCAATTAAAAAGCTCTTACGCGACCGCGTTTGTTAAAGATGAGGACCGCCAAAAGCGGTATACGACAAAAGCTCGTGAACATGCATTAACGGCTGCTTGTTTGGACAAAGCCAATTTGTGTGACTTGGACACCAAGCCATTTTCTGAAGTGGAGTCTGTAATCGCATCTTTGCGAGAGTCTGACCTACCTCTGCTGTTCGCACTCACTGGTGCGTGGTCCAGTTGGATCCTCGTACACTCCGACGATCTAAGAGCTGTAGCTCAACTATCGAAGGTACAAGCAATCGTCGAACGCATGCTCGAACTTGACGAGACCTATGAATTTGGGACGCCCCATATGTACATGGGAGTGTTCATGTCCTTAGTTCCACCTGCACTCGGAGGCGATAGCGAGCAATCACGGTACCACTTTGAGAGGGCAATATCACTTAGTGAAGGAAAAAACTTATACGCCAAGGTGCTATTTGCGGAACGTTTTGCGCGCTCTACTCTTGATCGAGAGCTCCATGATCGATTGTTGGACGAAGTTATTAGTGCAGATCCGACTGTTGAAGGACTCACCCTTCAGAATAGGCTAGCGCAACAACGCGCTCGAGAATTGAAAGATTCAGCAGATGATTTCTTCTAGAGTAATGCGCTTCACTTTCTTGTTGAGTGCGATGTCGGTCGTCATTGCTCTACAAGGTAATACCACAACATTTAAGATTGCGACAACCGCCCCAGATGGTACGGCACTTATGGTCGAACTACGAGAGGCGGCGAAAGTTGTTGACGAACGAACTGAAGGTAACGTAAAGTTCAAGTTTTATACCGGTGGAGTTATGGGAGATGATTTCACCGTCAAGCGCAAAATTAGAGCTCGGCAGCTACATGGTGGCATCGTACAGACTAGTGTATATGTCAACGACATTCCAAACTTGAACCTCTATAGCCTCCCCATGTTGTTTCGAAACCACGAAGAAGTGACAGAAGTGCGGAGTCAGTTGGATTCTTTACTCATGAACGAACTCGAAGAGTCTGGCGTGGTGCCAATTGGATTCACTGCCGTAGGATTTGCGTATGCTATGGGGACTAAACAGCTGGGTACTATTCAACAAATTCGTCGATCAAAAGTATGGACTCCCAAAGATGACCCAATTGCTAAACAAAACTTGAAAGTGTTTGGTATTACGCCTATTCCCCTTCCCGTGGGAGACGTACTTACAGGATTACAAACTGGTCTCATAGATACGATTGCGTCGCCGCCCGTCGCAGCAATAGCTTTGCAGTGGCATACGCAGGTTAAATACATGTTGGACATTCCGTTGCAGTACGTATACACAATTTATTCAATAGACCAACGAATGTTCAACCGTCTCAGCGAATCACATCAAGAAGTGGTACTGAGCGAAATGAGCAGCGCACTTACGAGGGCGGAAAAGCAACTGATCGAAGAGCACGACGAAGCGTTCGAGGTCATGTTGGAGGAGGGTGTTGAATTAGTCACACCCGATACTGACGCACTTGCTGAGTGGCGCAAGCTATCCCAAGACGCGATTATCGAATGGTTAGAAAACGATCAAGTTGATCGGGAAAGCTACGAATTAATAGAAGAAGCTCTGGAGCAATTCCGTAACGAACATTCTCAATAGGATTAATCGTTATCTACGATGGATTGAGTCAGCGACCCTAGTCGCACTCTTTCTTTCGCTGCTACTCGTAGCAGTTGTACAGATTGCTTTAAGAAATATTGGCGAACTCTCGTTCGGCCTTTCTTGGGCCGACGAATTCGTGAGTATGACGGTTCTGTGGATTACATTCCTAGGTGCGATGGTCGCAGTCCGTCAAAACGGGCACATTCGAGTGGACTTCATGGAAAAATTCCTACCAGAGGGCTGGTCGAGAATCACTGCGATATTTGCTGATCTCAGTGCTTGCGCCGTTTGCTGGATAGTCTGCTACTTTTCCGTCGTATCCGTGATTTTGGAATTTCAAATCGGAATTCCTGGAATTGGTGAAATCCCATCCTGGGTGCTGGTTTCGATTATTCCATTTGCCTGTTTTGTCATGGGACTTCGATTTCTCTTTAGCATCTTTTTGAAGCACGACGAATGACTATTCTCGCGGTCATAGTATTGGTCCTAATGATACTTTGTGGTGCACCCTTGTTCACAGTTATTTTGGTAGGGGCGATATTTGGTTATTTAGCAAATGACATTCCACTCTCGGTTATCGCGACGGAAATGCTCCGCCTCACCAATACTCCCCTGTTAGTAGCACTCCCTCTTTTCACATTTACAGGCTATATGCTTTCCGCATCGGAAACGACGCAAAGACTGCTACAGCTGATTCGCGCACTCTTTGGTTGGATGCCCGGAGGGATGGCTATAGTCGGATTTTTACTCTGTGCAGTTTTTACTGCGCTGACCGGAGCATCAGGTGTAACTATCGTCGCGCTCGGAGCAATCTTGTTACCGATCCTAGTGAAGGCGGGCTACTCAGAGAAGTTTAGCTTGGGTCATATCACGACTTCGGGGAGCTTGGGTCTGCTCCTTGTACCCAGCATACCGCTGATTCTCTACGGTATTCTTGCACAGCAAATGGATGTAGGGGCTGACTTTACGGTTAAAGAACTCTTTGTTGCCGGTCTAATACCCTTTGTGTTGATGGTATTAGCACTTTCGCTTTGGACAGTTTTTCGACATCGAGAGGTACCCACCACCAGTTTTAATCTGAAAGAACTGTGGAAAGCAATAAAGATGTGTAGATGGGAGTTGCCTCTTCCATTCTTTATTCTTGGTGGCATTTTCGCCGGTTTTATCACTATATCTGAGATTGCCGCGATCACCGCACTTTATGTGTTGATCATCGAAGTGGTCGTATATAAGGAAGTCAAATTCAAAGAACTCCCGGGCATTATTCAGGAGTCAATGGTTATGGTTGGTAGCATCATATTGATTCTTGGATGCGCGTTAGCTCTAACGAATTTCTTCGTTGACATTGAAATCGCGCAGACGTTGTTTGGGTATATCAACAAACAGGTCTCCAATCCTCTCGTGTTCTTGATGCTGCTTAACGTCTTTCTCTTACTCGTTGGAGCATTGCTCGACATTTTCTCGGCGATCGTCATTTTGGTGCCGCTTCTTTTACCCGTGGCAGTAGGATACGGCATCCATCCCGTGCATCTTGGGATCATTCTTATCGCGAATCTGCAGATTGGCTATTTCACACCACCTGTTGGAATGAATTTGTTCATTGCCAGCTATCGTTTCAATAGATCGATATTGGACTTGTATGTTGCCACTATACCGTTCATGTTGATATTGCTTGGCGTATTAATGCTCATCACATATGTGCCGTTTCTGTCGACTTGGTACCAGCACTTCTGATACTGTTTCGATCAAAACTACTAGGAGATCTTTAAGTGTTGTGGTCGGAATCGTAACCGACGTTCAGTATCTTGATACGTAGCTTTTTAAGCGTGCTAACAATTTCGTGTTGGTATGCGGGTGGAAACTCAATATGGGTTGCATCCGCGTGAATTTGGTTCCAGGTTGGATCAACTTCGCGAGTGGAACCATCCTCAAACAGGACCTCGTTCCAAGCATGAATACCAAAGGTTTGAGAACTGTCGTGATATGCTAGTCCAACGACCGTTCGAGCATGCAATTCCGCGGCTGTCGCAAGCGCGGTAAATAGTTGCGCGAACTCGGTGCAGTCGCCAATTTTTTGTGCTATTGTCTCTTCTACTGATTGAAGCGTGTTCCAGTCAGTATAAGTTATGGTTCGATGCACATACGCGACAAGGGCATTGACAATGAGATCTGATTCATCGATTCCTTCAATCACTTCCGCGACAATTGATCGCAACTTTTGTGTAGTTTGAGCATCCGACATCTCTCCACCCCACTTGAAGAATGTAAAGGATGATACATTAGACTCGGTAGATGTCGTAAGCACGTTGCGTTCGTCGAGCAAGGCAGACCATGGACCGAGTTCATCGCCGTCAAACTCGAACTGTACTTTTAGGGATGATAGAGTTCGAGGACTCTCAATTGGTCGATCAACCGGAATTCTGATATCCTCGATCACGTGAGGTGGTCGAAAATTTAAGGCAACAAATTCGTCGTCTGAAATCCGCTTCATGCTCAACCCGGTGTCGTCAATCAATGTGTCCAAGCGTGGTAGTCCTTCCTCGAGAGAGTAAGTTGCTAGGTCGCCGACTGAACTTGACACCTTTACGCTCTGGTCACTACGGTCACTAATAGTCCATTGAGTGGATTTGGCAGTCTCGTGAAACGGTGTAGGGACAGAAACTAGCTCATCTTCTTCAGGATCAAGTTTCGACATCAATGCCAGTTCCAACGCAAAAAACTCCCGCAATCCATATTCTTTATCCGGCACTTCGTTCGTTCGAACTTCCACGTCGTTGTTGCTAAACGGATAGATTCGTTCGACTAGGTAAGGCTTATCGTTAGATACCGTATAGGTCGTCCGCGTAGCTGTAGACAATTGATATGGTGAGTGCGACTGAAATTGGTATACCGAGTCCGTAGCGAGGATGAGGCCATTGGCACTTGGCATACTTAATGTCGTACGAAATTCGTACACGTCGTCGTCGGTCTGATTAGCAATACGAGAATACGTACCGATGGGAAGACCCTCGTGCGCGACAACGTAATGCTGTGGACTAAAAAAACTAGTCCTTATACGTTCTAGCGGTTCACTCGATTGAGTATTTTCGCATCCTGACAAGGTTCCCCACAACACCACGAGGAAGATCCACGCAAAAACGTGTGAAATTTTCATCTCAATTCGACCGGTTCAGCATCGATTTGATGTGCTTGTGTCGCTCACAGCGGGACGAAAACTACAAGTTTCCTACAATGTCGCGCATGTGCAACGACACCATAAAAGATTTCATACGCGAACGAGTCGCACAAGATATTCGAGAAGAACGAATAAGTGGTGGCGTTGTAACGAGATTTCCCCCGGAACCGAACGGATATCTGCACATTGGTCATGCTAAATCTATCTGTCTGAATTTCGGCATTGCTGAAGAGTTTGGAGGAATTACCTACTTGCGGTTTGACGACACGAACCCACTGAGCGAAAGTGAATCCTACGTTCTGGCTATACAAAGAGATGTTAAGTGGTTGGGTTTCGATTGGGAGAGTCGCTTAACATTCGCATCCGACTATTTTCCACAACTCTACGAGTTTGCGGAGGAATTAATCAAGCGCGACAGAGCTTTTGTTTGTGATCTGAGTTTTGAAGAACTACAACAAAATCGCGGTTCGTTGGTCGATCCAGGTACAGATAGCCCCTTTCGAAAACGGACTATTGAAGAAAATCTCGATTTGTTCCGTCGCATGAGAGCCGGAGAATTTCCTACCGGGTCAAAAACACTCCGGGCAAAAATTGACATGCACGCACCCAACATAAACATGCGTGATCCTGTGCTCTATCGAATCATACATGCACCACACCATCGCACTGACTCAAACTGGTGTATCTACCCGATGTATGACTTTACACACTGTATTTGTGATGCCTTGGAAGGGGTAACGCACTCTTTATGTACTTTGGAATTTGCCGACCACCGTCCGTTGTATGATTGGGTACTAGAGAATATCAATATCAACTTTCACCCACCACAGATTGAGTTTTCTCGCTTAGGCTTGGAATATAACGTGATGTCCAAACGCATGTTAAATCAGCTTGTGGAAAACCGATACGTTTCGGGTTGGGACGATCCTAGAATGCCGACCCTTTCCGGGCTGCGAAAGCGAGGAGTTCCACCGGCGGCGATCCGAGATTTTTGTAGCCGTGTTGGTGTTACGAAACAAAACAACAATATCGAAACTGAACTTCTCGACTTTTGTATTCGCAATACCTTGGAACACACGAGCAGACGCGCGATGGCTGTAAAGCAGCCTTTAGCAATAGAAATCACTAACTTCGAAGGTGATGACTTGGTGTTGGAAGCTCCGTGGCATCCAAAAAATGAAGAGTTAGGAGTTCGAACATTCACATTCGGCAGAACGATTTATATCGATCGCGACGACTTTGCGATTAGCCCACCACCGAAGTTCAAGCGACTCGTACTTGGGGGTCTTGTCCGACTCAGATACGCGTTCATCATTGAGTGTTTGGACGTGGATCGCGATGAGCACGGTTCTGTTACCAAAGTCTTCGCCAAGTACTTCCCGAGTTCTAAGAGTGGGTCGGACACTAGCGGGCTCAAACCCAAAGGTGTGATTCAATTTGTTGCTGCAAACAATGCGTTTACTGCAGAAATGCACGATTACGATCGACTTTTTACTGTACCAATGCCAAATCGTGAACAATTTGAACAAGAGATCAATCCGGATTCACATGCAATTCATCACGGATTTGTCGAAAAAGCCGTATGCTCGGTTTCAGATAGTCCCAGTTTTCAATTTGAGCGACTAGGTTTTTATTTCAGCAGTCCCGACGAGAATCCGACACTAGAACATCTAGTGTTTCATCGAACAGTACCACTCAATCAAGGTTGGAAGCCCAAAGGTTGAAAGCTCCCTCTAGGGACTGTGTATTGGCCGCCACAGCTCGAATAGCTCCGTACATCCACCACACACCAGTGCTTCAATCCAGAAGCATGAACAGACTTGTCGGTGCTGACCTATTTTTTAAGTGTGAGAACTTTCAAAAAACGGGAGCATTTAAAGCGCGCGGCGCGGTCAACACGGTTATACAGTTGTCTTCAGATATTGAGTCTGTTGTGACCCATTCTTCGGGTAACCACGGTGCAGCTTTAGCATGGGCTACAAGTTTGCGTGAAATGAAGAGTTTTGTCGTCGTACCGACAGATGCTTCGCCGTTCAAACGTCGCAACATGGAACGATACGGTGCTACGCTTATAGACTGTGGTCAGGAACTCGAAAGTCGCGAGAGTGTATTACATGACTTTCTGGAAAAGCACGATGCAACTTTCATTCATCCCTACGACGATGCTCGAATTATTACAGGTCAAGGATCTGCCACCGTAGAATTGCTTGAGAGTGAGTGCAACGTCGATCAAATTTGGGTTCCAGTCGGAGGAGGAGGGCTTGCTAGTGGTGCTATACTTGCAGCAAACGGAAACGTTGAGGTTGTATGTGCCGAACCAGTGTTAGCTAGAGACGCATATTTGTCAATCCAGACTGGTTATCGACAACCACCTTTACCACCAGTTACTATTGCCGACGGTTTGCGTTCTTCGTTAGGAGAACTAAATTTCGGTATTCTCAAAGCTGCTAGTACACAAGTAGCCTTAGCGTCGGAAGATTCAATCATACACGCGGCGCGACTCGTGTTTGAAATGATGAAAATAGTGATCGAACCATCGGCGGCAGTCGTCGTCGCAGCTATGTTGGAAAACCCATCGCTCGTCGCGAAAAGGGTCGGTGTGATTTTGAGCGGAGGGAATGTCCCCTGTCCGCACGAATTTGGCTAAGCTCGAGTACCTTTTACCGCAGAGCTACCAAACATTCCTAGTTTGACAAAGCCAGTCATGTCATCACCGTTTACTTCGACCGCAAACTCCAACGTCATTGGCATCGGCTGAGTGATTTTCACTGACCAATTTAACTTGTTCCCATCGATTTGGCCGTCGGTGATGGGAGAGGATCCTTGAGTGATCGCGATGGAGCCATTAAAGGTGTTACCATCGGCTTCAACGTTTACTTCTGCATTCTGCTTACCCATGGGAGTGTTTACTTCGATTTTCCAGGTTCCGTTGACTTCACTCATTCTGTAAAACTTGCCTTTGTTGATTTTTAGATTGGAAACGTAGGTTCGTCTCTAGGTAGGTTCAAGATAACTGAACTATTCTGTATCTCGACAGCTTGCAAAAAAATTATACGAAGCACCTCAACCAGTTAATCGCGCTAACAAACAACCGTCTCCAAACCCTGCAGGTCAAGCATTCCTCTTGCAATCAATTGAACTTACAGAGTTTTTGCAGTAAAAATCCATAACTGTTGTTATGATTTAACTAGGACGGTCTTCCCTCCGGATACAGTTTGAATCCCAATCGCGATAACTTCAGCACGAGCCTTGCCGATTCAGGAAGAGTACATGAACGATAATCCTGTTCTTTCAACTTTCTCACTCAACAGCAGAACCCTTCTAACAATACTAACCTGTGTGTATTGTTTCAGTCTTGGTGCAGAAACTCTAAAGGTCGCAAGAGTTACTCCCAGTGGTGATGACATTCAACGAACGAAGAGCATCGTTATTGAATTTGATCAAAATGTGATCGCGCTAGGTGAGTCATTGTTCAGTGTCGAAGATGTACCAATTACGATCAAGCCCGCTATTCGGTGCGAGTGGAATTGGGTTAAACGTGATGCGCTCGCGTGTAATTTACCAGCCGACTCGTATTTAAAACTCGCGACCGAATATACAGTAACTATCAAACCTGGAATTACTACAGATTCCGGCGACACTTTAGCAGAACCTTATGTACATAAATTTCGTACCAGGCTACCAACAATTATTTACTCCCGGGTTTCTGCTTGGGTCTCTCCCACTCGTCCAATTTTTTATTTAAATTTTGACCAACCAGTTCAAATAGATTCTCTAGCAAACAGACTCGTAGTTCGCGATGAGTCCGAACAGAGTGTGGATACGAAGATATGGGTCTACGACTATTACGAAGCGCAGACTTTGGAGAACAAATTCGTTGGTGTTTCCGATATCTTGGACAGGCGTTTTAATTGGCTGCAACATAACTCGTCTCGAGCATGGTTTGTAATGCCAAACAAAGCACTAGGTGAAGGACACAGCGTCGAGTTGGTACAGTTGCCTTACATTCAATCTACCGAAGGACCCTTGACCCGAGAAAAGGAAATTGTGTACCCAGATGTCGCAAAGACGTTTGCAGAGTTCCGTTTCCTAGGATTGGATTGTTTTGATTTAAATGTCAACGAACGATCTACAGTCAACGATTTAAGTGAAATTCAATCAGTATCGTGCGCACCTGATCGCCGAATTTCACTGCTATTCTCTAGCCCTATCGAGAAAGAAACAGTCGACAATTTACTCGCATCCAATCCACCATTTACTCGCGCCTTTCACAGTCCAACTTGGACTCGAGGTCTGCGTTGGTATTTTCGAGATTTTGATAGCACAAAACAAGTTGCGTACAACCTTCCGACGCCTCTTCAACCAAATTCGAACTATGAACTCAGATTTGGTGAAATCGATGAAGCTGCAGATTCGGGAATGTCACCTTTCCAAGACGTATTCGGTCGTGACATTCAAGGAATCAAACGTATCGACATTAAGACCGGAAATTTCCGGCCTAAGCTCGATCTAGAAGGTTGGTTTTTCGTAGTAGAGTCGGACGTTTCAACTACTATCCCAACATTTACTCGGAATATCGACGAGCTAAGCTTACAGTTCACAAGCCTCGATAAACGAGGGACCCATCCCAATCAAGTGCGTGATCTTAAAGCACCCGTGGAAGACAACACAGTACTGATTCAAGATTTGGGGCTAAGGAGTATTTTTAGTGGAACTTCGGGTGCGATGATCGGATCGATTCAAGCCACACCGAGGTTCGAAGTTCAAGAAGACTTGATGCGGAAGAATATTTTTGCACAAGCGACATCCTATCAGGTCTACGTCAAAGAGAGTGCGGTAAACACTTTAGTTTGGGTCACTGACATGCAGTCCGGACAACCCGTTACAGGGGCTCGTGTCGAACTGTATGCGACACTACCGAAGGACTTTGCCAAAGTTGCTTCAAACGCACAAGTCTCACACACCGACGAGGACGGCATTGCGAGACTCAATGGACAGCGAGTCTATAACCCGAACCAAAAGATAGATGGAAATTGGGAGGATCTAGATTGTGAAGAGCCCGACTGTCGCGCAATCTTAGTCAAGGTCACAGGCGAAAGGGGGATCGCGGTAGTACCCATCATTTCCTCACTCCAGCTAAGAATGCCCTCAGATTCCAACAGTAGAAGGTGGATTTCCAGTTGGTATCACGGGGATAACATCCGCCTGAATGTATGGGGTATGACAACGCAGGGCATCTACCATAAAGGAGATACGGTTAGATATAAAGGATACGTAAGGGATTGGTCAGACATCCGTCTGCAGTTACCACCTGATGGTCGATATTCGCTCGAAGTAAGAGGTCCGAACTGGGACGTGGTGTACTCGGAAGAAGCAATTGAATTGAATGAATTCGGTGCATTTGAAGGTGAGTTTAGATTGTCCAAAACCACGATCATGGGACAGTATAGTTTCGCTCTTTTCTACGAGATTCCAGTTCTCATTGAGCAGGAGCTGGAGAATGACGAACCGCTACTTCATCCTATCGCAACCAATATGGACTTTTTTGTAAGTGATTTCACCCCGAATCCAATCAAAGTTTCACAGCTGATCCATGGAGACGAGTTTCAATTCAACGACCCTTTCAGCGTCTCCACCACCAGTGAGTTTCATGCTGGCGGAGCTTACATGGATGCTCCCGGCAGGATTACCGTTTGGATCCAACCAAGAAGCATATTTTTCAATACGGAACAAGCGAAAAAGTTTCGATTTAATCATTCGGACCGGGTGGCGCGACAGACTCTATTGCAACGCCGAACAACTTTAGACAAAGAAGGTAGCCAACAGACGTCAATACCAAAACTGAAAAGCAAGATCTATGTCGGGACTTTGACCGTGGAGTCTGCAGTACAAAGTGACCGAGGCAAATATGTGACTTCTCGGTCGTCGGTACCGTATCGAGGAGTCAATAGATACATTGGATTAAGTTCGACAGATCGTTCGATACTTCAATCAGGAACTCCGTCGTCGATCGAAACGATAGTCGTTTCAAAGAAAGGAGTACCCAAGGCCGGAGCTCCGTTCGAGGTTAAAGTGTACAAACGTGTAACAGCCCTAGCACGTGTCCAAAGCGGCGTGACTCCGACCATGTTCAATCGTGTGTATCACACCGTTTGGGAACTAGTGCATCAATGTACCGGCGTGTCGACTGGTGCCGTGTCCGAGTGTATTTTCACACCAGAGATGCCAGGTCAATATCGAACCGAAGCGTCCGTGCAAGATTCCAACGGTAATGTTCATAAGTCAGATTTGCGACTCTGGGTTACCGGTAAAGAGTTTGTTCTTTGGGAGGAAGACCTAGACGATAGAAACAAATTCCTCAAATTGTCCTGCGTCGACAGTGAACTTGAAGTTGGTGAGCGAGTCCGTTGCGTGGTGCAGAATCCATTAGTTAACTCCTCAGCGCTAATTACCGTCGAACGCGGCGGAATCATTGATCAATTTGTTCAATGGTTCGATTCAAGTACTCCTGTCATTGACTTTGAAGTGAAACCCGAGTACATGCCTGGTTTTTTCTTGTCCGTCATCATCGCCTCACCTCGAGTAGGCGATAGTTCTCCAGACCTCGATGACCCGGATTGGGTCGATTTGGGTATTCCGAATTATCGATTGGGCTACGCTTCCTTCGATGTGTCTGATCCGACACGAGATTTGACCCTTAAAGTGACCTCAAACCGCAACAAGTACGAACCTCGAGACAAAGTGACCTTGACTATTGCTTCAGACCGTACAGATAGACATTCGCTACCCGTCGAATACGCGGTCGTTGTCTTGGATGAAGCTGTTTTGGATCTAATCGAGTCTCGTTCAAGCTATTTTGATCCCTCGGATGCTTTTGATCGATTCAGCCAACTTGGTGTAATAAATTATTCTCTAATTCGCAAATTGATTGGGTTTCGGACTGAGAAAGAACTCGAAGAAGTGTTAGTGACTAGCTCCAGAATGTTGAAGAGTGGAACGGAGTTCGGTGGTGGCGGGCTTACCGATGACATTCGCACGATTGATAAATTTGTAGCGTATTGGAATCCATCCGTGGTCGCGGAGAAAGGGCGAAGCAAACTATCATTCGAACTCCCGGATTACCTGACCTCCTGGCGAGTGTTCGTACTTGCTGCGACGACAGACAATCGCTTTGGTTTTACGCAGACTTCGTTCACTTCTACAAAAGACACCGAGATTCGACCGACTGTCCCCAACATAGTCTCCAAAGGCGATACCTTTGATGTTGGAATTTCAATCCTAAACCGGGCACGACGGACACGCACCTTAGACGTTGAGTTAGTCTTATCTGGCTTACTCGCTAGAGATGAAAAGTCAATTCATACCACTAAAGTGACTCTCGCACCCTACGAACGCAAGACGGTAACACACACCATACAGGCAGGTCATCTCAATTTTCTTGAGGTCAGCTCGCCTAACTTTCAAAAAATCTCATTAATCGCGCGTGCGCAGGACCGATCTGACCAAGATTCTCTTAAGGTAGAAATTCCCGTGCGCGCGTCGCGAGTCAAAGTTACTAGCGTCGACTACGGCATACTAGCCGAAGACACTGTTCAGATACCAATCAACACCGCTCAACTCTCGCCGAATGGCGGAGGTGCTTTAACGATTGATCTCTCTACACACGATTTCGGGAGTTTAGAAGGGGTTTTTGGTTATGCACGCGCTTATCCTTACAACTGTTGGGAGCAGAAGATCTTTCAAGCTGTGATGGCAATGCAGTCGAAGAAGCTTCAAGCACAGACCGGAGTTACAGCTATGAGTCGGTTTGATGCGGATGAAGTAATCAACGCTGTTTTGGAAACGGCGAGCGACTTTCAAGCACCGAACGGTGGTATGACGTTCTTCGTGCCATCTAACAATAACGTCAATGCATATCTTTCCGCATTTACAGCCTTAGCGTTTACGTGGATTGAAGATTCAGGGTATGAAGTAGATGCAAGAGTTGTAACACGTTTGCACGAATATTTGAGAGAGGTTCTTCGGGATTCACAGAGTTTTGCTCTCGGCAGTAGTCAAGCGCGCGCGACGATTCGTGCTGTTGCGTTAAATGCTTTGTCCAGGACCGATGGATTTACTCACGAAGATCTATCTCGCTTTGTGAATGAAGTCCAGAATATGAACCTTTTCGGTTTAGCGCACTTCTTGATCGCCGCCACTAACTCGGATAACGCTCAGACGATTGCGGGGCTAGCGTTCGATACCATCATGAATGACCGAACGCTCGTTGACGGAAGTGTGGAATTTGTCGAGAGCGTACCTTCGATTTACAACTTTATTCTTAATTCCCATGCTCGCACCAACTGTGTGGTATTGGAAGCACTATCTCGGTTCTCAAAACTTGCACCAGACCAAGTAGAACGAGATGAAATGTTTCCACTGGTGCAAACTGTCATGTCTTTTCGTGGAGATCGAGAACACTGGTCTAACACTCAAGAAAATGTTTATTGCGTAAATGCGCTACTGACATATTCGACGTTCTTTGACACTGATAAGGAATTCATCGCGTCTATCAATCTCGAAAGTAGTGACGGAAGTGAAGTAAATCTTGCCTCTGGTTTGGAACTAGGAGTAGCACAGAAGAGTCATCGACTTGTGCACTCCTTAGCTTCCACAATTGCTCCTTCAAAAGACACGTTATCGCTCAGAAGAGATGGCAATGGTAATGGTTTTTATACGGTCGAACTGTCCTATCTTGCAGCTCCCGACGCATCTTTAACACGATTGTCAGGATTTGAGCTGGATCGCGAGTATTTGGTAAAAAGAAACGGTGGGTGGCACCCCTTAGCACGAGACGCAACGGTCGAACAGGGTGAAATTGTCAAGGTGAACTTGTTCTTGACGGTACCTGCGACCCGATATCACGTAGTTGTCGACGACACGGTTCCTGGTGGTATTGAACCAGTTAGTCGGATCTTAGCGACCGATTCCGTTGTCGATTTGGAGGCCGAGGACAAACTCTCTCCGAAGAGTGCATGGTTCCACCAATTTGAACATGCACGAGGCAATCCCTGGCCGTTTTACCACACAGAAAAAGGACACGAAAACGTTAGATTTTTTGCCAAACAAGTGCATCCCGGTAGATACCGCATGTCGTGGGTAGGGCAAGCAATCATATCCGGTGAGTTTCAGGTAGTTCCAGCTCATACGGAAGAAATGTATCGGCCAGAAGTGTTCGGAAAATCGACCTCGCGTGTACTACGGATTGAACCATAAGCAGTGAAGGTAGGCTCAGCAGTCAGGTGTCTGCTCGGGGGGAGTTCAGTCATCGGGTGCCTCGTCGGTGTCGTAGCGCTCAGCGGTTATACGCTATACACTCTACAAGCTGGTCCAAACACCTTAGCACAAATAGCGATCCAAACCGAACGCACCAAATTCATAGATCGACATGGAGAACCACTGAATTCAACATTCCTTAATGCGTGGAATGTGACTGATCAAGTTAGACTACACGAAGTACCCGAGTTTTTGGTACAAGCAGTAGTGACTGCTGAAGACAAGCGCTTCTTTCACCACGGTGGACAGGACTGGTTGGCGCGCGTCGCGGCACTGTACGAAAACTTGAGGCATTGGTCGAAAATTCGAGGTGCGAGTACTATTTCTGAACAGGTCATTCGGATGATTCGTCCACGTCCAAGAACTGTTTGGACACGGTGGTTGGAAGGCTGGGAAGCCGTTCGTCTGGAACAACAAGTCTCCAAGCACGAAATTTTGGAATTCTATCTGAACCAAGTTCCCTATGCATCGAATCGCCGGGGTATCGTACAAGCAGCACAGCATCACTTCTCCCGAGACTTGCAGTCTCTGAGTGAGTTAGAAATGTTGATGTTGGCAGCGATGATCCGCGCTCCGTCGCGGCTAACACCCTCCAACGACAAAGACGATTTGTTGCGAGCCGTCCGTCAGCTTAGTCTTCGGTTAGAGTGCTGTGAAGAAGTGCTCAGTCTTGACGAAACGAATTTCTCTTTGACGGATGCACCGCGAGCGACAGTCACAGTTGAAGCACCTCATTTTCTTCGGTACATAGCTAAGACGATTCAAACAAAGCGAACGCAAATTACCACTACGTTAGATGGACATCTTCAGCTTGAACTAGAGCATGTTTTGCGAGCGCGTTTGGAGGAACTCAAGAGCCAAAATGTCGGAACCGCGAGTTTGTTAGCAGCTGACTATACGACCGGTGAGGTGTTGGCTTGGGTCGTTGTGTCGGAAAATGTTGATACGAATAGGGACACGTACTATGACGCCGTGCTCTTACCTCGCCAACCAGGGTCTACTTTAAAGCCATTTTTGTATGCTCTGGCTCTGGAAGCTGGGTGGACTGCAGCGACTACAATCGAAGATCGTCCCTTAGTTGAAAAAGTTGAGACAGGATTACATCACTACAAGAACTTTTCCCATCATTTTTACGGTGAGGTGACGCTTCGAACGGCTCTTGGAAATTCACTAAATACACCCGCTGTTCGAACTCTACGAGCTATCGGTAGCGAAAACTTTGTTCAAAAATTGAAAAGACTAGGTTTTCAGCATTTTGACAAACCAGTATCTCACTATGGAGGTGGCTTGGCTTTGGGAAATGTCGAGACGAATTTACTGGGTTTAGTCGAAGCCTACGGTGCGTTAGCGAATCAGGGAATCTACCGAAAGTTCAAGGTCCTGGCGGACCATCCAACAGACGCTTACGCCGAGCAAGTGTTTTCAGCGGAAATCGCCTCTTTAATCTCCAACATTCTTTCGGATACTAGTGCTAGATCTTTAGAGTTTGGGAACGGGGTACTAGACTTCCCAAATCAAACAGCGATCAAAACCGGAACTTCGTCTGGTCCGCGAGACACGTGGACGATCGCTTACGATGACAAGTTTATTGTTGGTGCGTGGATGGGAAATTTGGACAATCGCCGAATGCGACATGTCACGGGGTCGACCGGCCCCGCGCTCGCCGTTCGAACAGCTTTTGACTTACTAAATCAGAATCGCGAACCTAGCAATCTATGGCTCAGTCCTAATTTGGTTGTACATGAGATTTGTGCGGACTCTGGGGTAAAACCGGAAGAGGGCAATATATACAACAAACGAGAGGAGTATTTCATAAGAGGTACCGAACCAAAATTCGCCAACAGCGGTGAATCAACAGCCGCGCAAGACTTTCGAATCGTAATTCCCACACCAGAGCTCACGTTAGCGATTGATCCAAGGGTACCAGCGGAATATCAGAAGTTGGAATTTTTGGTTTCGGGAGTGAATGCACGCGATCGAATTGTTTGGCAGATTGATAACGACCGCTATGAATCTACGGGTTCCTCATTTTTGTGGACTTTAACCACAGGCACGCATGAAGTTGCGGCTGAGCTATATCAATCTGATAAACTAGTTGCGCGAACAGAGGCTGTAGAAATAGTCGTGCGTTAGAGCCCAGTATTCGCTTTCACATTTCGCGAGGATTTCAACTAGAGATTGGGAATCGCGATCTTGACGACATCAGTGAGGGTCTCGACCAAACTAATCTCCATGTCTTCGCGTACTGAAGTGGGGAGTTTTTCTAATTCTGACGCGTTGTCTTTTGGAAGAATTACGTGTCTAATTCCCGATCGATGCGCCGCAAGAATCTTCTCTCGGACACCGCCAACCGGTAACACCAAACCGGATAGCGTGAGTTCTCCAGTCATCGCGATGTCATCTCGGACGATCTTGGAACTATAAGCGCTAGCGAGTGCGGTAGCCATCGTGATTCCCGCCGATGGTCCGTCCTTTGGTACCGCGCCAGCTGGAATGTGGATATGTACTCCCGATTCTTCTATTGCTTCGCGGTCAATATGTAGTTCTTCGGCTACAGACCAAATATAGCTTCGCGCAGCTTTCGCCGACTCTTGCATAACTTGGCCGACATGACCGGTGATGGTGACTTTGTCATCTTTCGAGGTCAAGGAAGCCTCGACATAAAGTACGTCCCCACCAGCTTCAGTCCATGCTAAGCCAGTTGCGACACCATTCGTGAGAGTTCGTCGGTTGCGGTCTTCACGAAACTTTTCCGGTCCTAGTAACTCAACTACCCTTTCGACACTTAATTTGCCGCGAGTTGTGTTTTCGAGGAGGCTATTCTTCGCTCGTTTTCGAGCAATACTCTCGATTGTTCGTTCTAAGTTTCGAACTCCGGCTTCGCGTGTATAGCGTCGCACGACATGTTTTAAGCCTCCGTCAGTGAACTGCATCTGAGGTTCTTGAAGACCAGCATTCAAAGTTTGACGAGGAATTAAGAATCGTCGAGCGATTTCAAGTTTTTCTAATTCACTGTAACCGGTTAATTCAATAACCTCTAATCGATCAAGCAGTGGGCGAAGTATTCCTTCGAGCGTGTTTGCAGTGGTGATAAAAAATACTTTTGATAGATCGAACGGCAAATTGAGATAGTTGTCTCTGAATTCGATGTTTTGAGCAGGGTCTAGAATTTCCATCAAAGCGGCTGAGGGGTCGCCTCGAAAGTCCCTTCCCAATTTGTCGAGTTCGTCCAGCATGAGCACAGGATTGCGAACTCCACATCTACGAATCGCTTGGAGAATACGACCGGGCATTGATCCAATGTAGGTCCGACGATGTCCGCGTAATTCAGCTTCATCGTGCAAGCCTCCGAGGCTCATTCTTTCGAATTTGCGGCCCATCGCGCGTGCGATTGACTGTCCAAGTGAGGTCTTTCCAACACCAGGTGGTCCAACGAAACAGAGAATCGACGCTTTGGCTTCAGGGTTTAGTTTTAGAACAGCGAGTGATTCGAGTATGCGGTCCTTGACGTCCTCTAAACCGAAGTGATCCTCTTCTAAGATTTCTTTGGCGTGACCTAGTTCAAGATTGTCTTCGGTAACCACATTCCATGGTAGTTCTGCTACTAGTTCTAGGTAGCTTCTAGCAACTTGAAAGTCGGATGCGTGCGGAGACATCCTAGCGAGTCGACGTAGCTCCCGGTCAACTTCTTTTCTAGCATTTTCAGGAATGTTTGCCTGCCGCAGTTGTTCCTTGAGCTCTGCGATTTCGTCATCGTTTTCGCCTTCACCCAACGCTTGTTCAATCGCGCGCTTTTGTTGACGAAGTAGGTGTTCCCGTTGTTGTTGTTCCATGCCTTCGTGAGCGGAACTTTGAATTTCGAGCTGAATCTCTGCAATTGACAATTCATTCTTGAGAACTTCTAGAACGTATTCCATGAGTTTGTCCACGTCATCGATTTCAAGAATTTCTTGGGCTTGTTCTTCGTGGAGATGTTTCGAGTAGGACGCGATACGATACATTTGCGTAATAGGGTTCTTGTATTGTCCTACAAATTGTTGATAGACCTGTTCACTTTTGTCGGGATTAAGCACGCTTGCGATTTTCTGAGCGTATTCCAAAGCGGTGGCATGAGTGGCGAGGGCACTTGCACTGATTTTTGGAAAAATGTCTGCTAGATTTGTGAGTTCAGCATACTGCGCAGACATGTACTCTTTGTTGTTGTATACCCGATGTAATTGCACTCTTTGCTGTGCTTCTGCTATGACCTGTGCACCGGAATTACGTTTATCGACTCGCTTAATGGTGCAAAGTGATCCGATGGTGTACAAGTCCTGCTTAACGGGATCTTCCATTTCGGAGTCGCGTTGTAGTACAGTCAGAATCAAGTTATTTGATTCCATAGCCTTCGTCACTGCGCGCAGTGACTTTTCTCGGCCCACGGCAATCGGCGCGATTTGTCCGGGATAAATCACTAGATTTTTTAATGGTAAAACAGGTGCAACTGCCATCTATCGTATGGTTTCTTCGTGTCTTTTCATAACATGGTAAATATGGTCAAACTAGATGAATTCAACCTAAGGTTTACTGACTCTTCTCTTTAGCTGAAGTCAAAAAACAAGGGAATCAAACCAGTCTCTGGTTACATAGATGATTTTAAATGTATTTTTGGGAAAATTCCTTCAAAACTATGACGTCTCGACTACTCAAGATGTTTGTTTATGTCGTTCGTAATTAGGGACTAATTTTGCTAGATTACGAAGAACAATGAAATCGAATTGTTGTCGGTGCTTTCGAGATTGCGAATAGCTGTTAGCGTCAGGAGTGAAACGTTAATTTCGAACTCACAAATTAATTGGTTCAACGGGTTCTGTTCTTGACTCGAACTCAAGACCCACAACATCAACGTCGCAATTCTACAATTTGTTCCAATAGAACTCGGGAATGTATTTTTTCAGGGATTCTCGTTGCTCTTTGGTCAGTGCAACATGCAATTTGTGGCTCATCGCAATGCCTACAGCGGCTTCGCGTTGTACTGAAGCTACAGGTATTTCTTCTAAGTGATTTAACAAATCGACAGGCTCAAGCCATGACCAGTGCCCGGTCAATGACATGAGATATCCATATTGAACTTCTTCGCTTGATTTCTTGGCGAGTTCGATCGCTTGGCTGGATCTGCCCGCGCGGATCAGTTCGTGCCCGAGGGATACGTATGTAGACTCGCGCGTAGCTTGGTTTCGCACTTCTGTCAACATTGATAATGCTTCGTCCAAATCGACTTTGGCGAGTTCACTGATGACTGCTTTTTCAGGACCAATCCCATTGTCGGCAAGAGGAAGACTCAATGCTAAATCGAGAGCCATACGTGGGTCGGTTTGTGCTAATTTGCTTAATACAATCGATTGAAGTTTAGACCTGAATTCCTGTCCTTCCGTCACAGCGTCGTATTGCACCCATTGTAATGCGGCTTGTGGATCTTGTTCAGACCAACCCTCAACTACAATTTCGGTAATTCTAGCTCGGTTAAATTCGTCACTCATACCATTTAGTTGGTTGAATGCTTCGTCAGGATCTGTCCGGGCAAGTCCGCGCATTGCATGACCAAAAGCAGTATTTTTAACCTCGTCAAACTCGTCAGGAAATGTCTCAAGTGCTGCAAGTAAGGAGTGCGGATCAGTGCCTCCCCAAATCTCGATGGCATCTATTTGAACAGGCTTACGCATATACACATCGGCAATGGTCGCTCCGGCGTTAGTAACGGAAAATCGAGGTCATACCCAATGACTCTACACCGCTCACCAAGACCCAGTTTTCAATAGAAAGTCTCCTCCTTTAAATGTAGGTTCAGTTCTGATATTTTTCGTTACAGAAGATTCGTCGTTTCTGAGTATTTGATTCTCTGGTGGTGGTTCATTTTGAATTTATTACTATAATATAGTACATGTTAATCGCGTATTGTTATCGAGTCTACCCTACGAATGTCCAGCAACAGACTTTGCGCCAGCAGCCGGCAGTTTGGGTCAGTGCGGTTTGTGTACAACTATTTCTTAGCACTCCAACAACAACGGTGTGAGGATAAAAAGAAGCACTTATCGTTCTTCGACATGTGTCGCGAACTGGTGGAACTAAAACGCAGTGATGACTACTCTTGGTTGTATCTGACGAACGCGCAGTCCTTGTACGAAGGACTCAAAAACTTAG
>VXUA01000064.1 GCA_009837185.1 Gammaproteobacteria bacterium | reverse complement strand
AATCGAGACGAAGTACTTGTGGGTTGGCGTCTTCTTCAACGTAACCGTTTTGATCCTCCCGCGAAACGATCGACTGAGTCGGATTTTGACGCGACCCAGTTTCGGAAGGTGAAGGTGATTTCCGGCCAAAAACGAACCCTGCGTATACGCCATCGTCTGATGGCCGTTGCGCCGCGACTTAAATCGGGGATGTCCGGCCCGTTTTTGAAAGAAGTTTTGATAGGCGGCATCTAAGTTTTTGAGTCCTTCGTACAAGGACTGCGCGTTCGTCAGATACAACCAAGAATAGTCATCACTGCGTTTCAGTTCCACCAGTTCGCGACACATGTCGAAGAACGATAAGTGCTTCTTTTTGTCCTCGTACCGCTGTTGTTGGAGTGCTAAGAAGTAGTTGTAAACAAACCGTACTGAACCAAACTGCCGGCGCAACGTCCGTTGCTGGACATTCGTAGGGTAGACTCGATAGCAATAAGCCGTTAACATATACTATATTATAGTAATAAATTCAAATTGAGCCACTACCAAGTTTTCAATAGCCTTTTGAAGTTTAGCAGATTATTCTCGTTGCGGTCGATCTGGAACCGGTTTCTCAGTGAGTTCTTTCAAATGAGCTAGTTGTTGTTCGGTAAATGTACCGTTATTTTTGTTGTGCGCGATCAATTGCCAAGCTACACTTCGTTGCAACCAAGGTGATTCCAAACCTTCGATTTCTTTATACAGTCGAATGGGGATCTCGCGACTGAGGGTCCCGATCTGTGTACCGAGTATTTGTTCTGCTTGGTCATCATATTGAATCACTAAATTGATTGCGCGTTCCCAATCTTGTTCTTCTATAACATGTTCGACGACACTGTTATAGGGCTCGACTTCTTGTTTTTCCCGGGCGAACGTACTCTAACAGTCCAACGGCGATGTCCAAGTTGTCATCTGCGGTCCATATGATCACCAAGGCTTCCCATCCCTCGTTCATGCTGTTGAGTGGTTGCTTCGCCGCTGTTTGTACTGCAAGTTTCGGATTCTCTTTTGCTAGAGATAAGTAGGCCGATCTCTGCAAATCGTGTCGGAAGGCAGCTAGACTGTCATCGGAATCAATCCATTCGAGCGTTCCGGGTAGATCGGTCAATGCCCAACCCTTCACAACGGTATCCGCGATTACGTTTCGATAATTCGGGTCCGCTATGTTGCTTAACATTGCTCGAACCTTATGGGGCGACTGTCGAGCGATATAGGTAAAAGCAGCCTTGCGGGCTTTTAATTGCAATGATTTCGGTATCTCGCCAATACTATTTAACAGAGATTCGGGGTTGTTCTGTGCCCACGCCCACAATAGTCTTTGTCGTAATCTCATCTGAAATGCCTGTCCTATAACTGCCCTTATCGGACATATGTCATTTTCTCTTCGAGGCGCGGGTGAGCCGGATCCGGTAGTCGTGTTGGCGATAGCGCTTCTGCTTCTGGCACCAACCGCACGTGTAGGTCTTCTCATGGGCTTGCGGCACGACCTCGCCCTCATATTGCCACATGTCCAAGTCCACCGCGCCGCGGCACGGATCGCACACCTTGATGGACTCGTCCTCAGTGCTGCAGTTCCGATAGCGTCCTGGCATGAATTCCGGCTCTCTCAACCGTTCGGTGGCGTTTATGTAATTATACAGATACTGTAAAACTACATGCACAGAGAGACGATTTAAGCGGCGGTTGCTCGGGGATGATGTAGGAGTCGGATAGCAGGCGTGTTTTTCTACGTGGATGGGACTCGTTGCGGGAGCGCAGGGTTTTCGCACCTGACAACTTTGTTGCGGCGCGCGGGTGCCTGGGATCCGTAGACCTTCGTCAGTTTTCGTTCCAGCGATCGCAGACACCCGGTGCCGATCGCAAAACAGCGACCCATCCCCGACGTCGAAGATGTGAGAGTACCTCTCCTCGATCAATGAACAAGGAATGTCGAGGATCGATCACCGCTTATTCGTACACTCCCAGCTCCAACGCCAACTGTTCGAACTTGTCCAACGTGTTTACCAACGGCGGGAAGGTTATGCCTTTTTGGCGGATTTCGTGGACGATCTCCTTGCAACTTGAATGCTCTCCGTTTTCTACCAACTTAGAACCATCGTAATAGGGAGGTTCACACAAATGTCGTGCCACCAACCCCCAATCAAGGTTAAATTCGTCTCGGGGATCGGATTTTGGACTGTCGAGTCGTGCGAGTGCGTGGAATGCTTCTAGAAAGCGATCGGCACTAGGCTCTTCTTTAGAAAGCCAGCTCCAATCGCCATTTCCTAAAAAATTGTTAATACGTCCAAACTTATAACCTTCTCCCCTGAAATTGTCGCCAATACTGTCAAAACTAAAATCAGTTTGCGACAGCCCAGCCACATCATCACCCAAACGTGCAGCCAGTTCAACCAGTAGTGTTACAGCACCTTTAGAGAACAAGTGCTCTGGCTCATTTCGCCAGGACATTACGAGTGCATGAAGTTCTAGATGATTCTCGGCGGTAAGCTCTAGTGAGGGGTCTAGTACTTCGCACTTCGCTACTATCCAATTGTCTTCCAAATCTTGTTTCCACAGCGTCCGATCTTGATTAAGAGTAGGATTAAGATTGAGGTTATTTACCGGCCGAATACGATTTTCAACCCCCTTGCCAAAACAAAAAAGATTGACGAAGGCATAATTCAAAAGCGCGTCCGCATGACAAGTTTCTTTCAGTTCCCAGTTGGTTTGGTCTCCGGTCAACAAACACTCAGGGTTCGAAAGTGCTTCTTGCACGCGGGCTAAATCCCCTGTGGGATCAGCAAAGATACGCTCGAACGTTAGGGGCTCATCCAATACTACAAGCTCAGCTAGAGTGAAAGAATTGGCGAAGCCAGAAACAAGGAAGTGCTGAGGGTTCATGGCGCTCATGTGCATCTCCAACGTCGCCCGACATTCATCAGATTCGAGGACTTTAGCGTGGTAGCTGGTCTCTTCTTTGAACGTGCCATAAGAAACACCGAACGAATAGGTTGGCAACTCGTTAAAACCACACGCTTCTTCCAGAGAACCCGGGGCGAAGTCAAAACGAGGTAGCTGGGACAGCGTGTCAACCACTGCCACTACAGGTTCGATCGTAGGCGATGAACGGACGACCGCGCGGGGCTCACTGGTCTCCAATGCAGTAGAGTCTAGCGGGGCTCGATTATGCGTGACCAAAAACACACAAACAACAGCTACCACCGTTAGGGCTAGCCCGATTCCCGCAATCCACCAACAACGCGGGGTGTGAAAAGATTGGTTCACTCTTACTCTTCTTCGCAGTCTATGTCGATATCGTTAGGTTTCCATTCACCATTGGCATTTGCTTCAGGAAGATTGTGTGGATTCTCCAGCTTCGCTTTTAACTTCTCCATTTCCTTTTTAATAACCTTTTTCCTTGCTTCTGTTGTATCGGGTTCAGCTAGCTCCTCTTCATATTTTTCGTAGCTAGCCTTATCGAGGTCGTACGCAAATTTTCTCCAGTAATTTACCGTCGTACCCAGATTGAGTACACTGGGAGGTTCAGCGCTCTCGCCATGTATCCCTTTCCACAACCTAGTCGCCCCGTTATGGGCTTCCACTTCCAAATCCCACCACTCATACGGCTTGGGCTCCGCGTTTGTCTTATCAAATTCTGTTTTGAGTTGACCGACGTGGAATATTTCATGAGCATTAGAAAAAAATACCATTTGGTCAAAAGCCTTACTGGGATCAGTTTTAGCCCATTTTGTGACCACATCCATGGCAAGTTGAAGGTAAGCGGTCTCTTTTTCGCGTAGCTTTCCCGCAACGACGAGATCAAATGCTAACTGTGGGTTAGTGTCAATGAGTTCTAAGCTAACAGATTTAGTGGTTTGCAATAACGAGAAATCAGAAGGTAGAGAATGTCTCATCTTTTCGAATGCGGCTACTCCCTCTTGTACTATCCAAGAGTAGGCGAGCTGACCCAACATTCGGTTTTGTGCTTCGCTCAGGTTTGGTAAATCGTCTTTGTTTTCCCAAATGAACGACCGCCATTCCTGTGCAGGTTTGTCGATCACGGCTGAGTCGGTAGTCTCTCTCAAAACGTTAATCGCGACCCATTCACAATCAAGCCGTCGAGCTATTTCTCTTCGTTGCTTGTAGGTCAAGTCTTCGCGTGCTCGCACGATGCTTGCAATCGCCCGTTGTTGAGCATCCTTCTCAAGACTACCAACATAGTCTACGGCACTCTCTAAGTCGATTGCCGACCATTCATGAAACACAAAATCAAAGAGAACATGCTTCCGAGCATCATCGGCGTCTTTCTCAATGACATCTAACGCCGTTATCGGGTCTAACACTGACCATCGTTGAATGATCACATCCTGAATCTCGGCGCGCACATTAGATGCTTCAAGGTTTTGTGCTTGTTCCCAATAGTCTTGAAGCATCTCCAAATCAACATTTGCAAACAAGTCGTAGAGTGCACTGGATCGTTCCAATAGACTATCAAACGAGGTACTATCCAAGAAATTGACGAGCGTGGAAGTAGCATCCATTTGAGAACTCTGTTTTTCCGCATTGGATACTTGTACGGAAATTTCTGTTTTTTCAGACTTTGGAAGATCATCGTCTCTAGCTCCAGCAGCGACGATATACCCAATCGCAGTAGAACCGGTTGCAAGAACAATCACAACCAAACTGAATAGAAACAAGTTGTGCAGTTTTTGTGTTACCTTCATTGCTGTAAAGACTTGATGCTAAAGTACATTAGACTAATTGCTACCTTCCGCTTCTATCGCGTTTTGAAGTTCGATATACGCTTCCCGTAAGCGCTTTGACATGTTGCTAGGTAATTCTTTTCGTTCCGAACGCTCTATTTCGCGAAGAAGATTGATTTGTGTAGTCGAAAATACGCCCTTGTCTTCTTGGTTCCACAGAAGAGAACGTGCTGCATCCGTTCTCGCTTCGACAGACCGTATCACTCCCAGCAACTCAAAGAGTCGTTCGGGAGCTAGCCGAGAAAACAAGTCAATTGAATTTGGTGCTTTAGATTTCTCTTCGGTCAGATCTAGGAACAGCTCCGTTGCGAACTCGAAGTTTGAGTCAAATAGCGACACAATGACTGCGAAATCATAAGAGCGAAACCTCGTCTCGCTGGTTCGTGCGCGCGGAATCATCGCGTAACGGCCGTATCCATGTCCCTTAAAATCACTTGGTCGATCACTTCCTCTTCCCAACCTTCCCCATTGGATTTGAGCGGTTGTTGCAAAGCAATCTCCAAGGCAAGTTGTGGATCCGTGATCGCGAGAGTTTTAAATGCTAGTTCCTTCAAACTGCCTCTTCTGTGTGCAACCAGAGGTTCACTCGCGATCCACTCCAAAGTACTTAAAAGATCAGTCAAAGCCCAGTTTGAGACTATAGCCTTGGCGACTTGGTCGCGATGTCCCCGCACGGACAGATCACTGAGCATTCCGATCACTGTTTGTGGCGAGTGTTTTGCGAGTTCTTTAAGCGCGACTTCTTGTGCGAGGTTTTGTAGATTATCGGGAAGTTCGTTGAGACTGTTCAAGAGGACATTTGGATCGGGAACTGCCCATTGTTCGAAAACTCTTCTGTGCATTTGACGGCGCATCGAATACGCTTCGATGCCTTTAGTAGCTACAAGTGCTTCTCTAGGGTCAGTTTTTGCCCATCGGGCGATCAGCTCGATAGCTAACTCGTGGTAGCCAATTTCTTGTTCTAGGTCGACTCCTTTTAGCACGAAGTCAAGTGCGAGTTGAGGGTATGTACTGATTAGCTTTTCTGCAACACCGGTCACGGTCTTCAATAGCGAGGTGTTTTCAGGAAGTGAAGCTTGCATTTCTTCAAACACTGTTACACCCTTCTGAAGTACCCACGAATGACCGATCTCTTCCAGCATTCGAAATTCGTCATCGCTAAGACTGTGAAATCGATCCAAATGTTGAGTGACGAACACATTCCATTCCTGTACAGGGAAGTCGATCACAATGTCGTTCTTTGTCGCTTTTAATAGTTCGATCGCAACCAATTCACGATCTAATCTACGGGCGATCTCTCGAAGTTGTTTTGGCGACAAATCTTCTCGAGCGAACACGATCCCAGTCACGGCACTGTTCTGGTGGTCGACACCCAAGTCTTGTGCGTATCCGATAGCATCTTCCAGACTCGACAGGGACCATTCGCGATAAATCAATTCGATAGCCACACTTTGTCTTCGAGTTGGCAAGTCTTCTCTAACCGTTTCCATAGCGTCGTACGGATCAAGCACCGCCCACCGCTGAATCACGTTGTGTTGGAGTTCTTCTTGAAATTGGAAAGACTGAAGTTTTTTCGACGCGTTCCACAATTGATGAACAAGTTCGATGTCTGCGGTCGTTACGTACTTGAGAATCGCTTTCGTTCCGTCAAAGAAACTCCCAAAGTGAGAAGCGTCGCTACTTGTTCTAAGCGAACGTGCGAATATCAGACGGTAGACCTCTTCATCGCTGTCGGCGACCTCTGAAAAGATACTTTGTGGTGTGTCTGGGTTCCTTGAAGTCTCGGTGAAGTGATTTGACAGGAAGTACCCCAAGCTGAAACCACCCAACGTAACAATACACGCTACGACAGCGAAGACTTGCCACCTCTTCTTTTTACCTACTGTAGTCATAAAGAAGTCGTACTGTCTCCTGCTCTCGTTGGGCGAGGCTGTACTTCACATCTTGTACAGCGCACACTGAACGCTGTAGTCTTGTTGGCACTCTGAACCCAAGACTTCACAAATGCTTTTAGCCACTGTGTTTGAGAATCATGAGCCCTGTTAAGAATGCACTAAATTTGAACCGCTGTTACAGTACTCGAATCTCCAAGGTTGCAAGCGCTGACTCAAGAACCTCAATTCTTGCATCTAGGTCAGCAACAAATTCATCTTCGTTCGCTAGTGCTCCGACTTCTCGAAGTTCTTTCAGCATGGACAGTCCTGACGTCTCAACCGGAATTTCTTGAACTACTAGAAATACCTCTTCGGGGGTATTCGTTTCTCGCAATTTCTGCATTAGTGTAATGCGTTGTTCGGTGGAAAAGTAACCATACCGCAACATTCTGGTAAACAGCATTGGAGTCAATGAAAATTCCGCTTGGCGTGCTAGATAAGCAAAAGGCTCCAAGTCGGTCTCCGATAGACTCTCAAGGTTGTCTGTTAACCATCGAGTTAATATGTTTGCAAGTGCGTTACTACTCTCAAACTTCTCTAGTTTGTAGTATTCGTTGTACAGGACAGCAAGCAGCTCCACTACAGTAGTTTGTTCTACGGATTCGTCCTCCATGAGTCGTACCAATCCATCAATCAAGCGGTCCATCCATGTCCCATTTTCAAAGTCAAACATTCTTTCTCGCATGACGAATAGTAGTTCTGAACTAGAGACAAACCCCTCCATTGTCCTACTGATTAATGAAGGGACAGTAATTCCCAGTGAATTAGAAAATTCTCGTACTAGGTTGTCCAAGTAGTATATCTCATCCATACTTCCGAATGGAGAACGGAACCGATCCATACTTACGTCGCCACTATCTGAGGAGGAAGCAATGTTCTCCTTTGATATCAATTGCCGTATTTGACGGAGAGCGTCGTTGTACTCTGACGCATTAATCTGTATCTCAATACCGGCGATAAGCGGCAACGCTTCAAACGGTCTCAATGGTGTATTGTGATTACTCGGGACAGTTGTTGTTGCACGAATTTCACTAGCAAGTTCAAATATTTCTTCAGGTTGAAATACCTTGGATAAGACTTCCAGGTTGAAAAAGTCCGACATAAACTGACCAATTTCCATGTCATCAAATCGCTGTGCTACAGGTAGAACATCCCGGATGAATTTTCTACTTTCACTCAACGGTAACCATTCAATGACATCGTCGAGGATAAGGGCTAGAGAAAGTGGTTGATTACTTTGAGGACCGAAATAACGATTTCCCTGAAATTCGTTGAAGTCCGCGCGATTCACGACCAAGAGCTTATAAACTTCGATCGCGTGCTCCCACTCTTCCAAGCCAGCAAAAAATCGAGCTATATTAACCAGTTGTGGTTGTGTAGGAGTGTCAATCCCGCCAGCCCATTCCTCAAATTGCGTAATCACTTCAGGGGAAGGTTGGGTTTGAGATTCGTTTGAAAGGTGCATCCACATCATGAATTCATGCTCGTTCGCACGACCTTCCAAAATCTTGTCCGTGAGTTCTTGCAGTCGTTGTTGAAGGTCGTCAGGATGATGTCCGTACGCTGCTCGGATCACTTCGTACCATCTTGATTTCTCGTCGGTTTGGCTACCGTAAAAATAGCGATACTGGTATGGATCGTACGGATTGTTTTGGGACCTGAGGAGTAGTTCAAGTTCGCGCCCAAGTGAAAATGTCTTGATCGACCTGTCGAGTAACCTTTCATAATTGGTTTGACGTCCGTATGGATAATCGGAATAGCTCGTGTAGGTAGACCAATTAACAGCAACTCGTCCCTGAGGGAAATAGCTAGATCCATAGAAGCTCACGTGCCCCGATTCTTCAAAATCAACTGGCCAATCGAGAAACATAAGCGTCGACGATCCGCCGATGGTGTAGGGTGAGCTAGTATCCAAGCTTTGCAGATTGATATTGCGCCAGAATAGTCGAACGGCTTCGGCGGCTTCGGTTGCAGGTGCGCTCTCGTCAAGTTCTACGATTTTTGTGGCTGCCCTAGCGACGTTTTTTGGATATCGATCGACTATTGGTGGAGCTGTGAATTCGTCGTTCGTCGGCCGCAGCTCACTGGGTATCAACCTGTTCAACAAGTAAGCTTCTGCCCCTCCTGTTCGAACATTTTCTGAATTTCGCGCGATGATATCTTCCATTATTTCCCGATTACGCAGGTCCGGACCACCATCGGTGGCCACTTTCAGCGCATCATCATAGAATTCACGATGCTTGTTCCAAAAGAAGTAAGCAGTTCGGATCGACTCGTTCGTTTCATCTAATTCATAGACTTCGTTAAACAACTGCTGCGTTCTTTTAACATCGTTGCTATTTAAGGTTGAGCTGAGGAGCTCGATCCTGTACCTCGTTTCCTCTGGGAAACACTGCATTAGACCGCGGGTGAAATCAGTGCGCAACTTCGAGCGAGCCTGCGGGTCATTGTTAAAACGACTCAAGCGAAACGGAATAACGTTTTGAAGTTTGCCGATTTGCTCTTCAGATATACAGTCTCCCTCAGCCATTTGCTGTACTGTAGCTACTACTTCGTCATGAAACAATCTGCCCAATAGGTCCGGTATCGACCAAACGATTTGTTCGTTCGGATTCAACTCTAACAGAGTTAAAAAAGCTTGTTGCTTGGATCCCTCGTAGTATTCCGGAAGAATTTCACCAAGTCTCCAATCTTCCGAAAGTCTCTCATCTACCGCTTCGTTAACTGCCAATAGTACATCAAGGTTATCGGGATGAGCATCGAAGATTGCAACGAGTTGCCACACGGGTTGAATAACATATTCATCCTGAAAGTCGATTGTTCTCACTAAATCTATAGCCGCTGTCTGCAGGGATCGACGTTGCGACCCGTTTAGATCAAGCTTGATCAACTCTCTATACATTTCTGACAAAGGATATACGTGATATTGATAGGGAGGGGGATCGGGTGGAATACTGTCGACGACATACTGGTAGAATTCGACGCTTTCTTTTGGATTATCTCGAGATTGGACATATTGCCACAGCCCGTCTCCACCATGTAGCAGGCTTTGACGAATGTGCATGTTATCTGGTTCTTCAAGCATGACTTTAATGTCGTCGAAACTTTGAAAGAACGGTCCGACAACTTCTTCTAACTCGGCTACAAATTCTGGATCGGACAAGACCATAGCCAGTAGTTGAGCGGGTTCCTCTCGGAGCTTCGAGGCGATGGTGGGAACCATACGGTTATACTCACTTTCGCCAAGAATCGCACGCGCATATCCCAATACCTCGCGAGGATTTGCAGTGAAAGCCATCATTTCCATCATGAAAGCATTCGGCAGAGATTGTTCCATTTCTGGTACGTCCAAAAACTCATAGAAAATTTGGGCGACCGGTTTTGGTGGTTCGACAATATTCATAAGTCGTGCAGTACGTTCAACATTTTTCGCTTCGATAGCCTTGTCCAATTCTTCGGAGAGTAGGTCAGTATCTTCTTCAGAATCGGCTGCGATCTCCTCAGTGTCCTCGCCGAGCAACTCCTTTAATTCGTCGGATAGATACAAACCATTGGCTTCATATTCGCCGCGGAGGTAGTCAGCAAAGCCTGCCGCT
>VXUA01000076.1 GCA_009837185.1 Gammaproteobacteria bacterium | reverse complement strand
GAAGTTGCAGACTTCGCGCCACGCCACGAGCTAGATCGGGCCAAAATTGTCGATTTGCTTGGTTGGGATGAAGATACGTTTCGCGAAAGGACGTTGGGTATGGCACTTCGTCGGATCAACTACCAACAGTGGGTGCGAAACTTAGCTGTCGCGGCGGGAAACGCTCCCCATTCAGAAGAATTGGTGAACGCTTTGCAACTAAAACAAGCGGAAATGACTACACGCGATGATGTGCTTTGTCAGGAACACATCACTTGGGCACTCAATCGACTTACAGTCGAAACTGTTCCTCAATAAAGTGTTCGCGGTAGTAAGCCAGTTCTCGAATTGACTCTTTGATGTCGTCCAACGCACGATGTTTATTCGCTTTCGTGAATTTCCGCTTCACCTTGGGTGCCCATCGTTTTGCTAGCTCTTTCACCGTACTTACGTCGATGTTACGATAGTGAAAGTGCGCTTCGAGTGTAGGCATGTATTGACGTAAAAAGTTGCGATCCTGCGAGATTGAGTTTCCACAGAGTGGGGACTTGCGCGGCTGGGTGTATGTTGAGACAAAGTCATAGGTCACTGCCTCGGCCTCTTCAAGAGACACTTCCGACTGCCGCACTCGGTCGATGAGTCCTGATTCTGTGTGGTGCTTCACATTCCAATCGTCCATCGCAGCTAACGCCTCTTCGGACTGATGGATGACTAATGAGACTCCTTCGCCGATGAAATTGAGACTGTCGTCAGTAATAACTGCAGCAATTTCCAATATCACATCAGACTGAGGATTCAGTCCGGTCATTTCGAGGTCGATCCAGATTAGAGGTGATTGCATAGTGTTTCTTGCAGAATTGGGCAGATAGGTACGCCTTGAATTCAAACTTCGTTTGTGATCAAAGAGTTTTTGCACGGCGACTGCTTCGCTAGATTGTAGAACTTCTGTGGAATTCTTCCATGCTACAAAGAAAATAAGCAGGACTGGTCGAATTAGCACGACCTTAAATTTTTAACACAGCTAGAATTTCTAGCGTTAGCGTGGAAAACAGACTCGTGAAGGAAAACTCTGTTGGCAGCAAATTCAAAGATTGAATGGACTGACACAACTTGGAATCCAGTAACAGGATGCACCAAGGTTAGTCATGGATGTAAGAACTGCTACGCGGAGAGGATGTCGGTGCGTCTCAAGGCAATGCGAGCTGAAAAGTACTCGAACGGATTCGAAGTCACGACTCATTCATCAGTTGTAAAGGACCCGTTAAAGTGGAAGCAACCAAGTCGTATCTTCGTGAACTCCATGTCGGATCTGTTTCACGACGCAGTCCCAACTTCATTTATTCAGTCAGTCTTCCAAACGATGAATCTTACCGAGCAGCACGTCTTTCAAGTCCTCACAAAGCGACCTGCTCGCGTTGTGGAGTTAAACAAAGTACTCAATTGGACTAGGAACATTTGGCTCGGTACAAGTATCGAATCGAGTCGATGGGCCGACCGACTGGATCGTCTTAAACAAACAAGTGCCGAGGTTAAGTTCCTTTCACTAGAGCCTTTGCTTGGTCCACTGCCTGCACTTCAGTTGGATAAGATTGATTGGATCATAGTGGGTGGAGAGTCTGGTCCTGGTGCGCGTCCGATTCGGGGTTCGTGGGTACGAGAAATCCGCGATCAATGTATTGAGAACAACGTACCTTTTTTCTTCAAACAATGGGGTGGTGTATTTAAGAAACGTAACGGTAGGTTGTTGGATAATCGCACTTGGGATCAAATGCCAATACTCGTGGCCGAGCGCAGAACCACTTGACAGCGAACCCCGATCGTAGGTCTAAGTTATCTGTAACGGGCGTGCTTCGTGCCCGACGTAAATCGTAAATCTGTCCAATGTAGTATCGGCATGACGACCATATATCCGACGCTGGTCACACCTAACCATACACCAAAAAATTGACTGTAGGTCTTCCAAATCATCATGCTCGACATGAGTAAGCTCACACCCACGAGATGCATGGACGCGCCTACAGATACTTTCGAACCTAACAACCGAAAGAGAGTCTGGAGGAACTTTCCAGTGGAGATATTTTTGTGCTCATGAGAAATGCGCTTGGAGGTAATCATCAAGGTTGTGGCTTGAAGGATCGCAGCAATACCAATGCCCATACCGCAGATGGCAAGATATTCATGAAAAGGGAATTATTAGGATAAATAACCAAACTACCCTGCAGCAAATGTCATTAGATTGGAATGTTGTAATCGAGAGGTTAAATATTCCATCGGTCTATTCCCCTTGATACGATTACAACTACCACAGAGTAATTGGAGATTGGTAAGATGGTCTCCGCCACCGTGTGAGCTGGGTACGATATGGTCTATCTCTAAATGGCGATCTTGAAAATGCTCTCTACATCCATTACAAATACCCCTCTGTTTGCCATAGAGTGTCTCTCTGTTCTCTTTTGAATTGTATTTGCGAAGAGGTGCAATATCAGTCCGTTCGATTGCATCATCCAACAAATGCGCTCCCTGATAAAATATTCCAAGTTCTCGATCCATACGTAGTTTTACAAGTTCTGCAGCCTTAGGCGAAACATCAATCCCCGCCCATTGTCGACCGAGCATCTCCGCCGCGATACAAGCCGTCGCACAACCGCAGAACGGGTCCAAAATAACATCGTCTTCATGGGAACTAGCTTTGATGATTCGATTTAACAGTGCAAGAGGTTTCTGTGTGGGATAGCCGACGCGTTCACTTTTAATTCGTCCTACTGGTGAAAAATTCGACCACCAGGTTTCAGGAATTTTCCCATTCTGATATTTTTCGTATACATCTTCACCGTTCGCCCATTTGGCAGAAGTACCTCCCTGTCCAATAGGTTTTTTGTGAGGCACTCTTACTAATTGGTTATTAAATTTCCACTTCTCACTTTTGGAAAACCAATGAATGATGTCATGTTTTCGCGAAAACTGTTTTTGATTAGGAGCCCCCGGTCCGGTATAGCACCATACAATCTCGTTTCTAAAACACTCTTTACCGAAAATTACATCTAGTAGCAATTTCAAGTAATGACTGGCGTAAGGATCGCAATGTAGGTAAATGCTCCCTGTCGGTTTGAGCAACCGTTTCATTTCCATAATCCGCACCACCATGTAAATGAGGTATGCCATCATAGACTTGCTGTGCATATCCAGCACTGCTTTGAGGTACTGGTAGAGGTCGGGATGTTCCTGTTGAATGAGCGCGTGCCACGCCACTTTGAGATCGTCTAATCCCCACGTATCTTTGAACTCCGCTCCAGCAGCTTCACTCCCTACGGGTGCTGCATAGTTTGCGTTAGAATTAAACGGCGGGTCTAGATAGATGAGATCGACACATTCAGAATTCATCCTACGCATAACGTCAAGACAATCACCTGTGAAGATCGTTTGATTCGACCAGTTTGGTTGCATTTTGAAATTTTAGCACAGATGAACAACTAACAAGTGGTTTGGTTATTTATCCTAATAATTCCCCATGAAAATTTCCTTCGAATAACCATGCAATACTGCCACTTACACAGATACCCGCTGTAACCAAACATCCTAATACATACAAAAACACCCACTTTTCGCTCAGTGTTCCCATCTGAAGTTCTCTTTTAGCAGGTACCTAACTTAACCATCTGACAATAAGGTCAGTCATTGTCGTTGAATTCAATCAAAAAATCTATTCTATCTTGTGTCGAAAGAATTGTGCCTACTCGGTCACCTTCAAATCTACATTTGATGTAAACGGAAGTTCAAATCTGATTGTGTGCAAACGAAAGAACTTGCTGGATTTTTTCTGCACCAACAGCAACCGCGACAAGTCGATCCAATCCAACGGCGACACCGGAGCATTGAGGAAGACCAGCTTCCATCGCTTCTAACAGTCGTTGGTCCATCTCAACGTCTGCTCGGTGCAATTGTCGCCGCGCCGACCGATCTCGCTTCATACGGTGCTCAAGTTCAGCTGGATCGCGCAGTTCGTTATAGCCATTCGCGATCTCTAAACCCTTCACGATCAATTCAAACCGATCTACGACTTGATGCCCATCAAGTTCTCGTACTTCAGCCAATGCGCTAGATTCAACAGGGAAATCAAGTACGAAGTATCGAGAGTCATTACATTTAGCAATAGCCGAAGAATAAAGAAAATCGAGCACTTCCTCGCGTCGAAAATCAGCACCGTAGCCATTGGTTTGAGCTACATTGTGAAGTTCTTCTCCGGACTGTTCAAAAAAATCGAACTGAAATTCATTGAACAGGAAGTCGCGGAATGTATATTCACGTACATCACTCGGACCCAAGACTAACTTGACCAATTCCTTGACCTCTTGGCGCAATTCTGATGAGCTGAATCCAAGACGATACCACTCAAGCATGGTGAACTCGGGATTGTGCCATCGACCGGCTTCGCCCTCGCGAAAGACGGGTCCAAGCTGGTAGCATGAGGGCATTCCAGCAGCGAGCAACCGTTTCAGGAAATATTCCGGAGATGTCTGTAAAAAGTTGCCGTTCGCTAACCGCACCGACTCAATATTCAGGTCTGCAACTGTGTTCGAACCGACGACTGGAGTTTGTACTTCACAAATTCCTCGGTGCCGAAAAAACTCTCGGACTTTCCAAAGAACCTCAGAGCGTTTTTGTAGATTCTCAATCGGGGCTGATGGTTGCCACCGAGGGTTCATGTTTCCTTACTACGACCCACGTACTGACCAGTCCGAGTATCTATCTTCAGTACATCACCCTCTTCGATAAAGAGCGGTACGCGTACGGTTGCACCAGTTTTCAATACCGCCGGTTTGCTACCACCTTGCGCCGTGTCCCCACGCACGCCAGCGTCGGTTTCTTTTACCGCTAAATTTACAAAATTTGGTGGTGATACCGAAATCGGTGCATTGTTCCACAAAGTCACTTGACAGCGATCTTGTTCGGTGATCCACTGTTTTGCTTCTCCGACTACTTTTTCATCTGCCGCAAACTGTTCGAAGGACTCGTCGGTACGCATGAAGTGCCATTGATATCCATCGTTATACAGGTATTCCATCTCATATTCGGAGACATCTGCAGCTTCCATCGTCTCGCCGCTTCGTAGTGTGCGTTCCCAAACTCGGCCGGTGACAAGATTTTTGAATTTTGCTCGCGTAAACGCTTGCCCTTTCCCTGGTTTTACGAACTCGGCTTCAAGCAATACGCAGGGTTCTCCCTCCAGCAATACCTTCAATCCTGGACGAAATTCGTTTGTAGAATAGGTTGCCATGACGCTCCTTACACGACTTCTCGTCGAAGAATGATACACGCTCCCAAAGTCGAAACCGATGAAGGGGTTTGGCAAGCAATACTCCGTTCCTCCGTTCGTTCTGCTAAAGAACTACAACTCTTGCTTGAGCTTAAAGATGAGCAAGTGGACTGGGTCGACAATTCTGAATTTCCTTTGCACATTCCGAGAACGTTCATCGAACGGATGGAAAAGAGAAATCCACTTGATCCCCTGTTGCTTCAAGTCGCACCGTCTAGAGAAGAATTAAATTCCCCGAAGGGATACACAACTGATCCTCTAAGGGAGAGCGAGTTTACGTTGATTGGGGGTCTAGTTAAGAAGTACGCTAACCGTGCGCTGGTGATCGCTACTCAAGCTTGTCCGGTGCATTGTCGTTATTGTTTCCGACGGCACTTCGACTACCGTACCAATCAACTCACCAATTTACAGAGAACGTTGGAAACACTGACGAACGATCCCTCTATTGTGGAAGTCATATTGTCGGGAGGCGATCCTCTGACGTTATCAAATACGAAATTGGATACTTTGATTCAACAACTACAACGTTTAAAACACGTTCAGATCTTGAGAATTCATACACGATTCCCCAACATGATTCCACAAAGAATCACCCCTGCACTGGCAAAGATTCTGTCCAAAACCAGACTCAAGGTGGTGATCGTGGTACATATCAATCACCCAAATGAAATTGACGATTCTGTCCAGCAAGCCATCGAAAGATTTCGTCATGCACAAATCGATGTGTTCAATCAGAGTGTCCTACTGAAGGGAGTTAACGACTCGGTTCAGACCCTCTCGAAACTGATGCATCGTGTCTTTGAGATTGGTGTCGTCCCCTACTATCTGCACCTATTCGATCCCATTGCCGGTGCACATCATTTCGACTTGCCAGAGACGACTGCACTGGCTCTCTGGAAAGAACTCCAACCCCAACTTCCGGGGTATATGGTTCCTCGTCTAGTTCGCGAGGTACCTCACCAACCTGCAAAAACAATTCAGATTTAGACCAATCTCACTGAGGAAACTTTCGTGTAGCCTCGCGGGAGCCGCTTGCCTAAGTTGCCTCGCTTACCAACGTATTCTTCAATTCGTTTCGATGTTAAAGTCATCGTACGTTGTCCGGACGTGAGAGCAACTTTCGCTCTTGGTGCTACGCTCACTGCAAATTCCAATGCGTCATCCTCGCTGAATAAATCCTTGCGTGAGATTCCAATTAGTCGAACGCCTTTCCCGCGTTGTCGAACTGGAATTTCATGACTTTGGAGAGCTAGTATTCGACCACCTTTAGTAATCAGTACCACGATGCTGTCTGCTTGACTTGGGTTGGCAGCAACCAATTCCCTACTCTCGTCAAGTACAACCATAGCTTTACCGCCTTTAACTTGAGACAATGCCGCACTCACTGGTAGTCGAAAACCCTCCCCATACGAATTCGCCACAAACACTTCCGAAATATGGCTACTCACTAGACCAACAAAGCGCGAACCAGCAGGTGATGAGAATATACTCGTAAGAGGTTCTCCCTGGCCTCTGGCTGAAGGCAGTGCCGTTATCGCAGAGGAATAAGCGCGTCCTGCGGAATCGAAGAACACGCACGAGTCGTTCATTCGAGCAAGACACGAGCTAAGATAATCGTCGCCTTCACGGTAATTTAGAGTGATTGGGTCTACAGTACCGTGCCCGCGGGCAACTCGCACCCACCCTTTTTGCGATAACACGACAGTCACGGGTTCGTTTGAAACTAAGTCAGCGTCCGCATAGGATTCGGCGAGACCAACATCGTCAACGATGGAGGTTCTTCGTGAATCTCCAAACTTATCGGATATTTCCTGCAACTCCTTACGAATTAGGGTGTTCAGTCGCTGCGTCGAGTTTAAAACAAGCTGGTGCTTCGCAAGCTCGTCTGACAGTTCTTGTTTTTCGGTGTTTAACTTTTCTTCTTCTAAGCGACTCAATTGTCGAACGCGTAAATCGAGTATCGCAGTTGCTTGTACGTCGGACAAAGAAAAGGTCTGCATGAGAACGGGTTTGGGTTGGTCTTCCTCTCGTACTATGCGAATGATCTCGTCCAGATTCAAATACGCAATGAGCAGTCCCGCGATAATTTCAAGACGACGTTGAATCTGTTCAACCCGGTGCAAGATTCGTCGGCGTACTGTGATTTTCCGGTAGCGGAGCCAATCCCGAATCAGCCGATTCAGCGGGTAAACCCGCGGTTTACCATCGAGTCCAATTACGTTTAGGTTTATCCGAAGGCTACGCTCTAAGTCGGTTGTTGCGAATAGGTGACTCATCAGTCGGTCTACATCCACGCGATTCGACTTAGGAACGATCACGAGTCGCACCGGATTCTCATGATCCGATTCGTCCCTAAGATCGACAACCATCGGTAGTCTCTTGGCTTGCATTTGTTGTGCGATCTGTTCCAAAATACGCGACGGCGAGCTTTGATAAGGGACTTCGGTGACAACAATATCCCCGTTTTCCCGTTCATAGCGTGCTCGACAGCGCACAGTGCCCTGACCACTTTCGTAGACTCTTTGGAGTTCTTCGGTACTGGACGTTATTAATCCACCGGTCGGAAGATCTGGACCAGGTAATTCCTTCATCAACTCGCTGACCGGAAGTCGTTCGTTTCGCAACGTAGCAACGCAGGCGTTAACCACTTCACCAAGGTTGTGAGGTAGAACGTCCGTCGCCATGCCGACCGCGATTCCAGTACTTCCATTCAACAACAAGAAGGGTAATTCCGCAGGCAAACAAACCGGTTCTTCAAGCGTGCCGTCGAAGTTTGGTATATATTCCACGGTCCCTTGATTCAGTTCTTCATAGAGCAAGCTAGCTTCTCGAGTTAGACGGGACTCCGTGTAGCGTTGTGCCGCGAAAGACTTCGGTTCGTCGGGTGCCCCCCAATTTCCCTGTCCATCGACCAGAGGATATCGAAACGAGAACGGTTGTGCCATCAAGACCATCGATTCATAACATGCGTTTTCTCCATGTGGATGAAACTTACCGATGACATCTCCAACGGTGCGAGCACTCTTTGAGTACTTTGCTTGATAGGTCAGTCCGAGTTGTCGCATCGCATAGACTATCCGTCGTTGTACCGGCTTTAGACCATCGCCCAAAAAAGGCAACGCACGGTCGTTGATCACGTACATCGAATAATCGAGATACGCCTTCGAGGTGTACTCGTGTAAATCTATGTCGTCTAACTCGTGGTCAAAAATGCTCAAGATGGAATCCTGAACTACTCAGTGTCACGGAGTCGCGACGACCGCGCCGTCGGATAAATAGCGTTGGATGTCCGCTTCGTCGCCACAAGACTCGAGCCAATTGCGACGATCTTTTGCGCGTTTCTTTGCGAGCATCATGTCCATTACATCGTGAGTCTTGTTTGGTTCATTCAGCGTCAAGCGAACCAATTTACGCGTATCTGGTGCCATGGTAGTTTCGCGTAATTGCAGTGCGTTCATTTCACCTAGACCCTTAAATCTTTGCACCACTGGTTGAGAACGGGATTTTTCAGTCTTTAGACGGTCCAAGATCCCTTGCTTTTCCGACTCGTCGATTGCATAAAAGACTTCTTTCCCAACATCAATTCGATAGAGAGGTGGCATTGCGATAAAGATATGACCAGCGCGCACGAGCTCTGGAAAGTGGCGCAGGAATAAAGCACACAGTAAAGTAGCAATGTGTGCACCGTCTGAATCGGCGTCCGCGAGAATACACACTCGGTGATATCGCAACTTGGATAGGTCATCCGATCCAGGTTCGACAGCGAGAGCCTGCGTAATGTCGAGCACGGTCTGTGATCCTAGAATCGTGGCAACATCGACTTCCCATGTGTTCAAAATCTTGCCACGAAGCGGTAGGACCGCTTGATACTCTCGATCTCTTGCTTGCTTCGCCGAGCCTCCAGCAGAATCTCCCTCGACGAGAAACAATTCGCTACGTGGTGCATCCTGCGAGGTACAGTCTGCGAGTTTGCCCGGTAATGCCGGTCCCGACGTGTAAGTCTTGCGTTTGATTTTCTTGGCTGCTTGAATCCTTTTCTGAGCATTGGTAATACCGAACTCGGCGATTTGTTCCCCTTCCGAGGGGTGTTCGTGCAACCACAGACTAAATGCATCTTTAAGCACCCCACCGATGAAGGCAGTAGCCTCTCGGGAGGCAAGTCGTTCTTTAGTCTGCCCGCTAAATTGTGGTTCTTTGAGCATAGCCGACAGCACATAAGAACACTGGCCCATGACATCTTCAGCAGTCAGTTTAATTCCCCGTGGAAGTAAGTCTCTAAAACCGCAAAACTCACGCATCGCATCGGTGATTCCAGTACGTAGAGCGTTTACATGAGTACCGCCCAGCGGAGTTGGAATCAAGTTCACGTAGCTTTCTGCCAGCTGATCACTACGTTCTTTAGACCATCCCATCGCGACGTCCACAGATTCATGCTCGCCAGTCACTTTGTGAGCAAACGGTTGTTGTGGTATCAAATTGCCATTGGTACTCTCTTGGATGTACCCTACTAAACCTTTCTCATAAAGCCAAATATCGGTGTACTCTTGATTGCTCTCCCAATGTTTAAGCGATACAGTAAGACCTTGGCACAAGATTGCTTTTGCGCGGAGTACATGAAGTACGCGTGGCATTGACAAAGATGCACTGTCAAAGAAACTCGCGTTGGGTTTGAAAGTGACGACTGTACCGGTATCTCTTTTTGCGACGTTTCCAATCACCGACAGCGGGCTTTTTGCTTCCCCGTTTTCAAACCGTTGTTGATAGTGCAAACCATTCTGCCGCACATCAATTTCCATCCATTCTGACAATGCGTTGACGACTGAGACCCCCACGCCGTGCAGACCTCCGGCGAAACGATATGCTTCGTTGTCAAATTTCGCACCAGCGTGTAAAGTTGTCATGATTAGTTCAACACCGGACATCTTGTGCACGGGATGCTCGTCGACTGGCATACCCCGACCGTTATCGCTGACTTGAATTCTTCCATCGGGTAATAGTTCGACGTCAACGCGAGTCGCAAACCCTGCCAGCACTTCGTCTACGCAATTGTCGACCACTTCTTGGAGCAGATGATTCGGGCGACTTGTGTCGGTATACATTGCCGGGCGTCGCCGTACGGGATCTAGTCCTTCAAGAACGGTTATTGACGCGGCGGAGTAGTCTTTGTTCATGTTATGAAATTCCCGCAACTTGACTCTCTGATAGTCGTTCGACCCGAGTGTCGATTGTACCATCAGCATGTAGCTCTAACCACCGCCAACCGGGAGTTAAGGGAGAGAGCGCAAAGGTGTCGATGTCGTTAGCAAATTGCCAACACGTTGAAGGTGTCGTCCACAGCTTAAGCCTGTTGTGTTGTTTGGAGGACTCCAGATGTACATGACCGCATATATAAGCTTGAACATTTTGGTGCATCTGCAATATTGAGAGGACGTCAGTAGCGTTCTGCACTTGATGCGCGTCTAGCCAAGCGACTCCAATGTCAACAAGAGGGTGATGACCGACGACAATGACGTTTTCTTTAGTGCGTTCTAAACACTCCCGCAGCCACAGAATAGTCTCGTATGAGACCTCGCCCGACACCAGTCCCTCAACATGCGTATCGAGCGGTACGATAGTCCAACTACTGAACTCAACGGGATGTAGTTCGAAAATTGGTTGCATCGAGTCCCAAATGTCATGATTTCCAGGAACAACGAGAAAAGGTCCCTCATGAAAGGACCGGACTAAATCACAAAACACTCTGTATGTTGTGGGCACTGGATCATGTGCGATGTCACCGGAGGCAACGACAACGTCAGGTGTTTTTGCGGCACAAGCCGCGGTCAGGACTGCGCCTAAAGATGCGAACGGATTTACACCGTTTTTTACGACCTTTGTGTCTTCAAATAAATGACAGTCCGTGATGTGAAGGACAGTACACTCAGATTCAATCACGGTTGTTAAAACTTCCTTGTTGTTAGTTGGAGTCCATTCCAAAATTACCGTGTTAGCAGGTTAGGGTCGAGGATCGCTCTGCGAGCTTGCGACCCTTAGATACACACAGTTTTAATATTTCACCCAAAAATCTTGTGTTTTGGGTTTTCTCATCCGGAGACCGCATGCGCGTATTGGGGTAAGAGTACCGCGCATCGTATTCTCGCTCTCCCTGAAAGCTTAATAAATCAGTACATTGCACGTCGTGAAACACGCGTACGGTAAATTTAAGGTCACCGACGCGACTCGGCATTTTGCGGGTGATCTTGACTGTTGAAGTGTAGCGAGTATTGTCAATGACTTCGAAGGTTGTTTCTTCGTTTACAGCACCCAGGGATACGACAGTTGACCTAAACGAAGATGTGTCTCGACAGAGCAGTTGAAACAAGAAGACATAGTTCAAATCACACTGGTTGAGATACTCCAGCAAATCAAATCGATATCTTTGACCGAGAGGGCGCATGAAGTAAATATTACTGCAATCGGTTGTGAGAGCGAAAATTGAATTGAAAAATAACATCGTCGTCAGCTAACAATTATATACATGTATATAGTATTATTAGGGGTTTCGAACTATGACATTACACGACCTACGAAAGGGATTTGACAATTTCCAAAGTACCCTTCTGAATTCTGGAAGGAGTGTCTGGCGGCGCATACTGAGCTGCATTTTTGGTAACCCACCGTAGTCGAACAAACTGCAGAATTGCAGCGACGAACAATCCAAAGACTAGTCCGTACCAGAAGCCGATAGCACCGATGCCGTCCAAGTCTCCAAAACCAAATGCCAATACATAACCAACCGGCATACCTAGAGCCCAGTAAGAAATAGTCGCCAAAATCATAGGGACGGTGGTGTCTTTAAAGCCGCGCAACGCCCCGACGGAAACGACTTGACTAGCATCAAAAACTTGAAAGAGCGCACACAAGAGCAATAGTTGGGCGGCTAGTGCAAGCACCTCTGAATCCTCACTGTACAGACTGACGATCTGGTGGCGAAGAGTTAGCAATATCAGAGCCACCACCAGTGCGATCCCTAATCCGACCACAGATGCGACACTGACTGTTCTTCGAACAACGTGAAAACGAGCTGCTCCTACATTCGTACCCACCCTAATCGTTGAGGCCATACCAAGTGCCAGAGGAATCATGAATCCCAGACCGCCAATGCTCATTGCAATCTGATGTGAAGCGGTCGCTTGTGCTCCTAACTTACCAATCATGAGCCCAGCAAAGGAAAAGAACGATACTTCAACAAATATCGTTAATCCGATCGGAAAACCTAACTTCGTCAATTTGCCAATAACACTAAATTTTGGAGAGTCAAAGCGAGTAAATACACCCGAGTGTCTGATGCGCGTAATAGAAACCGCAATGACAATGCAAAACAGCTGAAACCACATAATGCAGGCAGTTGCGACGCCACAACCAACACCACCAAATCCAGAAAATTCTCCGATGCCAAACACCAACGCGTACGTTAGAGGTATTTTTATCGTTAATGCCGAGATCAAAATGAGCATACTTGGTACCGTCATTCCCATGCCTTCGCAGAGATTTTTTAAGACAAAATAACCGAGAAGTGCTGGTATCCCAAAGCTCACCGCGCGGAGGTAGTTGACCGATATAGGTATCGCTTTTTCATCGACCCCGATAAATCGGTAGAGCGGTTCCACGTTGTGCAGTACTATGATGATCACAATTGCAAGAAAGAGCGCAAGCCACAGTGCTTGCCGTACCACAAAACCCGTTTCCGCGACTCTGCGCGCCCCGTTTAATTGTGCGACGGTCGGTGTAACTGCCATCAGAGTACCAGTTAACAACAACATGATTGGCCAAAACAGACTGGTTGCGAGACCTACACCTGCTTGATCCACATAGCCATATCGTCCAGTGACCACTACATCGACCACAGTCATCCCCATTTGTGATACTTGGGTCACGACAAGTGGCGCGGTGAGTGTCCCTAGTTGACGAAATTCCCGCATATAGCTGGCTGGAACGAAGCTCATGTTATTCTTTAGTAATTCTCAAGTAAGTTGACTTCTAATATCGGATGTCTCCCACGACAGGGAGATCAAAACTCCGTAACCGACAACAACAAACTCTCATATTTGCAACGATGTCCCCCGAATTTGCAACAACCACAGAAAGACAATTCAGGGATCTCCACGGATTTAGATACGATTCGGAAAATTTCGATTGTTCATCGACAGAAGTTCTCATAGACACAACCATCGAGAAACTCGCGGTGGTTAGAGTTCATATTCGCGAACGAATCAAACTCACGTAATCAGATTCGAAACTCGTTCGATTCGACCAAGGCAAGTCACGTCCACATCAAAGACAGAGTTCGATGCGGAATGCAATTGTAAATATGACGATGTTGCTTCCGAAATTGGTTTGTCCATAAGACTGAGTAGAAGTTTCCGCGATTCGTAGATCATTAACAAACTACCACCCAAACCGAGTAACGGGAGTTGAAAAAAATTTGCTTATCCACTGCCTCCTAAGGCAGTCAAATAACAGTCTGATATGTACTTGAAGAGAGCGTGAATGTCGTGAGCTAACATTGCTCGGTTTGACCACAGGATTAGCGGTTAGAAACCGCAAATGGAAAGTACGATCTTATCTATAATCTTTGCGCGATTTTTAACGTGAAAATATCAATAGGGAGACAATCTTATGACAGAAGCCAGTAAGTGTCCAATGACGTCTGACTTAGGGAAAAAAGCACCCACCGACGGCACCACAAATCTAGATTGGTGGCCAAATCAGCTGAACGTAAATATCCTACACCAACACACACCGGAGTCTAAGCCTGACAACGACTCTGACTATGCGGCGGAGTTCGCGAAACTCGACTATTTCGCTTTAAAACAAGATCTGTATGAAGTCATGACCAACTCGCAAGAGTGGTGGCCCGCAGACTACGGACATTACGGGCCGTTCTTTATTCGAATGGCTTGGCACATGGCGGGTACGTACCGAGTTGGTGATGGTCGAGGTGGTGCTGGCACCGGAAACTTGAGATTTCCGCCCATTAACAGCTGGCCGGACAATGGCAATTTGGATAAAGCAGTCCGGTTGTTGTGGCCGATCAAACAAAAGTATGGCAAGAAAATTTCTTGGGGCGACCTCATTATCCTAACGGGCAATTGCGCGCTTGAATCTATGGGATTTGAGACTTTTGGCTTTGGGGGCGGACGAGAGGACACTTGGCAATCTGAAGAGGACATATATTGGGGTTCAGAGACCGAATGGCTAGGTGACAATCGCTACACAGGTGTGCGAGATTTGGAGAAGCCGCTAGGTGCGGTGCAAATGGGTTTGATTTACGTCAATCCCCAGGGTCCAAACGGAAATCCAGACCCAGTCAAGGCTGGCGTCGATATACGAGAAACATTTGCGCGCATGGCTATGAACGACGAAGAGACCGTCGCTCTCACAGCCGGCGGACATACTTTTGGAAAGTGTCATGGCGCGGGGTTGGAGGTACTACTCGCCGCAGAACCAGCAGGTGCACCAATTGAACAACAAGGATTTGGTTGGAAGAGCAGCAATGGAACTGGCGTCGCTGAGGACGCGATCACCAGTGGTATTGAAGGTGCATGGACCACTCAGCCAACCAAGTGGGATACCGGCTATTTTGACAATCTGTTTGGATATGAATGGGAGCTGACCAAGAGCCCCGCGGGTGCACATCAATGGATCCCGGCAAACGGTGAAGCAGCGGACTCTGTGCCTGACGCGCATGATCCGTCGAAACATCACGCGCCAATAATGACAACGGCAGACATGGCTATGCGGATGGATCCTACCTACGAAAAAATTTCACGTCGTTTTCACGAAAATCATGACGAATTGGCGGAGGCGTTCGCACGTGCCTGGTTCAAACTCACGCACAGAGATATGGGACCTCGCGTCAGATATCTCGGACCGGAAGTTCCAGACGAGGCATTAGTGTGGCAAGATCCCATCCCAATCGTCGACCATGCATTGATAGATGAACACGACATCTCTAATCTCAAGCAAAGAGTCCTCGCATCGGAATTGTCATTGGCACAACTGGTTTCCACGGCTTGGGCGTCGGCATCGACGTTTCGCGACTCGGATAAACGTGGCGGCGCAAACGGCGCACGGATTCGTTTAGAGCCTCAGTGTAATTGGGAGGTAAATAATCCCGAAGAACTCGCGACAGTCTTACAGTCGCTAGCAAATATTCAAGGTGAATTCAACGGCTCAGCTTCGGGAAACAAGTCAGTATCGCTAGCGGATCTTATCGTCCTGGCCGGTTGCGCGGCCATAGAGCAAGCAGCGAGCAGTAGCGGACACAACGTTTCCGTCCCGTTCACGCCCGGACGTACCGATGCTTCACCGGAACAAACTGACCTAGAGTCATTTAACCACTTAGAACCAAGTGCAGATGGCTTTCGAAACTACATTCAACAAGGTCATATAGCATCACAAGAACAACTGTTGATTGATCGTGCCCAACTGTTGACGTTGTCCGCGCCCGAGATGACGGTGCTGATCGGTGGACTGCGAGCGTTAAATGTAAGTGTTGGCGGGTCGAAACACGGTATCTTCACTGATCGCCCTGGAGTTCTTTCCAATGACTTCTTTGTGAATTTGCTCGATATGAGCACACATTGGGTTCCTACATCAGATTCCTGTGAATTGTTTGAAGGTCGCGATCGAGGGACTGGTGAAGTCAAGTGGACAGGAACTCGAGTCGACCTCGTTTTCGGATCAAACGCCCAATTACGCGCGCTTTCTGAATACTACGCTTGTTCTGACGCAGAAGAGCAGTTCATTAACGACTTCGTTGCTGCTTGGAACAAGGTGATGAATCTGGATAGGTTCGATCTCTCGTAAATAGAAAATCGCCTACAACGATCCCAGCTTTCTGTGGATCACTCTTGATTAGGTGAACAGGTGGTGTTGCACTAGTGCTGAATGACATCGCGCCACGCAGACTAATTGCTTCACGAACTCTGAAGAAATTTGTGCTGCCGAGAATCACAAGTCGTACATCGGTATTCTCTCTCGGGAGCGACCTGCGTTAACCTAGTACTTAAGAATGCACAAACTTGCTTAAGTTCTCCAACCATGTTTGACATCTTGTTCACCGATTCAGAGTGTCTGGCGGTCGATAAACCGACTGGAATAAGCGTCCTTCGAGATCGAAGTGGTCAAGAGAATCTGTATGCACAGTTGCAAAAACACTATACCAATATAAAGTTAGTGCACAGACTTGACAAAGGTACGAGTGGCGTCCTCCTACTAGCAAAAACTGACAACTTTAGGAAGAGTGCTTCTAAACTATTTGAAAACAGACAAGTCGACAAGTTCTACGTAGCGGTGGTTAGTGGGAAATTCCCCCTGGGAAAGACCTACACTATCAACTTACCATTACGTCGAGGTCGAAAGAGTCGTTTTCGAGTTGCTGGACCGCGATCCGAAATCGAAGCATCACAGCATGGTTGGACGATAGATTCTCGAGAGGGACTCGTAAGCGTTACTAGAGTGCGCACTTTACAGCACGGACCTCGACGCAGCCTGTTGTTGCTAAAACCGCAAACAGGCCGTACTCATCAACTACGAGTACATCTTGCTTGGATCGGTCATCCGATTGTCGGGGACGCGCTCTACGGCCCGCCTCACTCTGCTTCTCAGTCGAACTCTAGATTGATGCTGCATAGCCACCGGTTAATCCTGACTTCAGGATACAACTTTACCAGTGCTCTACCGCCAGGCTTTACGGAAGTGCTACAAGACTAAAAAGTCTTATGTTGAGCTTGCGTTTTGCTTGGTGAATTTGCGCGTGAGCGCGTAACCTGCACCCGCAAGAGTAATAGAACGGGTGAGCACTAAGGTCGCCACTGCTATCCCACCACTTAGAACTATCGAAGTAAGTTGTGGACTACGTTGGCTTCCATTCGCGGCGCGCGAGACCGTGTGTTCACAGTTGTTGGTTAGTGCGTTATACTTCCGTCTAGGGTACAACTTCGCGCCCCAGAGAGCTTCCTCGCGAGCGAACTCGTCACTGGGCTCAGCGTAAACATCGCGGTTTTTGCTGAATGCCGAAAATGAAGATACATGCTCACCACTGCGCGGGGTGTTATGGTAGACCGAACCATCATCCAACAATATTCCCTTGTGCATGACGAGACCCTTGCGCCGAGACAAGATGTCTCCCGGTTTGAATTCTGAGTTTTTATCCATTACTGTGTCTTTGCTAACAAATTTGAGCCAATGTGGTGTGTTTCAGACTATGCACGGAAACAATTGTATCATGCAAAAACTATTCCGTTTCCTCTTCCGTTTCCTCTTCCTCTAACGCTGCAAGCATGTAATCCACTGCATTTCCTAATTCTTCGTCCGTGCAATTTCTGCAACTCCCCATCTTCGGCATTTCTGGCGGGATGCCTACACGAACGTTCTCGATGAGTGCTGCTCTGCCTTTTTCCACTCGGTCTGTCCAGTCTGCTTGTTTGCCCAAAACTGGAGATCTAGGGATACTACCTTGGTGGCAATTGGCACAGTATTTTTTGTAGATCACTTCCCCTGTACGAGCTTCATTCACGACGGCGACTCCATCGTTTGAAGATGGCGCTTTACTACACGCTGACAATAGAAGTAGGACAATTACAACGATTAAGAAACTGGTGAAATAGATGCGTATGGTAGTACCTCGAAGAAAATGAAAAGTTCGTTGGAGAACGGTGCATATTGTAGACGCATAGTTTTTTACTGTTCTATAAAATCAGGGTAGATACCCGAGCTTTCAATCCACCCTTCTGGGGTGAAGCCAACACGACTTTGACACTTCGATTTTTCCTAAAGGAACAGCATGCACGACTATCGAGTTGCCGACATTTCATTAGCTGACTTCGGCAATCGCGAGATTGATCTCGCTGAACAGGAAATGCCTGCTCTACTCGCGTTGAGACACAGATATGCGGGTCAGCAACCACTAAAGGGCGCGAAGATAATCGGTTGCCTGCACATGACCGTACAAACAGCAGTGCTCATCAGGACCCTACGTGCCCTTGGCGCTGAAGTCCGATGGTCTTCCTGCAATGTCTTCTCTACTCAGGACCATGCCGCTGCGGCAATGGCGGCTGATGGAGTTCCAGTATTTGCATGGAAAGGAGAGACGGAAGCGGAATATGACTGGTGCATAGATCAGACCATCCTAGTTGATGGTAAACCGTGGGACGCAAATTTACTACTTGATGATGGCGGTGACTTGACGCAGACAATGCACGAGAAATATCCTCAAGTGCTTTCACGTGTTCACGGAGTCAGCGAGGAGACTACTACCGGAATCCGGAGGCTGTACGAGCTATTGGAGAGGCAGCAATTACAAATTCCTGCTATTGACGTAAACGCCTCGGTAACCAAAGCAAAGAATGACAACCGCTACGGATGTCGGCACAGTCTGAGTGATGCGATTAAACGTGGTACCGATGTCCTGCTCAGTGGAAAGAAAGCACTCTGTATTGGCTATGGCGATGTCGGTAAGGGCTCTGCAACAAGCTTACGGCAAGAAGGCATGATCGTTCGAGTCGCTGAAATCGACCCCATTTGTGGCATGCAGGCTTGTATGGACGGGTACGAGGTGGTTTCACCATATTTGGACGGGAAAAACACGGGCCAAGTAGAGGACGTCAATTTGACACTTCTTGGCGAGACCGATGTTTTGGTAACCTGCACCGGTAACGTTAGAGTGTGCGACGAAGCCATGCTGCGCAGTCTGAAAGCCGGTTGCATTGTGTGCAATATCGGACACTTTGACAATGAAATTGATACCGAATTCATGCGCACAACTTGGAATTGGGAACGAGTAAAAGATCAGGTACATCAGGTATTCCGAAGCGACGATCGTACGGACTATTTAATTCTTTTGTCAGAAGGAAGGTTAGTCAATCTAGGAAACGCAATGGGCCATCCTTCACGAGTGATGGACGGTTCATTTGCAAATCAGGTGCTCGCACAAGTGTACTTGTTTCAACAGGCGTGGGCTACCCAACCCAAACACGAACGAGAGCCAGTGGACATCCAAGCTTTACCCAAAAAACTCGATGAAGAAGTCGCCCGGCTCATGGTGGAGGGTTTCGGAGGTACGATTACACAACTGACCGCGGAACAATCGGAGTACATCCAGGTTGCCCAAGAAGGTCCCTTCAAAGATGAACTGTACCGATACTAGTAAGCTAGTACAACCAGAATTAAACGCCATGCACACCTTCGATGCACCCTACTTCCAAAACAATTAACAGAGGAACCATGCTATGAAAACGCGCGCTGCGGTAGCTTATGAAGCAGGAAAGCCGCTCCAAATAGAAGAAATTGAACTAGCTAGCCCTCGAGAGGGAGAAGTTCTCGTCGAGTTGCGTGCGACGGGTGTTTGTCATACCGATGCCTTTACGCTATCTGGTGAAGATCCCGAGGGGATATTTCCAGCTGTTCTTGGACATGAGGGAGCAGGTATCGTCGTCGAAGTTGGAGCGGGCGTTACCAGCGTTGCACCCGGCGATCACGTAATTCCTTTGTACACTCCAGAGTGCCGCCAATGCAAGTTTTGTCGATCCGGCAAGACCAACTTGTGCCAAGCGATACGCTCGACTCAAGGACGCGGTCTGATGCCAGATGAAACCTCACGCTTCTCTGTAGGTGACGAAACAGTTTATCACTACATGGGGACATCGACGTTTTCAAATTTCACAGTCCTTCCCGAAATCGCACTCGCGAAGATTCGTGAAGATGCCCCATTTGACAAAGTTTGTTATATCGGATGTGGAGTGACGACCGGATTAGGAGCAGTTATGAACACGGCGAAAGTTGAGCCAGGTGCTAACGTAGCCGTCTTCGGTCTTGGCGGCATCGGTCTCAATGTCATTCAGGGAGCTAAACTAGTCGGTGCCGACAGAATAATAGGAGTAGACATCAATCCCGCGAAACGAGAGCTTGCGGAAACGTTTGGTATGACCGATTTCATCAATCCTACAGACTCTCACAACGTAGTGGAAGAAATCGTCGATCTTACTGACGGAGGAGTCGATTATTCATTCGAGTGCATAGGAAACGTCGACGTCATGCGCCAAGCATTGGAGTGTTGTCACAAAGGCTGGGGAGAGAGCATTATTATCGGAGTCGCTGGTGCAGGCCAAGAAATTAGCACCAAGCCCTTTCAACTCGTGACTGGACGCGTCTGGCGAGGAACTGCGTTTGGCGGCGCGAGAGGTCGAACTGAAGTTCCGAGAATCGTAGACTGGTACATGAACGGAAAAATCAACATTGATGACTTGATTACGCACACAATGCCTCTGGAGCAAATAAATGAAGCTTTTGATCTCATGCATGAAGGCAAGTCAATACGATCTGTGATTATGTTTTGAGATCAGCGTCGTAGTTCACTTCAGTTCTCTTGAAGAGTTAGCTTTAGAGCGAAACTGACAAGTTCAAGTCTCTGCGCACAAGATAGTTAGACTCCAACAACCAGTTTGCGGTAGCCGGGGACATGCCGCATCACTCAGTCGATGAACAAGCTATAGCCCCTAAATAGGATGCTACGACAATCAAGCAATTAATTGAATCGGTCATAGACAAGTCTTCATCAAACGAACCAAGCACGGGACGTCAATCTGACGAAGTTCTTGGAAGAAACTGAGAGTATTCGAACGGGCACTAGAGGGTGAATAATGAGGATTGTCGTTCGAATTGAAACTCTTCCCGATTAACTGGTTAAAATCGTAATGTGTGGACCTCAAAAGATCACACACTGAATTTGCACAACTAAGTTGTGGTTAGTTTGGTGCTGTAAGTGACTTTAAATGGCCAAGTAAGAAGGGTAGACTGAAGAGATATCGTTCTTGCGAACAATTGGTGGTGCTTGGAAAAGGCACCGAAAGTTTTGACTGACTTTAGTCAAGAATCTTTAACTCAAGGAGAAGTGTTCTTATGAAAACCCAAAAATCAATCGTGACCGTACTTGTCTCACTGCTAACAGTCGTGGGAGGAGCAGTCATAGCGCAACAAGGAGGTATGGGCGGCTTTCAGATGCCATCTGAAGAAGAAATGAAAGAAATGATGAAAGCACAGGCAAAAGAGTCAGCTGAAGTGTCAATGAAGGAATATGACGAAGACGAGGACGGTAGTCTTTCCCTTGACGAATTCACAACGATGGTGGACGAGGCGGAAGCTGAAATGGCACAGGGGGCAGAGATGATGCCTGCAGAGATGAAGGCTGCTATGAAGAAGCTGGGTGCACCGGACGGGGAAACTGACGAAGAAAAAGCAGAACGAATGAAAAAGATGTTTGAAGGTGCCGATGGTGACGATGACGACTTAATGTCATTAGACGAAACAGCGGATTTTCAGTTTGATATCTCGCAAAAAATTATGAAACTAATGATGGGCGAAGATATTTCTGAAGACGAAGAAGAAGAATCTGACGATGAAGAAAGCGACGAAGAAGACGAAGAGGAGGAAGGTTAATCTGTCTTTCTCGTAATCGGCGTGTTGTCGTAAAACAATAGAAATCCTTCTCTAAAGGATTTTTCAAACCTCTTCGTAAAATAGTTTGAAAGCAAGTTTTTACTAACTTTTTGGGAACAACAATATGAAGAGCAAACTATTGATTGCCATTTCGGCACTCTCTCTAATCTTTGTACTCCCCTTGCTCGCGCAAGGCCAAGGTGGTGGTGGCTGGGGAGGAGGCCAAGGTGGCGGTAACAGGGATCCAGAATCCTGGAAACCACGCATGGTTGATCGCGCCATGGAAACCATGGACACTGACGACGATGGTGAATTGTCAAAAGAAGAATTTATGGAATTTGCCACAAACGAAAGGTACAGTTCTTGGTTTGCAGAAGACGATGCTGAAGACGAAGAAGAGTCTGACGACGAAGACGCTGAGGCTTCCGAAGCCGAAGAAGAGGAAGCTACGGCTGACGAGTCAGCAGAAGACGACGAGAGCGAAGAAGATGCGCTCAAGAAGCTGTACGATGCGAAGTTTGCAGAAGTCGATGCCGACGACGACGGAAGTATCACTTCTGAGGAACTGACGGAAGCTTTTGACGTCGAAGCGTACATGGAACGAATGCGAGATCGAATGCAACAAGGCGGTGGCAATTGGCAACGTGGTCAAGGCGGTCAAGGTGGCGGCGGAAATTGGCAACGCCCAGGAGGTGGATCTCCTTAATTTCTTCCAGCTAGTTAGTTTTGATTAACTAGCCCTTATTCGACTATCGCTTCGCTGAAGGTTCGCCTTCAGCTCTAAGGGGTGGAGCAAGTGCTTCACCTCTTTTTTTGATTTTCTTGGAGTGTTTGAGTACTGCTAGAGTTCGTTGCGCAGTCGGACAAGCACGAACATTGGCGGAGAGGGAGGGATTCGAACCCTCGATGGGTTTCTGCCCATACTCCCTTAGCAGGGGAGCGCCTTCAACCACTCGGCCACCTCTCCAGTGTCGTTGCGACCAAATTGGCGCGCCTGACAGGACTCGAACCTGTAGTCGCCAGTTTCGTAGACTGGTGCCTTATCCAGTTTGGCCACAGGCGCATGGATTACTTGTAAGAGATAAGGCAAGACTAAGCTACCTCACGACCAGCACAAACACTAAATACGAAGAATCAGGCTTTCTGCTTTTGTTTCTTTTCTAAGATTTCTTTTCTGTGGACGATCACGTCACGAGGTGCAGCGATTCCTATTCGTACCTGATTTCCCCGTGTATCTAATACAGTTACTTCAATCTTACCGTCGATTACTAATGTCTCATTGATGCGTCGTGTGAGGATAAGCATCGCAACCTCCTCCGTGAATGGTACTCCGCTTCGTCTAGTTGCCCTTATCTAACTAGACGCCTCGCGTACATAATTTCCTTTTATCAACAATTAATTTTACTCGGAATAAAAACACCAAATATCTTTGTTCGTAAAGCCAGTCAGGAACAGCATGGGCAAGTGAATTACCTCAAACGAACAAAGTGGTTCCAAGATTCAGGAATTATTTGTTGTCCTGTTATATTATACAGTATTCGAATATTCAATCGGCTCCCAAATCAAACGCGGAGTGAAGCATTCGAACGGCCAATTCGCAAAAGTCTTCGTGTATCACGACTGAGATCTTGATCTCCGAGGTCGAGATCATCTGTATATTGATACCGTACTGAGCTAGCGTTTCAAACATTTTCGTAGCAATTCCTGCATGGGAACGCATGCCTAAACCGACCGCGGTTACCTTAGCGATTGCGTCATCTCCGATCACTTCCATTTCGTACAGAGTGGGATCTTCCGCCTCACGTCGCAAACGAATAACTTGATCTCGCAAAATTTCCAGACTCTGTTCAAAATCATTTCGCGGTACGGTAAACGTCAAATCCGTTCGTTCATCTCTACTTACGTTTTGTACGATCATGTCGACAGAGATATTCGCATCGCCTACCGGACCCAATAATTGATAAGCGATGCCTGGGATGTCTGGAACGTTTGTAATAGTTACTTTAGCCTCGTTCTTATCGAAAGTTATGGCAGACACTTCTGGCTGTTCCATTGATTCTCCTTCTTCCACAATTAGTGTTCCTGGACCGTCTATGAAGCTTGAAAACACTTTTAGCGGTATCGAATACCTACGAGCATATTCGACCGACCTCAAGTGTAACACTTCAGCCCCGAGAGCAGCAAGTTCAAGCATTTCCTCGAAAGTCACACGATCCATGCGTCTCGCTTGTTCGACTATGCGTGGATCCGCGGTATATACGCCATCAACATCAGTGTAGATGCGACATTCCAAAGCCCCCATAGCGACAGCAATCGCCACTGCGGTAGTATCCGATCCGCCGCGACCAATCGTAGTAATCTCACCAGTGGAGGCAACTCCTTGAAATCCTGCAACGACTGGAATTGCTCCTTGATCTATTGAACGACGCAGTTCTTCGCATCCAACTTCAGTAATTCTTGCCCGTTGATGACACTCAGTGGTGTACACAGGCACTTGATTTCCCAAATAGGACATTGCTGGTACTCCAAGATCTTGAATTGCCATAGCGATGAGCGCAATAGACACTTGCTCGCCGGATGCCAACAGTACGTCCATTTCCCGGGGGTCTGGACGAGTTGAAATCGAGTATCCGAGATCTTCCAGCTTATCTGTTTCGCCGGCCATTGCGGACACAACAACAATGACTTCGTGTCCTTCCTGACGGCAGGCTACGGCTTTTTGTGCGGCAGCTTGAACTCGTTCAAGATCACATAACGACGTGCCACCAAACTTCGTTACGATCAAACTCATTGAGGATTAGGTTGTGCGTTCAGCGACCCAAGTCTCAACCGACCGTAATGCGTCGGCGAGCGCGGAAGAATTTGTCCCGCCACCAGCACGAGCTAGTTCCCGTGTACCACCTCCTCGGGCACCCACTTGAACGCCAACAAAGGTCACTAACTTATCAGCGCGCAACTGATCTCGTAAGTCCTTCGAGACCCCACAAACGAGCTGGATCTTGTTATGTACTTCGACGCTCAAAACCACCACCCTACACGGTAGTTTTGACGCGATTTCATCATAAATTGACATCATTTCTTTTGCATCACCATTTACCTGAGCACTCACCACACACACTCCGTTAATCTCGACAGCGTTAGCGACAAGTTCCTTGCCCACATCCGCATGACTCTGCTGCGACAATGACCTAATCTGTTGTAGTAGCTCGGCTTTTTCTTCGATCAAGGACTGGACGCGATTTGGGAGCTCGCTAGTTTGAGTTTGAAATACTCGAGCTAATTGCTGCAAAGTACGTTCATTCGAACGAGCGCGAGCTTGTGCTTCGCGACCCGTAACGGCCTCAATGCGACGAGTTCCAGCCGCGATGCTTGTTTCGGCGTATATCTTGAGCGAACCAATTTCTCCAACGTATAGCACATGCGTGCCACCACAGAGTTCTACAGAAAAACCATTTCCCACATCAAGCACGCGAACAACGTCATCGTACTTTTCGCCGAACATTGCGACCGCTCCGCTAGCAATTGCTTCGTCATACGGCATCACGTCTGTTTTGACTTCACTATTTAACGCGATCTGAGCGTTTACCAAATCTTCTAATGCTTCAACTTCGTCCTGAGTTAACGCTTGATCGTGTGAGAAATCAAAGCGAAGTCTATCTGGAGTAACCAAAGAACCACGTTGCTGTACATGTGGTCCCAATACTTTCTTCAAGGCTGCGTGTAATAAATGAGTCGCGGTATGATTTCGAGCAATATCTTGACGTCGAATTGAATCCACTTGAGTAGTAACCGTTTCGCCTTTTCCAAGTACTCCGCGAGTTACCTCACCATAATGCAGAAATTGACGATCCATCCGTTGTGTGTCACGCACTTGAAAGGTACCAGTTGACGACGAAATTTCTCCGGTATCGCCAATTTGCCCTCCTGCTTCCCCATAAAAGCCAGTACGATCGAGCACGAGGATGCCAGTATCACCTTCGTTCAACATATCAACCGGATCTGGAGTTCCGTTTGAAGTTTTAAATATGTCTGTGATTAATGAGGCGACGTTGAGGCTGTGATAACCCTCGAATTCGACCTCCGTATCAAACCGTAGTTTGCTGTCCTGTTTGGATTCAAATTGACTTGCCGCACGAGCTCGAATTCGTTGGAGCTCCATGAGTTCGTTAAAACTGTCGCAATCAACGGTCAAGTCTTTTTCGCGTGCGACATCTTCGGTGAGATCTAGAGGAAAGCCATAGGTATCGTACAACTTGAACGCAATTTCACCGTCGATTACCTTCCCTGACAGGTTTTCGATTTCGGTTTCCAGCAGCGTCATACCGTTGCGTAGTGTTTTTGCAAACTTTTCTTCTTCACGCTGTATCGAGGTGCTGATTCGCTCTAGATTGTCGGTGAGCGAGCGATATGTTTCTCCCATGCTCTCGGCAAGTGGACCTACCAGAGTGTGAAAGAAGGGGTCTTGAATTCCTAGCTTGTACCCGTGCCTCAGAGCTCGGCGTATGATCCGGCGTAAGACATAACCTCGTCCTTCATTCGTCGGCAAGACTCCGTCCGAAATGAGAAATGCGCATGATCTGATGTGGTCTGCAATCACTTTTAAAGACGGTTCTTGTTGAACCTTATTTGGATCGCGGATATTCGCGATTCTGGCCGTCGTTTGGATTACATGCGAAAACAGATCCGTCTCGTAATTACTGTTGACTCCTTGGATCAACGCTGCTGTGCGTTCTAAACCCAATCCAGTATCAATTCCAAGGGCAGCTAGTGGCACTAATTCCCCATCTGGTTGCCGATCAAACTGTGGGAACACCAAGTTCCAAAACTCTAGGAATCGATCTCCGTCTTCGTTGGGTGAACCTGGCGGTCCGCCTTCGAGCTCAGGTCCTTGATCAAGAAAGATTTCGGTGTTTGGACCGCAGGGACCGGTTTCTCCCATTTCCCAAAAATTGTCAGCATGATCGACTACGCGTTCTGCCTTTATTCCAATTTTGCGCGTCCACAGATCACGAGCGACATCATCAGTCGGATGTACCGAAATCCAAATCTGGTCTCGATCAAAATCCAATACATCCATGACGAATTTCCACGCCCAGTCAATTGCTTCTTCTTTGAAGTAATCACCGAAGCTGAAATTCCCAAGCATTTCGAACAGCGTATGGTGGCGAGCCGTGTAGCCGACATTTTCGAGATCGTTGTGCTTACCACCGGCACGCAGGCACAACTGACAGGAAGCTGCGCGTCGTACGGTTGGAGTCTCAGCTCCAATGAGCTGGTCTTTAAACTGCACCATTCCTGCTACGGTGAACATGATGGTTGGGTCGTTTTGGGGCACTAAGGGTGCTGAGGGAAAGACCTTATGATCTAATTCTCGAAAGTATTCGAGATATGTTCGTCTAATTTCTTCAGTTCGCATTTTGGATCTTCTAAATATGGATCGACTGGCTCTTAAGATAGAGTCTTATGACCTTTATAAGCAAGCACTCGTCCTTACTAATCAGGCTTCGACTCCAAAACCTGTCGAATGATATTCGCTGGATAACCTCGACTCTTTAACAATCGGCTTCGAAAGGACCACGATTCGTGCGTCGCTACTTCCTGGGTTGAAATATTGCGTTTCTGGCAATTCAATTGATCTAATTTCAACGCGCGTTCAAGCCAAAAATCTTGATCGATCGGGAGATGTTGCTTAATTAGCGATTCTATGATACCACGTTGCACCAAATAGGCGCGAATTTTGATTGGACCATCGTTCGTACGCAAACGCGCGCGAACCGCTACTTCGGTAAATCGAGAATCCGATAAGTATTCCTCTGTGTTGAGTTCGTCAAGTGTGGCTGATACCGCTTCGACACTGCCACCTCGAGCTAGTAGTTTTGTTCGTAGTTCGTAAGTGGAATGCTCGCGGCGTGCAAGCAACCTCAGCGCAATTTCTTTAAGTTGCGATGCGTCTAGAGTCGGCCTATGTCTCGACACGAACTCAGTTTACAACTTCTCTAGTTCTCGGTCCCGTCTTCGGTTACCTCTTGGTGAAATACTTTAGCGCGGATTTTTGCTTCGATTTCATTGGAAACTTCGTCATTGTTTTTGAGCCACAATTCGGCGTTGCGCCGTCCTTGTCCAATTCTCTCGTCATTAAATGAATACCAAGTACCCGACTTCTCCAATAAACCTTGATCGACGGCCATATCCAAAATCTCACCGACGTAGTTGATCCCTTCGTTATACAAGATCTGAAACTCCGCTTGACGGAACGGCGGTGCAACCTTGTTCTTTAGTACTTTCACACGGGTCTGATTACCCTGAACTTCATCGCCTTCCTTAATCTGTCCAATGCGACGAATATCCAAACGTACGGAGGCATAAAACTTTAGCGCATTCCCACCTGTGGTGGTTTCGGGTGAGCCGAACATAACACCAATCTTGCTTCGAATTTGATTTATGAAAATCACCAAAGTATTGGAATTCTTAATGTTTGCGGTCATTTTTCGCAATGCTTGACTCATCAATCGCGCTTGGAGACCAACGTGTGAGTCACCCATCTCGCCTTCGAGTTCGGCCTTCGGCGTGAGCGCGGCGACCGAGTCAATGACAATTACATCAATCGCTCCGGAACGTACCATCATGTCACAGATTTCTAAAGCTTGCTCGCCCGTGTCAGGTTGCGATACGTACAGTTCCTCAGTGTTCACACCAAGCTTTTTGGCATAAATTGGATCCATCGCGTGCTCGGCATCAATGAACGCACAGGTGCCACCTAGTTTTTGCGCTTCCGCGACGACGTGTAATGTCAACGTCGTTTTTCCAGAAGACTCGGGACCGTACACTTCGACGACGCGACCTCGTGGTAAACCACCAACGCCAAGTGCGATGTCGAGTGCGAGCGATCCAGTGGAAATCACGGGGATTTCCTCTTGTCGTTGCTCGCCCAAGCGCATCATTGAGCCCTTACCAAACTGTTTCTCTATTTGCGACAGTGCTACTTCCAGAGCTCTGTCTTTCGCAGAATTGCTCATAATATCTCCTTGTTATCGGTTACTGTATAGATATTCAGTCAAAATTCAAGGGCTTTTTTAAAGTTTTTTCGAAGTTCGGACAAATATAGTCCCAAAATAATCAACTGAAATCCGATACAGAAACCGGATAGGAATTCTAGCGAGATGGCACACATAGATGTTTCAAATACAACCACCCACTGCTCATAATTTATTGGTTGAACCTAGAGTATTGATAAACCTAGAAAGAGCCACCTAACAGCTTCGATGAACAAGCCCACCCATACAGCAATGATGCGCCAGTATCTGGAGTTGAAATCGCAGCATCCAAACGATTTGCTCTTCTTTCGTATGGGCGACTTTTATGAATTGTTCTTTGACGACGCTATCGAAGCTGCGGAATTGTTGGAGATTACTCTCACCGCGCGAGATAAACAAAGCTCAAACCCAATTCCGATGTGCGGAGTACCGCATCATGCTGTCGAGAGTTATCTGACGAAACTAGTAGCACGTGGCAAAACCGTCGCGATTTGTGAACAAATCGGCGACCCGAACACCAGCAAAGGGCCGGTTGAACGGCAAATCGTTCGCGTTATCACACCGGGTACGATCACTGACGAATCACTGATACAAAGTGATCAAGAAAGTGTCTTACTGACAATCAACAACGCAAGTAAACGTACCAATCAATATGGTGTTGCCTGGATCAATCTGTCTACGAACATCTTCAATGTTGCAACCGTTAAGACTCGTTCGGAACTTACAAGCCTGCTGGAGCAAATCAATCCAGCCGAGATCGTCATACCCGAATACGCCAATCTTGAGTTAGACGGTCGGGAATTTCGCGAACTTGATCCGCTACGTTTTGATGATCAACTAGGTTTAGCCGCCCTCACGCGGCACTTTCAGACCCAAGACTTGACAGGTTTCGGTATTTCCAGCGACAGTAGCGAAGTTGGCGCAGCCGCTGCGGCTCTATCTTACGCGCAAGATGCCTATCGGCAGTCGTTGGAATTCATTCAGTCGATCCAGCAATATCACGACAATCAAACTCTACAACTTGATGCACAAACCCGTCGAAATTTGGAGATCGACGTAAAAATTGGCTCGGAACAAGTCGCAGGGACTCTATATGACACAATAAATTTCACCGCGACTCCCATGGGATCCCGTCTCCTGCGACACTGGTTGCATGAACCCAGCACCGATACTACTGTAGTTGTCGAACGTCTTAATGTCGTGGAAGCACTGATGGACCACCAGTTCCTAGACCTAATCTATCAACAACTACGACCACTCGGAGATGTTCAACGCACAGTTACGCGGCTTGCCATGACATCAGCTACACCACGAGATCTAGTACGAATTAGCACAGCTATCTACAGCTTTCAAGAACTTCAACCAACCATTAAAACACTGAACGTAGCATCCGAGTGGAACGCTTTCGAATCCGTACCCGACCTGACGGATACGATGCAGCTCATTGACCGAGCAATCGTTGACAATCCACCAGGCACTGCTCGAGATGGGGGAATGTTCAAACTTGGATTTAACGCTGATCTTGACACACTTCGCCAAATACGTGACAACGAATCCGGATTTCTTGCTGAACTCGAAGACCGCGAGCGAGAACGCACCCAAATCCCCACTCTACGCGTGGGTTTTAATCGAGTACATGGTTACTACATTGAGATTTCACGCGCACAAGCTAGCAAAGTTCCAAGCGAGTATGTTCGTCGACAGACACTGAAACATAGCGAAAGGTACATTACCCCGGTGCTCCGAGAATTTGAAGAGCGATTTCTCACTGCCGAGGCAGAAGCGTTAGCACTTGAAAAAGAGTTGTACGTTGAACTTGTTCAGGAGATTTCAAAGGAGTCGCAAAAACTACGCCAGCTTGCCGAAGTACTCTCAAGATTGGACGTCCTCAATAGCTTCGCCAGAGCCAGTCACGAGTACCGCTTCGTACGACCACAATTTACTACTACCAGCGTACTAACAATTGAAGATGGTAAACATCCTATTCTGGCAATCAAAGCGGAGCACGAATTTGTCCCCAATTCCATTGAACTTGATAAATTTCGTCGTATGCTCATCGTAACCGGTCCGAATATGGGGGGTAAGTCCACCTATATGCGCCAAACTGCATTGATTGTCATTCTTGCCTATATCGGATGTTTTGTACCTGCAAAGAGTGCTCTCATCGGACCGATTGACCGCATCTTCACACGCATTGGTGCCTCCGACGATTTGCTCGGTGGTCGCTCGACGTTCATGGTTGAAATGACCGAAACAGCGCAAATCTTGCACAACGCTACGGAATCGAGTCTGGTCTTACTCGACGAAATTGGACGCGGTACTAGCACGTACGATGGTCTAGCGCTAGCATTAGCCATAGCGGCGGCGATGGCGCAGCGGGTCCAAGCCTTCACACTGTTCTCTACTCACTTTTTGGAGCTTACCGCTTTAGCGCAAGAATTACCCAGTGTTGAAAATGTTCATCTTGGTGTGCTGGAACATAAACGGAAAGTGGTTTTCCTACACACTGTCGAACCCGGTGCAGCTTCGCAAAGCTATGGTATTCAGGTCGCAAAACTTGCGGGGATACCTGGCAGAGTGTTGCAACACGCGCGAAACCATTTGCACAAGTTAGAACAGGCCGCGAGTCAAGGTCAAGCTACGGACTTCACTGACCTATTCACCGAAGAGATTCCTGAGGACGAATTTGAACACCCTACAATAGAACGACTAAAAACCCTGAATATCGACGATCTCTCGCCACGAGCAGCACTAGAACTTCTGTACGAGTTGAAGATTGCGGTAGAAAAAGAGGACAAGTTGAAGTCGTAAAATTATCAAAGGTCTATTCTTTCAAACAGAAATCGCGTAGGACTTAGAGACATACTGCGGTTAATATGCTAAATTCAACGGAGAAGAAAATGAAACTCAAAAGAGTCTTAACCAACTGGACCTGCTTGACATTGGGATGCTTATCCCTTTGCACCATCGCAGATGACGAATATGAAGCCAAACAACAATACGTCACGTCAAACTTGGGTTGGTTTGGATCGGGCGCAACGATACAAGAATTGCGCGATCGTTCAACCAAGACATTCGAACTTTTGGACCAAGATAACAGTAGTTCAATAACTTTTGACGAAATCGACCTGAGTGAGATGGAATCTGAGGTACCAGACATGAACAACGAGGAACTTCGGGAATATAGTCGACGTGTCAATGCTATTCACAGCAAATTCATGAACTGGACAACTGAATTCGATGAGTTTGAAGTCGTAGACTCCAATAGTGATGGCGTATGGAACAGAGATGAGTACGAAGTTCGCCACCAAAATCTGCAGAGCCATCGCTTAGAACTCGGTTTAAAAGAATGGGACACCGACGAAAACGGTGCTGTTGAGTTGCACGAATTCAACAGCCACCTGGACGAATTGGAACTTCTTGATGAGAACGCTGACGGAACAGTTTCGCATCAAGAAGCATTCAAGAGTAAAGATGATAACGTTATATCCGACGTTCTGAATAAACTGAAGTTAGATGAAATGATCTGGGCTAGCGTCAAAGCGGTTAACACGGACATCGAAGCTGAAGCTGAAGCTAAAGCGACGCGATATATGTTCATCAAACAGAAAGAGGCTGACAAGGTCGACAAATAGAGATCTCGTCTTCGAGCTACCCAAGCGTCGAGAACCCAGTTCTCGCACAATAGGGAACGAAACGAAAAGTGGTAACCTTTTTCATCAAATGTTCATCTAATACTACTATCTACCTTTTCGCAATTTTCACTCACGGGAGAGAAGTATGAAATTTAGTCGCTGTCTTGCAAGTTTCGCGATAACTGTTCTTGCATTGGGAGGTTTAAACGCTTCGGCGAACGAATCCTCTAAAGAGGGCTTAGAGTTCCTAGATCAGCTAGGTTGGTTTAAACAAGGTGCACAGATTCAGGAGTTACGCGACAGCTCAACTGAGGTTTTCGAGTTATTGGATGAAAACAACAGTGGGTCTATCACGCTTGATGAAATCGACCTAACTCAATTCGAAACTGATATGATGGCGAAGATGAACCCAGCCGAACTACAACAAAATCGTCAGCGCATCAATGCAATTCGGAGCAAATTCATGAATTGGTCGGAAGAGATCGACGAGTTTGAGGTTGTCGATACGAACAGTGACGGGTATTGGAGCGAAGAAGAGTATGAGGCTCGCAGGGAAAATCTTAATCTCCACCGCCTAGAATTAGGAATAAAACAATGGGATACGGATGAAAACGGAGCGGTAGAGTTACACGAGTTTAACAGTCACTTGGACGAATTGGAAATGCTTGACGAAGATGGAGACGGCACAGTATCTAGAGAAGAAGCATTCAAGAGTAAAAACAGCCATGTTATAACCGACGTGTTAAAGCAACAGTTGCACACCGATGGGACTATTATGGTTGGTGGTCCCACTTTATTGAAAACCCTTCCGGAAGGTGCGGTAAGCGGTGGAGTACATATGGAAGTCATCCATAGAAAAACTGAAGTAGAAGAAAGCAAAAAAGAATAACCCACTCAAATTCTTCGACGGTTTAGGGGTTCTCCCGAACCTTTTTTAATTACACTATCTCTCGACGACGGCACTTGCAGAGGTGCCGTCGCTATTCAGTAAAAAATTCAATGACCTGTAGAGGCTTTGTTTATCTAGTGCTCGAGAGTACTATTAGTAAAAAATCTTCAGTGCTGCTCTAGCGGATAAAATCAACAATAGATGTAACTAACATAGGTGGAACTGCATCTAAAACGATACTGTACCGGCTTTCGCAACATTGATTCATGGGAGTTTTAGTATGAGATTTAATCGAATCTTACCGAGTTGTATTTTTGCAACTTTGTGTTGTTTTTCTTTTAGTGCGTTCGCAGACGAGGTTAAAGAATCTGGGCTTCAGTTATTCGAGGTTGATTGGTTTTCTTCGGGCGCAGCAATCCAAGATCTACGCGATCGTTCAACCAAGACGTTTGAACTTCTGGATCAAGATAACAGTAGTTCAATTACTTTCGACGAAATCGATTTGAGCGAGATGGAATCTGAGGTTCCCGACATGAACAATGAGGAACTTCGGGAATACAGTCGACGTGTCCAGGCTATCCAGAGCAGATTCATGAACTGGACAACTGAATTCGACGAGTTTGAAGTTGTCGACACCAACGGAGATGGTGTTTGGAATAGAGATGAGTATGAGGAGCGGCGCCAAAAGCTGCAGAGCCATCGCTTACAACTCGGATTAGAAGAGTACGACACCGACGAGAATGGTGCTGTTGAATTGCACGAATTCAATAGTCACTTAGACGAGCTTGAACTTCTTGACGAAGACGCCGACGGCATCGTCTCACACAAAGAAGCTTTCAAAAGCGAAAATGACAGAGTCATATCCGACATCCTGATGAGCCGACTCGCAGCAGATGAGATGGTCTGGGCTAGCTACAGTTTGGCCGCTCCAGCAGCTTCAACGAGTAGTACGTTTGAAGTCTACGTTGAGATCGATAAAAAAGCTAAAGATTAAAACTCTGGACACTAACTAATACTTGTTTAGCGATCTAGTCGTCGACACACTGATTCATACTTGACCCATAACTACTTGTAACAACACCGAGTAGTCGCAGTTGCCGTAAGCAACTTGCAAGAGTAAGACACGCGCGGGAAACCGTACCGCGCGTAATTCACTAAAATTTTTATGTACTCCATATTGGGGTAGTGTTTTCTCTTGTCCACGTTGCATTTCATACTATTTCTCCAATGACTGCTCGAAGGTTGATTTGGATTTGTTATTTCGTCGGTATGGCGGCGTCACCGTTGTTGGGGCAAGAACCATCGACAGACGAAAACTCCGATCCCGAACGGCAAGCCCTGCCAATTCAAACTAATTCGATCTCTCTTAAATATCAAGGGTTTGAAATAAACGAACAATCGATACAACCCACTGGTGGAGCTCGCACTGGAACGCTGCCGGATTACGACACCATCATCGCGCAGTTTTGGGGGGCGGGCTTTGACTTTGATGAAGGAGACAAAGATGCGGACGGAGCACTTACCGAACTAGAGTTGTTAAATCTGTTTTTAGAACATTCACTCCAAGAAGCAGAAGCCAACGCGTGGGCTACCTTACTGTTCTACAGCGGTGACATTAATAAAGATGACAAAGTATCGGATACTGAATTAATGGTAATTCACTACGCGCCACTTTTGGAACACCAGATCAAAGAGGGGTTTTTAAATGATGGAAGTACACACGTACAGATCACACTCGACGACGAGTCCTTGACAGACTTTGTGAACACCTTCGCTTATTTTGTTGCGACGTTACGAGTCGAGGGACATACAGTGATCGAAACTGACATCTTGTCCTTAGACCTGAAAATCGAACTTGATCCGCTGTATTTTGACCAAAAATTGTTACCGAATCTCAGCAACAAAGCAGCGTTCGACCTAACCAGTCAGACGGTAGAGTTGGACGGCAAACGTGTCGCGATGGGGATCAACCTCTGCTTATTCGAACTAAATTGCATTGTGCGCGTGGGACGCTTTGATGCAGACGACGATCTCGCTCTGTCTGAACGGGAATGGGAAAATGCTCAAGATACGATTTTTCCAAATGACGAAAATTTATTGTCTATGACCCAGGACGATGAGACGTTTGGTCTCTCGAATGATGATCGGACCCCGACCTTTCAGAACTTAGACGAAAACAATGATGCACAAATCACGATTGCTGAAATCGTGTATTTTGTTCGTGAATCAATGGCCGATTTCGGCGATGTGGAGCTCTGAGTCAACAACATCCATCCATTCGCTGCTAATATTATTTGGAATCGCTGTCTAAACACGTTGAGTGTCCATAACGAACAAAAATACAAAGCTCTAAATTCGATTTACAACGACTCGTCGGTCGTTTTATCAAGTAAGAATTTCTCAATCAATTGTCGTCCAAGTCGATACAATATGGAATAGAGGAAATTGGATACAGGTTCCCCAATCCAGAATGATTTAACTGGATCTGGATCGAACACTCCACATACCCGAAGCGCAACCCCTGCGCTGTGCACTCTTTGTATATATCAATCATTTGAACGCCACGCAGCAACTATGACATTCGTAATCGGACAAGCATGCATCAAATGCAAATTGACAGACTGTGTCGAAGTCTGTCCGGTCGACTGTTTCTACGAGGGTCCGAACATGTTGGTGATCCATCCGGACGAGTGTATCGATTGCGCCTTGTGCGAACCAGAATGTCCAGTCGACGCAATCTATCCGGAAGACGAACTACCGGAGGATCAACAAGAATTCATGGCCATAAACGCGGAGCTAGCAGAGGTGTGGCCAAATATTGCTGAAGCTAAAGATCCACCTCCTGACGAGGCCGAGTGGCGCGACGTTAAAGATAAGCTTAAATATCTTGAGCGTTAGCTAAATTCCCTTGGCTTTCGGTTTCCCAATCAACTTATTCGGATCCTGAGGCACGCCTTTTTTCCGAATAGCAAAGAACACTTTTCGATACTCATCCGACCCTGTACTTTGTTGTCGCTTGCTATTGTTCACGATCTTGACGAGATCTTGACCTTTCGATACTAGATCGTTTTCCTGAACGGAGAGATCGACATTGAAATCATACTGTATCACATAGTCGTCAGGCGTCTTGATGAGCACCATGTATTTAAAGTCGCTCAAAGCAACGCCAGCGTAAGTGATACGCCCCGATGCTGCAGCCACCACTTGATTCCCCTGATTCAAGAAATAATTCAAACCATCATCTTTCCCAAACGAATTAGTCGGACTCGCCGAAACAGGCCAGGTCCATCCTTTGGGTAAGGATTCAACACTTTGTTCGGACGCAGACTCTGGCAGAGCATTAATCGGTTCTGTTCTGGCTACAAAGCTCGGACTTGCATCATCTTCAGATGCAGCTGAAGCGGTAGATGAATCGTTGCTTTGCTTTGAAACTTCATTCGACGCTGTTTCTATGGGTGCCTGTTTCGAAGGTGCCGGAGACTCAGTTTTGGGTTCGGTTACTGTGTTTGTCTGAGCGGTAGAAGACTCAGCGACAACTTCATCGCTCGAAGTTGTTACAGGTCGGTTATCGGCAATTGGTTTATTCTGAGTTCGTCCTGAATTGGGGCTTGTTTTCTGTTCTGATTCTTTGGTGTTTACGGCAGTTTTGTCAGACTGAGATGTATTCAAAGACGAAACTTGTCTCGTAGTCGGCGGTCTCGGCATTTTCGTTACTTTGACTCCCGAAGACTCTGTCTTAGAGGTGTTAGCCTTGGATGTCGAGTTGTCTTTCTGAGACGCCAACGAAATCTGTTTTTGGGGGTTACTTTGAATCGCATCACCAATACTAGTCCCTTCCCGAGAGATCAGCTCGTAGTCCACAACTAGCCGTTGTCCAGGGTGAATGACATATGGCTCTGCAATATCGTTCATTTGCGCGATTTGATCAACTGATAGCCCGTGTAATCGAGAAATCGCGTACAACGTATCTCCAGATTTCACGTAATAATGGTAGACTCGTCGTGAATCTCTATCAATTGGAACGATGACCCGCTCTATTGTTGGTGCAGGGACAATAGGAGCACACCCCGACAAATAGGCTATCGCCAATGCGCCAAGGACTGAACTAAGAAGAATTTTTCGTATATACATGAGATAGAACCATTACAAGTCCAAAACCAGCGATCATTAGCAAGATGACCGCGACAATCTCGGCGTTCCCTTCATATTGATGGGGGAGCACCGGAAACCCCTCCTCTCGCCAAGGCCACACCTTCCAAAGCGATCCGAGGAGAAGACCACAAAACACCGCTATTACCGAAGTTCGATACCGCTCAAGAAGAACTTTGACAGGATGTGAGAAAACCAACCAACCGGTGAGAATTCCTGTTAGAAACAATAGCATTTTCAACCAATCTAAGGAATGAAATGCTTCAAGCATCGTGTGCCAGAGTCCAAGAATCAATAACAATAGTGAGCCTGATATTCCAGGCAAAATCCACGCTCCAAAAGCTAAAAAGCCACCGACATAGATCAAGATCCATCCTGCAGGCGAATCACTCTGTGGTAAGAAAACAATTGCCAAAGAGACAATCAAACCCAATGGGAGAAATAAAAACAAACGATTTAGTGTCGAAGCTCGAAACGTAAAGACGATAGCCCCAAGTACCATACCAAAGATCGCGCCGGACACGAACACGTAATGAGCGTCCACGAGGTGAACAATGGTGTTAATAGCAACGAAGGCACCAATTAACATTCCCAAGAGCAGAGGTACCAACACGACTAATGGTTCCAGAAGTTGGCGCAAACTCGTCCATTTCATTTGTACAAGATCTTTTGAGACTAGTGCCAATTTGGACAACGCACCGACCATGCGTTCATACACCCCGAGTATCAGCGCGACCGTACCGCCCGATATTCCCGGAAGGACTTCTGCTACTCCCATTACAGCACCGCGCGCTACTAGCCCAAATACAGCTAAGGGCTGAAATGTGCGCGATGGTTCGACTGGTTCTTTCAACGTCAATATTCCGTCCCCGTCAATACTGGAACAAAAACGACGGGCTGGACGACTTCTTCCTTCCAACCCTGATCGGAGCGCTGCATGAGTACCAGTTCTTGACCCGCGCGTGAAACTCGTGGAACGATTATGCGACCATGGTCGGAAAGCTGTTCCATTAACGCGGTCGGTACCTGGCGCGTCGCTGCTGTGAACATGATCACGTCAAAGGGTGCGTGTTCTTCCCAGCCTTCCTGACCGTCGCCAAATTTCAACTTCACGTTGTTAATCTCTAGCTGGCGCATTTGCTTTCTTGCTTGCCAAGACAAGGAGTGAATGCGTTCTACACTGTACACTGAGGCAACAAGATGGGACAAAATAGCGGCTTGATACCCGCTGCCAGTACCAATTTCTAACACCGAACGAATCGAGGGCATTTCGAGCACGGCTTGACTCATCCGAGCTACCACAAATGGTTGGGAAATGGTTTGACGTTTGCCTATGGGTAACGACATGTCTTCATAAGCTAAGTGCTTTAACGATGAATCTACGAACAGATGCCGTGGTACCGCCTCCATCGCACGTAAGACTCGGTCGTCGGTAATCCCTCGATCCACCAAGCGATCGATTAGACGTTGTAAAGTACGTGGCGATGTCATCCCAGTACTGTTCAACTGGTTCAAGTTCATGCTCGAGCCTCCTTAACGTCAAAATATTCGTTCAGCGCAACCGTTGCGTACGATCCTTTCGGTAGCACAAAACGTAGCTCAATAGCGTCGTCTTCTTGCTGAATCGCTACACCTGAAGCACGCATAACCAGAGCGCGCCGTTCTTGTTTCAGCCCCACCCATTCCAAAGTATCGCAAACGGCTTTGTTTTGTCGCTCTACACTTTTTTCAATGACCAATGCGTCGCTTGAAGTGGAGAGCCGGCCTCGACCCCAAAGTGGGCCGGTAGGAAAGTGTTCTAACATTACGTCGCCATTCAATGTGGTGCGCCAAGTATCACTGCGGATGCGACTAGCCAGCACTTCATTGAATACAAGAGATCGAAGGACAGACATGTACAACGCACGAACACCGCGTTTTATTCTTGGTGTAGATTGCGAGACCCAGTCCAATGCACGATGCAAATTATTACCTTGATAACCGAATCTCTGTGGTCCGAAGTAGTTCGGAAGTGGTTGCTGTAGCGCATCAGGCGCGAGATTAGCACTCTTGGAAACGTTGCGAATCCGAATTTGGAACCGATTTCCCAGATGATCGCCAGGGCGTAATTTTCGATCGTGTTTCGTCTCTTCGAGAACTGAAAAGTGTTTATCTGTGGGTCTCTGTGCCGTTTTTGGCAGTCGAATCGAGAACCATTGTTGCGCGATGGAACGCTTATCTTTGAGACCCGCGTAAGAAACATCTACTAGCGAGACCCCATAATGGCGCGCTAGCAAACGCTGAACATCCTTTGTGTTTATGTCTTGCTTTTGCACAAGAATGTAAAGATGTTCTCCGTGTCCAGAAAAGACTCGGTCAAACACTTCGAAGACTTGAAAGTCTGCTAACTGGTCCCGTAAGGTTCCCACCACTCGACACCCCGCATACGCACGAGTCCAATCAGTATTGATCGGTGGAGTCGACAACAAGATAAAACGTCTCTCCGGGTGCGATCATTCCTAAGTCACGTCGAGCGATCTCCTCGATCAACATATGACTGGATCGCAATTCGGCGATTTCCTCTCGTAATTCGAGATTAGCCTGGAGAATCGATAGGTTTAGTTCTTGTTGCGCCTCAATTTCGTACGCTAGTTGCTGGAGTGCGAAGTAGCCGTTGGGGCCGAACCAAAAAGTGTATTGAAAAGCACCAAGAATAAATAGTGCTATGCAGAAGAGTATCCGCATTGGTGATCACGCTCCCTGTGAATTAGTATTTCTTGGAGACCACAATATTTCATGTGACCTTCCTGCGCTTCCATGCGCATGAGTTGATTGTACTTAGAAATACGTTCGGAACGGCACAAAGATCCAGTTTTTATCTGGCCAGCTCCTGTGCCAACGGCGAGATCGGCGATGAAATTATCTTCGGTATCGCCTGACCTATGCGAGATTATTGTGTTGTATCCGACCGACCATGCCAAGCGCATGACGTCTAACGTCTCGGTCAATGTACCAATCTGATTGAGCTTGATCAAAATTGCGTTGGCCACGCCATTCTCGATACCACGCTGCAAAAAGTTCGTGTTGGTCACAAAGATATCGTCCCCGACGAGCTGAATGTCTTTTCCTAGTCGTTCTGTGAGTAGTTTCCACGAGTTCCAGTCGTTCTCAGCCAATCCATCTTCGATAGACTTTATGGGATAATCATTGACCAATTCCTGCAGGTAAGTAACAAATTGCTCACCGGAAAGGGTTTGACCTTGTCCCTTAAGTACGTAATTGTTCGAGTCAAAGAACTCCGTCGCGGCGCAATCTAGAGCTAAAACGACGTCATTTCCGGGATGGTAACCTGCTTGTTCAATTGCTTGGATAAGAAAATCGAGCGCGGCTCGATCGGAATCTAGGTTGGGGGCGAAACCGCCTTCATCGCCAACGGCGGTGGAGTGCCCTTCGTCCGCGAGCAGTTGTTTTAAGACCTGAAATATTTCAGCACCGCATCTGATTGCGGATGCAATATCAGACATTCCGACAGGTACTAGCATAAATTCTTGAATATCGATATTGTTGTTTGCATGCGCGCCCCCATTTAGCACGTTCATCATGGGAACCGGCATTCGTACATCATCGTTGTTGGACCAATTCGCAAGGTACTCATAAAGATGAAGTCCCTGTTCATTCGCTTGGGCGCGTGCAAACGCACCCGACACACTGAGAATGGCATTGGCACCAAGACGAGTCTTTCGTTCCGTCCCGTCGAGGTGAATGAGTGTTTGATCGAGCAGCTCCTGTTCAACCGCACTTAGGCTTGTAAGGACTGGTGCGATGGTTTGTTCGACATTAGAAACGACACCCTGTACGCCTTTACCCAAGTAGCGATGGGAGTCTGAATCTCTGAGCTCAATGGCTTCTTCCGCGCCAACTGAAGCACCGGAAGGAACTAGAAAGCTACCCACCGCTCCAGAATTCAAACGCACAGTTGTTTCTACAGTTGGATTCCCTCTCGAGTCGAGGAGTTCGACTGCGTGAAGTGACTCGATCGTACTCATGAGACCGATTGCTCGATGTAGTCGTAAGACTTAACTATCGCATCTAGTTCAACAAGTTCTTTGAGTAATGGTTCCATGAGGTGTAGTGGCCACGCGTTCGGTCCGTCGGACTTCGCTTCCTCGGGATTGGGATGAGTTTCCATAAAGAGGCCGTCTACTCCCACGGCTGTAGCCGCTCGAGCGAGTACTGGGATCATTTCTCGCTGTCCACCCGACTGCCCTCCCAAACCGCCAGGCATCTGAACAGAGTGAGTAGCATCAAACACCACAGGACAGTCTGTTTGACGCATGATCGCCAATGATCGCATGTCCGATACTAGATTGTTGTAACCGAAACTCACGCCGCGTTCGCAAACCAAGATGCTTTCGTTGCCCGTAGCTTTTGCCTTGCTCACCACATGAACCATATCCGCTGGCGCGAGAAATTGTCCCTTTTTTATATTTACCGGCAAGCCCTGACGACAAACATTCTGTATGTAGTCTGTCTGTCGACACAAAAACGCTGGAGTTTGGAGAATTGAGACTACATCGGCAACTTCGTCAAGTGGCGTATATTCGTGCACGTCGGTAAGAACGGGTACTTGTACTTCGTCTTTGACCTTTTGCAGAATCCGTAATCCTTCGTCGATACCTAGTCCCCGATAACTGCCGAGAGAGGAACGGTTCGCTTTGTCAAACGAACTCTTAAAGACGAAAGGAATTTCTAAACGGTCGGTAACGTCTTTGAGCGTTTGAGCAGTCTCTAGCGCAAGCTCTTCAGTTTCAATTACACAAGGGCCTGAAATAAGAAAAATTGGTGCGCGATTACCAACTTCAAAGTCTAGTAACTTCATGGTCAGTTTTCGCTCGCGTAGTTCTTCGCGGCTTGAATAAACCCGTTGAACAGCGGATGCCCATCTCTTGGAGATGACGTAAATTCAGGATGGAACTGACAAGCTACAAACCAATCCAACGCCGGTAATTCAATCATCTCAACAAGATTGTCTGACTCACTCATACCGCTAATGCGCATTCCTGCCGCTTCGATCGCGTCAACGTATTTGCTATTGACTTCATAGCGATGGCGATGGCGCTCGTACACCACTGGTTTTTGATAGGTTTCTCGTACCAGCGAACCCTCGGCGAGGTGGCACGCCTGTGCGCCTAATCGCATTGTACCACCCATATTTCCATTATTTGTCGACTGGTCTTTCACCGTACCATCTAAATCCATCCATTCACTAACGAGTCCAATCACTGGATGCTCGGTACTGGGGTCTACTTCCGTGGAATGCGCGCCCTTCAAACCAACAACATTGCGGGCATATTCGATCACCGCGGCATGAAGACCATAGCAGATCCCTAAATAAGGTAAGTTCTGTCGGCGAGCATATTCCGCGGCGCGTATCTTACCTTCAAATCCACGTTGTCCAAATCCCCCTGGTACCAATACTGCGTGCGAATTTGCTAATGCGGATGTGCCGTTCGTTTCTAACTCTTCAGCATCGACAAAATCGAGTTCAACAGAGGTATGCGTGTGTATGCCTGCATGAACAAGAGCTTCTATAAGGGACTTGTAGGAGTCGAGTAAATCGAAGTACTTACCTACCATCGTTACCCTCGTCGTTCCTCTCGGTTGGTGCATCGCTTGGGTCACCTCGCGCCATTCGGTAAGGTCAGCATCTTTACACTGTAGTTGGAGCCGGTCAACCACGAACGTATCCAACCCTTGAGAGTGAAGTTCTAAAGGTACTTCGTAAATACTGTCGCAGTCCTTCAAAGACACCACAGCTCTCGGTTCCACATTGGTGAATAACGCAATCTTCTCTCTCGCGTCTTCGGGCAACTCTTGAACTTCACTACGACACACGAGCACGTCAGGCTGCAATCCAATGGATCGCAGTTCCTTGACAGAATGTTGTGTAGGTTTAGTCTTAAATTCTCCCGACGTACTGACATAGGGTACCAAAGTTAGATGAATGTTGAGCGTGTTGATCACTCCTTCGCTGAGCCGCATTTGTCGAATGGCTTCAAGAAAGGGTTGACTCTCGATATCACCTACGGTTCCCCCGGTTTCGGCAATCACCACGTCGTACTCTCCGTCATGCGCCAACGCGCGAATACGACTTTGAATTTCATCTGTGATATGAGGAATGACTTGCACAGTACTTCCTAGGTAATCTCCCCGTCGTTCACGTTGAATTACAGCCTCATACACGCTGCCAGTGGTAAAGTTGTTTTCCTGCGACATACGCTGACGAATAAAGCGTTCATAATGACCGAGATCTAGGTCGGTTTCCGCACCATCATCGGTCACGAATACCTCCCCGTGTTGCACTGGATTCATCGTGCCAGGATCAACATTGATATACGGATCCATCTTCACAATGTTTACTTTGAGTTGGCGCGCTTCAAGAATCGCAGCGAGGGACGCGGTGACTATCCCTTTTCCGATCGAAGATACCACGCCCCCGGTGACAAAAATGTACTTAGTCATACCGATTGAGAGCGGAAACGCCGTGCCGTGGTTGGGAAAATCACGAACTCAGATTTTAATTAGTGTCGTGTTGGAGCGAGCTCTTACTTCTAGTAAATTTCCGGTTACAACGCTGATTAAAAACGTCGCTTGTCGAGGGGTCGGACATTCACAATCAGAAATTCCGACGAAGTGGACTGGCTTCGAGTTGTCTATGTGTCCCTCGAATATTTAATCTTTCAATTCCCTGGAGCTGGGATCTTCGGTAGATCCTCCTTTAAACTGTCCAAGGCAACACTTTCCACCATTTCGACGATCGTTTTGTCATCGTCAGTGAGGTACTCTTTCAATTGACCTCTTTCGTGCTCGCTTAACTCAGGTAACATAAACGTGCCTGAGAACATCATTGCCGACCTCGCAGCCCGCGACTGCAATTCTTTAGTCGGAAGTTCACGAATCCCAGCTTCCAAGTGACTGAAAGGTGCGCGATGAGCAACATTGAGCGAGAGTCTTTGAAGGAAGTCTTCTTTCTGGTCTTCAGGTAATTGATCTCCTAACTGAATCGCCTCAGAGATTCTGTCTTCTTCTTCCAATTGCCCAGCAATACTTTTATAAACCTCTAATTTTGATTCACCCTCGCGAACTCTTGGTAGAAGAGTGATCGCTCGATCTACATCTCCATACGCCAACCATTGTACTACCGTTGCTTCTAGCGCGGTCTTTCCTTCTTTCACCGGTGTTAGAAGTGCTACTTCGAAAGCACTTTCTGGATCAGCCGTTGCCCAGGACAGTATCGAGATATTGTTGCAGCGTTGACTCGTCCAACCGGGATGCGTCGGAATTTAACCATTCAATAGTAGCAACAGGATCCGATTTCGCAGCTGCAGAAACTATACTTCGGATTTCGTAGATTGGTCTAAAAGAACGAAGAGAAGACACATCTGTCATGCTCTCAAGATCCATTGGAGTTTCCGGCCAAACACCCGTCAGAGGTAGAAGTGCAAGTGCTTCGAGAGGAGCGTCATGCGATATTGTGTTCGCAATCGCTAAATAAGCTTCGTCGTGATATTCTGCCGGAAAGTGATTCAGCGATACAAGAGCTAAATGTGGATCATTTCTAGCCCAACGGTCAATAACGCTCTCCGTTATTTCAGCCTGATAGTTCCTAACGTCCTCTTCCTGTAACCTATACCACAATTCTTCCGGATCGGATGCAAACCACACTTCGCTAACCGCAGATAGTAAATCCACGTCGATATCTTCAACCAAGCCCAATACAAAATCAAAGACACTTGCTGGGTCTTCTGCCGATACGCTGGATATCAATCTTGTACGACCTATACGCACCATGGATTTAGACAAGCTAGTCGCGTCTTCTGTTGGCACTATATCAAACAATTCAAGCACATCAGGTAGAGCGTCTAATCCTTCCGCTAAAACGTACCGCGCGGCTTTTCGTCTCAATTGAATCAATTGCTGGTGATCGTTCACGTCAGCATTTTTAAATACAGTTTCTAAGTCATCTAAGGACATTGGTTGAATGGCTAGTTGACACCAATCGAACAATCTGTTTATGTACTCCTCTGAAAATCCTAACTCGGTACCGATTTCCATCAAATCAGCGTGCGACAGAAAATGTCTTCCCGTTATGAGCCCTTGAAATCCTCGACTTCGAACGCGACCGTCAAATGTTGACAAAAATTTGATCGCTCTTTCTGTATGTACCGGACTCCACTCGCGCATAACGCCATATAAAACAGACTCCCGTTCCGGTTCATCCAGTTGTTCAATCAGTTCCTGAGCTTTTGGGAGGTTCAAACTAGCTAATTTTGACAGTAAGACACTCCGCACCCAGTGTTTCATTTCGAGAGATCCTAAAAAGTTTGGAACTTCGAGAGACTCTTTAAATATTCCTAGTATCCGTTCTTCGTCTAAACTAACGACCACACGGAGTATCGTTCGTTTGGTATCAAAAGTACTACTGGGTTCTTTCACCAGTTCTGCAAGTGAGTGAATGTCCGTAATCGAACCGTTTTGTCGTTGCGACATGATAGTTTCCGATCCAATACCACCTTGACCTCGAAGTTCGCTTTGTTGCTCCTCAGAGTCTCGAACGAGCGCTCGCGAATTGTCCCGGTTCATCCAAAACAGTGTCCCAAGGATTCCAACACAAATCAGGAAGCTAATTATGAGTGCCGCGATATAGATGCTTTTTCTGGATTTATTCATGGTTGGTTCACCGATTCAGAAACATTTGGACGCGCCGTAAATCAGAGGGTGCTACGTATTCCAACAGCGTGTCTCGATCCTCCGCTGATAGGGGCTCTTCGTCTTTTTGAAATGCACTAAACATGAGGACTCTTTCGGCAATTTTTGATTGTGACTCCGTAACTGGTATGTTTGGGAGAATCTCCAATATTTTCTTAGGTGGCACTTGCGTAGAGACAGCAAAGCTAATGCTTTTGTAGTAACTAACTTGTTCGTCTTCCGGTAGGTTTTCCTGGAGCGTAGATCAAGCGCGCGTCCGCACCGCGAAGTCAAAAATCAAAACGCAAAATACCGCTGAAAAATCTTACCTCTGTTTCGCCGAATGTATGGTTATGGGAAAATTCCAACGCGAATTGTTTGTTTACGTCAATTTTTAAGCCTATCGACCAAAATACTTCTCTTACTTCATCAAAGTTCAATGGATTTATTTCTGCGGTGGAATGAGAGAGCCCGAATTTCATGACCGCAGAAACGCTCCCAGCATTAGAAAACGTAAAGGTTCCAGCTAAGGAAGTGTATAAATATTTCCGCTCCTCTGAATCTCGTTCAAGTGGCTTACGATGCAAGGTTCCGGAATTGATCGCGGGAGCGCGATCATAGATAAATTCAAGACCAAGCGTGGTATTCAATTGCGCGCCGATTCCACCGCGATAGCCAACCCCCTCACCTACCTTGGTTACCGGGGTTTCGAAATCTTCTTGGTATATTGAAAGACCTCCAAACACGTAAAAATTGACTTTGCTCTCTGCAACAGCCGAAGCGGAAAAAACAAGCAAAATAAAGAAGAAAACGGTTTTCATACAAGCCTTTTGGTATTTTCAATTAATGCCATAAACAGGCCCCCTCAAAGATTGATTGGTGCATTCGACTCCACAGGGCGTCGGGTCTATCAGGTTATTATGACCCTTACATTTACTCAGACGCTCCTAGCTCGATCGGGGCGCGCGGGTGCTTGGGATCCGTAGACCTTCGTCAGTTTCAGTTCAAGCGACCGCAGACACCCGGTGCCGATCGCAAAGTAGCGATCAATCGCCGCTTACTCGTACACTTCTAGCTCCAAAGCCACCTGTTCGAACTTGTCCAACGCGCGATGCACTGGCGCGATATTAAGCTCACTCTGGCGCAGTTCGTGGACGATCTCTTTACAGCTTTTGAGTTCTGGGAGCTCGTCATCTTCGTAGTGAATATCGGGGGAGTAGGGCGGCTCACACAAATGGCGTGCCACCCATTCCCAATCAAACTCGATCTCGTCGCGGGGATCGGGTCTGCGCGCGCTAGCCAGCGCTAGCATTTTGAACGTGCGTAGGAAACGATCGGTGCTGGGACTATCTTTCATTGCAAAATCCTGCCATTTGTTACTCGTCAGCAACCAAGAAAATCGCCCGTATCTAGCTCCCGCTTCCATGTGAAGTCCTCCAATTGTTTGAGTGAGTCCTGCCGCATTGTCGCCGAGGCGGGCAGCGTGTTCGATAAGGTTACCAGACAACATTGACTTTCTACCGTAAAGCACTTCCATCATATCTCTTTCTTCCGGGTTCGTTAACGACCAAAGCCACTCTGTGAGTTCCGGATATCGATCTGCTGTGAGCCTTAGCTCAGGCGCGAACGTATCACACTTTTTTTCGATCCAGGCTTCTTCTAAATCGTGTTTCCACCTGCTTACGTTTTGCTCCGGTGTTGGATCTTCGGCGTCCACCGCGCTCGCGCGAATTCTTCCAGAGTTATAGCAATATCGATTAAACATCGCGTAGTTCATAAACGCGTCTGCATGACAGGTTTCTTTTAACTCCCAATTAGTTTCGTCTCCTTCCAGCAAACACTCGGGGTTCGAGAGCGCGTCTTGCACCCGAGCTAAATCACCGGCAGGATCGGCAAAGATACGCTCAAAGGTTAACGGCTCATCCAACACGACAAACGCAAACGTAGCCACATCCTCAGTGCGGTAACCCATCCAGAGATACGGGTTGCTGCTGTTGATATATGCCTCTAACGCGGTGTTGCATTCTTCGGACTCTAAGGCTTGAGAAAGTTCGTTGTCCAAGAAGTCGCTGAAACTTTCCCCCCAATTCAAGAGGTCGCCGACCTCCCAGTATGATGGAAACTCGCTCAAGCCGCACCCCTCTTCCACCGAGCCGAGAGGAAAGTCCAAGAGGGGCTGTGGTGATGGTGTTTCGGCAAGAGCGGTTGGAGGTAGTGGAGAAGGAACAACCGCGCTCGACACGTTTGTCTCCAGTGCAACAGGATCGGTAGCGACCCGATCGTGCAGGACTAGAAGAACACAAACAACGACTGCAGCAACTAGTCCGAGACCGCATCCCAAGCGCCATAGCCAGCGCGACACGCTAGTTTTCTGGGTCAAGGCTGCTTCTCTTTTTTGGAGCAATTTAATTTCTCGGCTTTATCGAAAAGGGGACTTAAGTAGTTTTGCAATTTACGGAGTTCTCTGTCGAAATAATCTACCATGTCGGCTTTATCTTCTTCTATGTCCTTTCTCTCTGTCTCGGTTAAATTTTTGTTTTTCAACTGCTTTACGTACTTGATATAGTTGTCTTTGTTTTTCAGGAACGTACCTGTGAGTTCGCATTTGCCGTTCCGATGTTTATTAATCACATTCGTGTCGTACATTGAAATCGGAGCGTTTTTGTTGTCTTTAAGTTGTTTGTACCAGACGTTGGCGACAATGTTCGCTTGTATCTGCCAGTCGCGCCACTCGTAGGGCTCTGGATTTTTCCAGTCGCTATTTTCCTGCTTCGCGTTATGGCCTTGGATGGTATGCACCATTTCTTCGAGAGCTACGAATTCGGAAAGATTGTCAAACGTCACGCCGGCCCTTTTCCATTTGTCGGAGTTTACCCTGTTTTGGATTGCGAGAGGATAGAGATAAACAGTATTGTCGGGGACGGTATTACCTTCGATGGTGTTGGTATAGTAGGTCATTCCCAAGAGCCCGCTAGCAGATTGGTCCGATCGCCAACTGAAGTCGGTCTTAGTAAATGTGATATCCCACTGTAATTTCGCAAAGCAGCCTAGATATTTTTTCTTTTTGATCTCTTCTGCTTTCTTAAGGTCAAGTTTGTCTAGCTTGTTCGCTATACAGTTCTTGAGCTCTCGGGCATTTTGATTGTCAAACTCCACTTTGGGTTTCGGTTTTGGTGCGGGCTTTTGACCGCCGCCACCACCACCC
>VXUA01000066.1:119172-149196 GCA_009837185.1 Gammaproteobacteria bacterium | reverse complement strand
GAGCGTCAACACGTAGCACAACTACGATTTGTGTAGTTTTGTATATAAGTCCCTAAATTTTTTGCCTTAGTTGTGTAGCAGTTTCACCTCTTTGGAACACCTACGCAACTCGTACTCGAACAGTTCGATCTATTACTAGATAAACTGAATCAGCAGAATTCCTTCAGTTCCTAAGTAGGTGCAGAAACAAATAATCTGAACAACCATCGGTCAAACAATTTCTTGATCTAGTTCCAGCCCAAATTAACTGTTTTTCTCGAACTCATTACGATGAAGGACACATCACCTCGACGATAGTTAATCAATATCGAGTCTAGTCAACCCACGAGAATCCAATCCGTACCATCCGATTGCGACGCAATCCTTACGTCCATAAACTGTCGGAATTTGTGAAAACATTCGCTCACAATCTCCGGATGATTATTCTCCTGACTCAAGTGACCGAGAACCAAAGATTGCATGTCAGAATGGTGGACCAAACTAACAAATTCTGCAGTCTGATCGTTCGATAAGTGTCCTTGATCACCCGCGATTCTTACTTTTAGTGAGTACTGATAAGGTCCGTTCCACAACATGTCCAAGTCATGATTTGCTTCAATGAACAGTGAATCACAGTGTTGATAGTGTTCCACGACTGGTTGCGTAAGGGAACCAATATCCGACAGGATTCCAAGCCTTCGATTAGCGTGTTCAATAACAAATTGAGAGGGTTCTCGAGCATCGTGTGGAACCGCTACTGGATGAACAACGAATTCACCAATATCCACGGGCTGTCCACATTGGATTTCCACGAATCTACATCGCTTAAGATCAACCTGCGACAAGGTTCCATATGTCCCATAGACGCAAACACCATACTTTCGCGCAAACGGACCAACACCACGGCGGTGGTCCCCGTGTTCATGAGTGACAAAAATTGCTGCTACTGTAGCAGGATCAGCACCTTTGTCGATGAGCCGGTGTTCAGTCTCGCGACAGCCAAAACCACAATCGACTAAGATTGTCGTTTGTGGTGAGACAATGACCGTGCAGTTACCCTTACTGCCGCTTCCGAGCGAAGCATATTTCACGCCTCGATCCTAGTCAGCACCATATTGATTCAGTCGGACATTCGCATTGCTAGATTAGATGTTCTCGCAGAATCAGTAATAATTCCCTTGCGAACTCAATCGGTAACGGATCCTCGGATTCAACATTTGCAAGCTTGATCGTGTACCTGTCTTCAGAATCTTCTGACCCTTCGATAAGAATCCTAACTGTACTCGGATATTTATTAGTTCCCTCGTTGCCTAGACGGATTAGCCGACGAAAGAAATCTTTTTTCTTTATCTGTAAAACGTTCTCTGACACTTCGACTTCAAAATAACGGTCTCCGGATTCCTGAGAAAGAATATCGATCTCCGCGTTATTCAGTGCTTTCAGTATCGTCGCCCACGCCCTCGTAAAGTCCACATAAAAAATTAGTGAAGGGTATCCGTCTTCGTCTTCAACCACTTCCACTTTCGGTTTCAATGAAATGTTCGCGGCCTCGATTGAAACAGTAGGCGCAACATAACCAGACGCGTCATATTGCGCGAGACTGTTCAGTAACGCTCTTTCGATATCGATAGACACCGATCTTTCCGGCCACTCATTACTCGTCACCTCCTCGTCAGAAGAGTCATTCATATAACGAAGGTGCACTTCTGTAGACCCTCTGCGAAACCCATTCTCAAGCTGAACTGCAATCCAGTCGGTACCACCGCTGATGTCAACATTCTGTTTCCCTTGTTCGATCAGTGCACGAGGTGAATCAGTTTCCGCACCCTCAAGTAGTAAAGGCGTAGAAAACAATGATCCATTCCGCCGATCTTCATAACGGATCTCGATTCCCGCATCTTGAATCCATTGTTTCATCACGGGCCATACTGTCGCTGGCGCGCGCTGTACCACCACCCAACTTCGATTTGGTCCAAGATTTTGAATACTCACGAGTTCTAGATCAGCGTCACCAACGATCGGCCTCGGGCGCGGCACTTCGGTACCAAAAAAAGGAGCTAACGGCCGATCTTCGATTTCCGGCACAACCCACTGATCCTCTACCTCTATCGCGTCCATATCTGATGGAATGACTAGTTCTGGAGTACTTTGAATTTTGATATAGTCGGACGCCCTTTCAACATCGATGCGCTCCCGATCATAGGAACTACAACCGTTCCATAAAAATCCACCAACACAAAGGAGGACAACAGAAATTGTTGAGTTTCTCATAACGCTTTAAACTGTACTAACTGGTTTCGGATTGTGGCATGATATTCTTCAGCTAGCGGAACCAATGGTAGCCTCAAGCCGGATGGAATTCGGTTCATTACATGTAAAGCCCACTTTGCGGGTATTGGATTGGTTTGTAAAAACAAAACTTCGTGCAGTGGTTGTAGTAACTGGTCCAATTCATTCGCGTCGGCGTGATTCCCTGAAAGGTAGCTCTCGCAGAACTTGGACATTAAATTCGGCACAACGTTCGCGGTGACAGAAATTGTACCGACTGCTCCGTATTGCAGCATGGTCATTGTCTGCGCGTCTTCTCCCGATAAAACTACAAATTTCTCATCAACCCTTTGCTTGATTTCCAAGACCCTCTCTGGCGTACCACAAGCCTCTTTTATTCCGACGATGCGTTCATGTTGCGCTAGTCTTGCGACTGTTGGAGCGAGCAGATCACAAGCTGTCCTTGAAGGTACGTTGTATAAGAGTATTGGTGAGTCTACTTGGTCTGCGATGGTGCAATAGTGTCGGTACAGACCTTCTTGCGGTGGTTTGTTGTAATAAGGGGTAACTATCAGGCAAGCGTCTGCGCCAGCTGCCCGTCCCGCGTGACTGAGCGCGATTGCCTGTTGCGTTGAATTCGCTCCTGTACCCGCGATCACAGGGACACGCCCATCAACTCGATTCACGACCGCAGCAATAACGGCAGCTTGTTCGGTCGCGGTCAGGGTAGCAGACTCTCCTGTCGTTCCAACGGGTACGATTCCGTGCGTACCCTCTTCAATATGCCAATCTACTAAGGCATCCAAACTCTTCCAATCGACCGCCCCAGTGTCTTCCATCGGCGTGACTAAAGCGACGATACTACCCCTTAGTGATCCGTCATCTAGAGTCAATTTCAAAAATCCCTTATGGGGCTAGAATTCAAAATGTTCATTAAGTGATTACGGTGCCGCTATTATTGGCTCTTCGCGTGGCCACGCTTCCGTTACTGCTTTGATAAAAATCGCTAAGGGTATTGCAAAGAACAAACCCCAAACCCCGCCTAATCCGCCAAAAACTAATACTGAAGCCACAATTGCTAACGGATGTAGCTTAACCACTTCGGCGAATAGCAAGGGTACGAGTAAGTTTCCATCGAGAGCTTGTATCGTTGCATACGCCAATATGATCCACAGAAACTCAGTACTCCATCCAAACTGCATGAGGGCAACAACTACAACAGGAATAGTCACAACCGCAGCACCAATGATCGGAAATATTACCGACAAGCCAACAAGTAGCGCGAGCAACGCAGCATACTTCAAGCCAAGAAGTATGAAGGCAACGTACGTCGCCGTTCCTACGATCAATATCTCTAAGAATTTACCCCGAATGTAACTACCTAATTGCGTGGCAACATCTTGTCCTATGCGATCAATAATGGGTCTTTTCTTTGGCAAGAAACGCTCGAAATACTGCTTGAGAGTCTCTCGATCCTTCAGAAAGAAAAACATAGCAATTGGCACAAGTAATAAAAAGACGACAGTCGCGATCAAATTCGGCAACTGTTTAACGAACCACGTCAGGCTAGCTGTACCAGAATCTCTCAGTGTAGTGCGAAATTCTGCAAGGACTTCGTCGACTAGTGTGGTCGACAATAACGCAGGATAATCTTCACTGAAGTCATACAAAGCCTCTTCAATCTTGTCTGCTAAGATGGGCAATTGGTTAAGCACTTCTTGGAGTTGGGTCCATACTACCGGAAGAATTACCAGCACTAATGCGAAAAGACCCCCGACAAACAGTAGCATCGCGACGATCACGGCTAACAAATGGGGAAATTTCCATTTCTCGAGACGATCTACAATGCCTTGCAAGACGTATGCAAACACAAATCCGATTAATACTGGTGCGAGATATCGTCCGATGGTCAGCAACAATAGCAGAAAAACCAGTGCTGCGACGAGCAGATAAATGATTTCGGTATTTGAAAAGTACCGGTTGATCCACTGCTTAACGACCTCTACAAATTGCATGCTTGATCAAACTGCATTCTTTTGCAACAAGTATGAAAATACCCCACCCACTTCAGTTGATTCTAACAGTGTATGGCGACTGTGTAGTGAAAACACTTGAAAGTCTTTCACAGAACCCGGATCGGTCGAATAAACTCGCAGCAGACCTCCGGGAGGGATGTCTTTGAGTGCTTTTTTTGTTTTTAGCAAAGGCATAGGACACTGAAGTCCCTTGACGTCCAGAACAACGACCACGTCCTCTTCCATGATCAGCTAACGTTGGTTACCTCCAAAAAAACTAGCCCTGCGATGGGGCTTGGTATACACGTACAATAGAATATAGAATTATTGAATGTGTGCAACTATCGCGTTGCAAAAACATCTAAAGTATAAAGCCAGACTCATGAGTACCCCTATCAGTTTCATGCCTAGAGTCGCGACGGGACTCCTCGTAATGCTCGTTCTCGCAAGTGTTGTGATCGCAGACGAATCTCTTTTGCCGGATCTTGGTGACCGAGAATCCGCAGCTCTCTCACCTTATGAAGAGGAGAGTTTAGGGAGAGCATTTCTGATGCAGGTCTACCGCAACATCCGAACGGTGGACGATCCCATTCTTAAATATTTCGTGCGCAAGAACCTCTATGAACTAGCAGAACACTCTGACCTTCAAGTATCAACTCTGACACCAATTATCGTCGACTCTGACGAACTCAACGCATTCGCGGCACCAGGTGGCGTCATCGGAGTAAATTTAGGATTGCTAATCTTTGCACGCGACATTCATGAGTATTCCTCAGTTGTCGCTCACGAACTAGCGCATTTAAGCCAACGACACTTTGCCAGGCGCATAGATCAGGCGCGCCAGTTGGGAGTATCACACCTATTAGGATTTCTAACTTCGGCGGCCATCTTTGCTGCAGGGGGCACAGACCCAGGACTTGCTGCTATGGCAGTAAGTAACTCACTAAACCAAAATCTCAGCTTTAAGTACAGTCGAACTCAAGAACACGAAGCGGATCGCATCGGTTTAAATGCCTTAACGGCGGCGGGGTTCGATCCAATGGGTACAGTTCGAATGTTCGAACGAATGAAGGAACGATTTAGATTTGCTTCCGCCTCAGAATCTCTATATTTTCTACGGACCCATCCACTCACCGATGAACGAATTTCAGATTTGCGAAACCAAGCACAGACAGCCGAAGGAAAAGAGTTTGAAAAGTCTTTGGAATACCAGTTGATGCGAGTGCGTGTAGCCCACCGATACTTCGACTCTGCCAGTGCGGCGATGGTGCATGCAGCGTCTTTAGAAGGAGAAGCTCTTCACGAGAAGTACGATCTCGCGCTAGCTCTCGTTCGAAATGATGAAGAATTACGGGCTGTCGAACTGATGGAAGAGGTGTACGACGCTGATCCGCATAGCATCGTCGTAATTGGATGTTTTGCCGATTTGCTCATTAACGCAAATGAAGGAGAACGAGCTCTAGAGCTCGTTGACGCAGCACTCGCTAACACCCCAAACAACGAACCTTTGTCATTGCTAAAAGCTGATGCACTACGTTCATTGGAAAGATATGAAGACGCTACGAACGTCGTCAAACGTGTCGTAAGACAATCGAGTGATGATCCCGATCTCTGGTTAAAACTGGAAACCATCGCTGGACTGGCGCAGAACATTTTCGAAGTTCATCGCGCGCGCGCCGAGCGGCATGCGTTACGAGGACAATTTCCTGACGCAATCGAAAATCTTCAATTCGCGAAAAAGAAGATAGAAGGTAAAAGCTCCTTTCTTGAAGCGAGCTTGAACCAACGGATCCAAGAACTTCGAGAAGCCGCAGCTCTGAACTCCTGATTCCCTAAACTCCGTTACCTCGGAAAGTCTAACATCCGCTGCAGCGGGATCATCGCACGTTCTCCCATCGCAGGATCTACATGAATTTCGTTGTCGAAATTTTCTAAGCTGTGCTTTAGTGTCTTGAGTTCGTTCATAGCCATCCATGGACAGTGGGCACAGCTCTTACAGGTTGCACCATCTCCAGCCGTCGGGGCTTCAATGAAACGCTTATTTGGTTCTGCGCGGCGCAACTGGTGAAACAGACCACGATCGGTCGCGACAATAAAGACACTCTGAGGAAGCTCTGAAGCAGCTTTTAATATTTGACTCGTAGAACCAACGACATCCGCTAACTCGATCACTGACGCTGGCGATTCGGGATGTACCAAGACTCCCGCGTCTGGATAGACCTTTTTCATATCTAGTAACGCTTGATGCTTGAACTCTTCATGCACTACACAAGCACCCGACCAAAGCAACATGTCCGCTTTAGTTTTTTGTTGAATGTAATGTCCAAGGTGCTTGTCTGGAGCCCACAGGACTTTTTCACCTTGAGTCTTCAAATGCTCAACAATTTTGTGTCCAACACTAGAAGTTACAACCCAATCTGACAAAGCTTTTACAGCGACCGACGTGTTGGCGTACACGACGACTGTGCGGTCTGGGTGTTGTTCACAAAAAGCGCTAAATTCATCCGGAGGACAACCTAAATCGAGGGAACACTCAGCTTTAAGAGTCGGCATCAAGACTGTTTTCTCAGGTGACAAAACCTTTGCAGTCTCGCCCATGAATCGAACCCCAGACACCACGAGTACCGGAGCAGGATGATCACGACCAAATCTTGCCATCTCCAACGAGTCCGAGACGCACCCTCCGGTTTCATGAGCAATATCTTGAACATCACCGTCGACATAGTAGTGTGCGACGAGAACAGCATTGCGTTTGTTTAACAATTCCGTTATCTCGTGCTTCAACCTCACGACTTGGTCTTTGGACAAGTCTTCTGGTTTGAAATTTGGAACGTCCTCTAGAGCGAGCGTGTAGTCTTTAGCTATTTCGAGCATTTCATGAAGTTAAGTTTCAAAACCAAACGATTCGTCACAGTTCAAACGCAAATTTTAGGTAGTGTTGCAATAAAAAGACATTCACTATAAAGTAGTACATGAATTGAAACACTAATTTCGGCTCTAAAGAAACAAGTCCAGCAACCTATTCTCGAACTTGACTTAGCTCAATGTTATAGCGTCCGTATTCGATAATAGTGACTAGCGTATTGATCAAGGGACTTGATGCCGTTCGCAAATCTCGACAGTAACCCGTGGATATTGAAAAAAACGGGATTGACCGTTGCATCGAGCTTCCCAATGATCGGACACTAGCGTAGTTTGTAAGATTCATTGATTTTGATAGAAATACTGTTATAATGTATATATTTAACATAGTGCTCAAAGAAATAACAGAGAGCACGAATTTGTAACATATTTCAAGTCGGTCCATGGTAGAAAGAGCACCACCAATCAGGTTCAACAGCTATACAGTAGATGATGCTGTGTCGTTTTTGAAGAGGATAAAACATAAGCAGATATCGGGAATTGCTACATCCCCTCCGTACAACAAAGCATTTAATGGTCGAGGGAAAAAACCAGGCTCAAACTGGAAAAATAGTAAGTTGATGGCGGACAATTACTCACACTTTGATGACAATCTACCAGAAGAGCGATACGTCGAGTGGCAGCGCTCCGTATTGACCGCTGCGCTAGATTGTGTTGGCGATGAGGGAGTGATCCTCTATAACATCGGTCGAAAGATTAAGAACCTCTACGAAGATCGGCGAGAACGCATTGTAGAAGGCTTTCCAGTTCGTCAAGTCATAATTTGGAATCGAGGGAGTACGCACAATCAAGGTGGAAAACGACCGTCCATTCTCCCACCCATTTATGAGCTTATCTACGTAATTGCTGGCGATAAGTGGCGACTTCCAAAAAAGTATCTTTCTGAGTTTCGGTATTGGGGAGATGTATGGAGAATCAATCCAGAAGCCAATAATCCACACCCTGCACCGTTCCCACTTGAATTAGCATTTCGTTTTGCAAAGCTAGTCGACGGACCGATTGCGGATCCGTTTGCCGGAAGTGGAACAGTCGGAATAGCCGCTCTGGACCTAAAACTACCCTATTTGCTTAATGATCTTTCACCCGATTATCGTAAGATGTTCCATGACCGCAGAAGGGAGTACAAAAAACTGTGGAATCTCTGATTATGCCGCACATGAAGAGCAAAGGCGCTGCTAAAAAAATCTACCTCGAATTGATAAACAGTGTGAGTATGAGTGCACTCCTTCCTCACGAATTTGTTCAAGTTATGATGGATAGATACTACAAGAGAGAGCCAAAACCTGATCGAAACGTCCATGGTACGTATTTTGAATACGTGATTGGCGAAGCACTCGCTCAAAACGGTGTGACTAGCATGTACTACCAAGCTGATGTTCTTCATGTACCGTTAGTGACATTCGATTGGTTTCTGTACCACGACACTCATCCGGTATCAATCTCGTGTAAAACAAAAGCTCGGGACAAATGGAAACAAGCCGCCCACGAAGCAATGGCGTTAAAACAAGTATACGTGCAGGCGACGAATTACTTGGTGACGATCGAGCCATTGGCGAAGTCTACTGTAAAGAAGACTCTCGTACCAAACACCATTGATCACTTTGTTGTGGCTAACAAACCTGAATTTAGTCAAGCAGTTATAGATATTGCTGGACGCGAGTATGTACGTGCTCGGGATAGATCCCCAATTCAAAAAGGTAGTTTTGTCCCAGTGGCATAATCCTGTAGTCTCGGGTGATCGCTACTGAAAGGCGACCACAAACTTACGATCCCTGTTTAAATTCACACTATCTAAGGTGGGTGGAGCTCGACACAAATAACAGTTATTTTTGTAAAGCTGATCTCGATGTTACTGGGATAATAGTCTAGTAGTAGAACGTGCTCCCAATATCCAGCAGCTCATTACATACAACCGAACAAAGACGTACCGGTGCAAAATCGTACCATACATTTTTGTTCATACAACTCTCTTGGAAACAGGGTTTGATTGATTGGTTTACATTCAATCATCTTTGGTCACATCGCACACTACTGAGTGTCGAAACAACGGCGTTGAAGTTTTAAACCGAATCGTACTAGACACACAGAAACAGGAAGCAAGCATGTAGACCGGACTCTTCAACGAGAAAGGTACTCAATCGAATATTCATGCTAGGGAAAGCACTTTCAAAACTTGAGATCAAAATTTACTCGATTCAAGACACAGATCTTTAAACATTGAACAACTAGGACCTAAAATTGTGTGCTTGAGGGTCGGTAATCTATACGTAGTGTACATTGATCACTTCTAATAACAGAGCATTGAAGCTCTGTCATACAAAAATCCTGCACAATTTTTACTTTATAAGGAGATTATCTTGGGACTATTAGATGGAAAAGTAGCAGTCATAACCGGAGCCGGCGGTGGTTTGGGACGTGAATATGCATTGTTGCTCGCGAAAGAAGGTGCGAGTGTCGTAGTGAACGACTTAGGTGGAGCGCGAGATGGTACCGGCGGTAACCAGAACATGGCCGATTCGGTAGTTGAAGAAATTGTGCAAGCAGATGGTCGTGCAGTCGCAAACTATGGAAGCGTTGCAAATAAAAGCGATGCGCAACAAATGATTCAGGATGGTGTCGACAACTTCGGAAAAATCGATATTTTGATAGCAAACGCCGGTATTTTGCGCGATAAGACCTTCAAAAATATGACGGATGAGATGTGGGATACAGTGATTGACGTTCACCTCAAAGGTACATACTTCACGGTGAAAGCCGCCTATGACCAAATGTTAGCTCAAGGTCATGGGGGACGGATACTTATGACCAGTTCTACATCTGGTCTGTTCGGTAATTTCGGTCAAACCAACTATGGAGCCGCGAAGGCTGGAATCGCTGGTATGGCGCGTAGTCTATACTTGGAAGGTAGTAAGTACGGCGTAAACGTCAACGTTATTGCACCGACCGCTTGGTCAAGGTTAACCGAAGACATCTTTGATGAAGCCGTCAAAGACGATCTGGCTCCCGAGAAAGTAGCACCGATGGTTGTTTGGTTGTGTACGGATGCCGCGAAAGACATTACCGGTCGAACTTGGCTCGTCGCTGGAAATCGAGTTGCATTACTGAGTTGGAATCTACAACCGTTGGCGATCCAAGATGAAGCGCAGGGACCGTGGGACCTTGACGAGTTGGGTCAGCACATTCTTGATTCGCAAGAATCTTGGCCAGCGATCAATCCATTGTTAGCACTGCAGTAACCTCTTGGAATAGTTACGGTTGGAACTTCGGTTCCCCAACCATATTGTCATGACACTCACTATTTAGTGATGGAGCGGTGCGCGCCGACACCGAAAACCGCGAGTGCAGTGGTCAATACTAATAGTCCTCCGGCGACCGATAATGCGAAATCGATTCCGTTGGCATCGGCTAGCATTCCTAAAGGTATCGCGGCAAAAGGCATCATACCGTGAGCCATCATGTCGATGCTCATGACTCGCCCCAATAAGCTAGTTCGGACGTGACTCTGCAACAGTGAGCGATTCAATGCCATAGCAGCGCCCGCGAACCAACCGATTAATCCGGACAGTACAAATGCAAGCCACGTCCACCTTGTAAATCCAAAACTAAAGATCAATGCTCCCCAAGATATTTGAAGTCCCATTAGCCATAGTCCCTGCCTGCGAAGGTCACTCGCCCATACGACCATTAATGATCCTACTATCGAACCAATACCGAGAGTTGCTATCAGCAACCCATACTCTCTAGCACTTCCATGTAATAAACTCTCGGTGAAAGCAGGTATAAATGGGTTGAGCGTGTGCCCAAACATATAGGCAAATACAGACAAGAGTACGAGCGAACTGACGATACGTTTATGAACTAGACACTCGGCTACCTCGTATAAATCTCGTTTGAGATTAGTCTCGCTCGAAGCGTCCGTTGCTTTGCATGGAACAGTAATTGTCAGCGAGATCAATGAGGCCAGGAGATAGAGACTCGCAATAACAAGGAAAACGATTCCGACCGCACGCTCGTTGCTGAGGTCTCCCGGAGCAATCCAGGCAATGAGCAAACCAGCTAATATTGGCCCAACCACTCGTGAAATGTTCACCGCGGTGGCACTGAGCGCAAGTGCCGAAAAGACTTCACTCTCTTTCACTACATGTGGTACTATCGCCTGCCGGGCAGGAAAGGACAGTGCTAGCACAGTCCCATTCAAGACACCAAAAATTATGAAATGAAAAAACTCAATGTGCTGTCTTAGGATCAAGAGTCCCAAGACTAAAGTAGCAATTGCGTTCAGAGCATGGGCGACTACGATAATCGACCGTTTCGAATAACGATCCGCTAGAATTCCACCCGGAAGGGAAAAAAATACTTGGGGTAGCGTGAACGCTAAGAGCGCCCAAGCGAGATCAAGGACCAAATTGTCAATACCAAAGACAAACCATCCTCTTGCGACGTATTCCATATTCATCGCTAAACCGGACGCTAGTGTGCCTATCCAGACTCGAGTGTAATTGATCGTCGAAAAGGGCTTTCGCATTGCAAGAATATTAAACCGGAGGACCGTATTTGAAGCCGACTAACGGCAAACAATGTGCTAGAGTCGTCAAGCTACGAGTTGACCAGAGCTAGCTCAAAACACGGATTCTCAATACCACTATTTCAAAAACTGCTCTCAATCGACAATCATCCTTTCCCAAAGTAGTCTTGGATTGATTGTAAGGTCGTGTTTTCTTGACACTGTTTGAACCAACTGGATACAGATGTCTGCTACAGTTTAGACTTAGAAATCATTGCTCAACCAATCGCATATTTGTCCCGAGCATTGACTTCACGCATCACCAATTGAAACAAAACCATCGAATCAGCATTGACACTCAGTGTATTCTCCCAAGTTTGGCCAAACTATACAAAGGGATGTCATCTCTCACCAATTTATTCCAATCTAGGAATCAAAAACAGACCTAAGAAACGGTTCTGTCTGTGAAATACTTGCACCAAACAACAGTCTAGTCCAACATCAATTGTTCAGTCAGATAAATCACTTCGCAGAAATGCTCTTAAGCACGATCATCATCCTCAAGTACAGGTGCTAGCGACGTTTTCGACCAGCATAGAACTGTCAAGATATAGATCGTTATGAATGATAAAAGAAAACCACCACCTACCAACGCGTACTGCAATCGGAGACTGGGTTCTTCAATCACCTCTACAGCTGTAAATCCTGCGAATACCATCAGGAGTACCCCTATACCAAATGCTAGCCCAATTGTGAGGACTGGAGCTAACAAAATAAGACCGAACAACTTGAACGGTTTTTCTAATACACTTTCGGCCCCACTAAGTAAAGCCCTCAGATAGCTTGAACTAATCGTTGAGACTCCCGTGTAACGAATCCTTAGCTTACGCCAAAAAACGACCCCACTCCAAGTAAGTACGATTCCAATAGTCATTAATGTGAATTCTCCAAATATCCAGAAAGAGTCGTTTCGTTCCGCACCGAAGAAAATTTCTTTGATCTGCCAATGAATGTGTTGTAGAACAAAAGGAAAAACCACAAAACTAAACCCACACTAGGCTAGGAATAGCGCAACTACTCGAAATTCGCTGAGTACAGCACGCTCGTTAGCCAACATGACATGCTGTATGCGCACAAACATTACTAGAGGGACGACGAGTAGAGACAAAGCCGCCGGTGCCGCCGAGTCCGTAATGAGAGTTGCTATCGCAAGAAACACGAGGACAATCAATAACTGAACGACTAACCAAAACCGCATTTGAGTTTCGATTGATTTTCGCATCTAAGTTTTTATTTGAACTACGGAAGTCCCATAAAGTTGAAGTCCATGTTCAAAGTCCTTGACTTAGTTGAATTCACAATCTGTTAGCTTGAAGCACTATCAGTAAGAGCGGTGACCAATACGTCGCGTCGCCACCATAAACAGGTCAGAACGTAAGCTGGAACTAACACTAACAGAAATCCTGCAGTTGTCAGTTGATACTGTAACATGAGACTGGGATTGTCAAACACTTCGGTGGACGAATAGCCTCGAAACCATACCAATACTGCACCGATTGCAAACGCCAAGCCTAGAGCTAGAAACATAGCCAGAATAGCAACACCAACTAGCTTAAACGGCCTTCCTGATATATTCACAACTGAGTTGAACGACGACAGTACAGTTAATAAACCACGGTGACGGTTTTTAAGTTTGGTCCAAGGAATGAGGGTCGCAATCCAAGCTAATTGAATTCCTGTCGCCACAAATACGACCCATCCTAACATCCAAAACAGGTTACTTCGCCCCGGTTGGAAGAACAACTCTCTAGCAAACCAGAAGATCTCAGTTAAAGTATGGGGTAGTACTGCCAGTAAGACTCCAATCCAAACAAGGAACACTGTAAGTAATCGTATGTCAATCCGGCTAAGGAATGCATTGGTCATGGCCAGATATTCCAAGCGAAAAAAGATGAAGAGCGAAACCACAAACATCGGTAGAAACAATATAGCCATTTCACCCCAGAAAAAAACTGAGAGAGCAAAATATCCCAGCGTGATTAAGCTCTGAATTATTAGCCAAATTGTCAATGGATGTTAGCCTCGTTCCCAATCAATATCAAGTCCCTAACGCCTAGCTAGCACTTTTGTTCTCGGACAATTTTAGAGGTTGTACTCAGAGACAGGTGATGTCAGACTAATTCCTCCGATTAAACACGACGAGCATGTAGCGAGTACGATTTGACTGAGACTATCAAGGGTAACTATGGTCTGAATTGCGAATTGCGATAGAAACTTCACCTAAAATACGCCATTCTGAAATGGGTCGTTAGCTCAGCTGGTAGAGCACCGGGCTTTTAACCCGTGAGTCCTGGGTTCGAGTCCCAGACGACCCACCACTCCTTAGGTACCAGCTAATCCAAGCTGTAGTTTCACTCAGTAGACTCTTCGTCGTTTTCGGCTTCTCGTAGTGTTGTAGCATACTCTTCAGCCAAGCGAGCAGCACTTGTACCTGGATAATCCTGTACAACCTCGTCTAAGTAATCCAATGCAGTTGAGCTATCTCCAAGTTCGTCGTAGATGGTCCCTAGCTTGTACTTTGCTTCACCAACTTTTGCGTGCTCCGGGTGTAAGCGTATTAGTTGTACAAAATTTTGTCGGGCTTCTTCTAGTTCTTTTGGGTCTTTCGTTCTGTAGAGTTCGCCCAAATAATAAAATCCCATGGGAACATGACTTCCATTGGGATAGGTTTCGATCATCTCATTTAAGACAGAAATTGCTTCTTCAAACTCCTGTTCGCCGATGTGGTTGACTGCCGTTCGATACATTCCACCTTCTGTGCTTTGATCTGGATCAAGGGCGTCCGTATCACCGGATTGCAAGGTAGCTTGCCCCGTCAGCTCGCGAACGCGCTCGTCTAGGTCCTTGTATCGTTCGCGGTTTTCTTGGCGAAGCTCTTCGAGCTCATATTCGAGCTGTTCGATCCTGCCAACTAGAGCTCGATTCTCACTTTCGAGTTCGTTTAATTTTTTGAAAACGATAGAGAGATTGAGATTGCCACTTTCTGAATCGTCAGATTCTGTCGTATCGGTTTCATCCTGATCAACTTCGGTACTACTGTCCTCTTCCAAGAAGTTGTCTACCTGGGCAAACGCCACAACACTGGTAAGAATTGTGGCGAGAATTCCGGGAGCCCAAAACCGAGGGAACAACCGACCTTTCATGGATTGTCTCGCGACCTCGCGCGAACTTTTTTATCTAATATCGATTACCGCGCGGCGGTTCTTTGCCCAAGCGGCTTCTGTACTCGCAGTGTCGAGGGGAACTTCTTCGCCGAAAGTTGCAGTCGTAATTTGCGACTCACGAACTCCAGCTGACATCAGAAAGTCTGCAACTGCTTTTGCTCTGCGTTCACCTAAAGCCAAGTTGTACTCTCGAGTTCCACGTTCATCACAGTGTCCGCTGATAGTCGCACTTCGGTCACGGTGTTCTACAAGTCTCCTTGCAATCTGTTGTAACCGTGTAAAGTCAGCAGTTGATATGTCAGACTTGTCAAATTCAAAATTGAAAGTCGTGTTGATTGCCTGACCATCGTCGTCCGTAGGTACCAAGACTTCATTACCTTCTTCGTCAGTACCCGCTACAAAATCTGGCGGTTCTTCGGGTTCAGGATCAGACGGCAGCTCTGGTGGTGGTGGCGGCGGTGGTGGTGGTGCCACCACTTCTGGTGCTGGTGTGTCGATTACCGTATCGGTTTCAGAACCACAGGGTAGGAAAGCACATGAAGAGAGCAATACCGCTAGAACACCTAACAGTAGCCATGTCGTAAGCTTTTTGGCTTCCATGCAAAAATACTCCAATATTTAAAGTTGTTGAAAAGTTAAAGTTGTCGACAAAAAAGGTGACCAAGCAGGTTCCTGAACATCGCCCTCCGAAGACGGCAGCCTGAACTCCACCTGTCCGTCAACCGAGACAATTCCTAATATCCCTTTACCCTGCTCTTTCGTCGCGAAAATTATCATCGATCCATTCGGAGCAACTGAAGGTGATTCATCTAGTACGTTTTTCGTTAATACGATGTTGTCACCAGAATTATCCAAAGCAGTCCAAACAATATGATAAGTACGATCGATGCGATGCACAAACAACATGTGCTTGCCATCGGGCAATATTCGCGGACGCGCGTTGTAATCGCCTTGATATGTCAATCTTTTCGAATTCAAGGATTCTATATTTATCCGATAAATCTGAGGGTTGCCACTGCGATCCGACATAAAAACAATCTCTTTACCATCCAAGGTCCAAACTGGTTCGGTGTCAATCGCGCGATGTGTCGTTATGCGTTTAAATTTACGACTAGCAACATCCATCACGTAGATTTCCGGATTACCGTCCCGCGACAAACTCATGACGAGGCGTTTACCATCCGGTGAGAATTCTGGTGAACTGTTAATGCCCTCAAACGCTGCAACCACTTCTCTCTCCCCGGAATAGATTTCATGTACAACGATATTGGGAGTCCCAGTTTCAAAAGAGACATACGCGATAGTCTCTCCATCGGGAGCCCAAGTAGGGGACATAATGGGTTGAAGAGACTCTAGTACCCTTTGTGCATTCTGGCCATCCGAGTCGGCAATCTCAAGACGCCAACTCGGAGTCGCCGTCCCGCGACCTTCCACCAAAACATACATTATTTTTGTCGAAAAGGCACCTGGTATATCCGTGATACCCTCAAACACTTTGTCTGCGACCATGTGTGCAATTTCACGATGTTGGCTCGACACTCCCGTTACCTTACCAGCAACAAGTTTGCGTTCCAAACTCACGTCGAACGCGTAGAAAGTAGCGGTTAACTCATCCTCTTCCTTTTCGATCTGACCAATGACAACGTAGTCCACTCCTAGTACTCTCCAGTCGCGAAAATTCACTTCAGTGGGTATTTGTGGCAAAGAAAGCATGTCCTCTGCGGCAATCGGCGCAAATTGTCCACTCCGGTAGAGATCAAACTCGACAATCGACGCCATGTCTTTCACACCTTCAGGTGTACCGAATGGTACTACGGCAATCTTACTCGCTTTGTCATTACCCTGTGTAATGACAATTTCAAGTGATAGAACTGGGAAAGTAACTAGGAGTAGAAACAAGCCGAGAGTTACGCGATTCACCGAAGCAGGTCCTCTGGTTTGAATCGAAGTTTAAATACTCTGAAATTTTTTTCGAACAATTCCGTGTTCTCTGGTACCGTAAATCGTTTTACGTCTTTGACTGCCTTCTCCGCTGACCGGTCAAAGGCATCATTACCACTAGATTCTACTATATTTACCGTGTTCAGTTCACCGTTAGGGAAAAGTTCAACTTGCAAGGTAACTTCCATTCCTCTTCTCGCGCTCGGTGGCCGATCCCACTTGTCCGAAATTGCTGTATTAATTAGGTTGACGTAGGTCGCGCTTTCTTCGTCAAGCGCTAAGTCAGCTAAAGATTGTATCGTTTCTGAAATATCGTCCTCAAGAGTGGAATCACGAAGTTCCTCTAACGTTTGCAATCGCTTTTGTGACTCTTCGGACAAGTCTAAATCGTCTAGTATGTCCTTCTCTTCTTCGGCCGTGGGAGTCGATGCTGTTTCCGGTAAGGGAATCATCGGGGAAAGGCTCGGCGGTGCGGTCATCTCAGTGGTGCTCTCTTGAGTGTCCAACACAATTAAAGATGCTCGGACCACTTTCGGTTGGAGTATGACTTCTTCAGACTTAAACTTCAATCCATCTACTAGGGCAAACTGAAATAGTAAAGCAGCAGCGTGGAGCAGAAGTGCCAGCACAAATGCGATTCCGTAAGTTCGAATCCATTGCATGGATACTAGATCTCCTCTGGCTCCGTGACTAAGCCCACGTCGTCAGCCCCAGCTTCCTTTAGTGCATGTATGACTTGCATCACGTACCCATAGTCTAACGCTTGATCACCACGAATGAACACCGGCACATTCGGTCGCGCACTTAACACTTTCTCTGTTCTTTCCTGCATTTCTTCAAATGAAATGAACGAGTCCTCGTCAAATTCCGCCGAGACTCCGACGTTAACATAGATTCGTTTATCAGCCCGCACAGTTACCACTAGTGGATCTTCGTCATAGTCTTCTAGAGTACCGGAAGAGTCTTGTGGTAGGTTTACCTCGATGCCTTGATTGAGAAGTGGTACCGTAACCATGGAAACAATTAAAAGGACCAACATCACGTCGATCAATGGAACTATATTGATCTGTGACATCGGCTGACGGCGTTTTGCCATTATTGTGTGTGACCTCTGGCAGCCCGACAGAGAATTGATACGAGCTCATCAATGAGACTATCGTAGCGCTTCATAAGCATCTCTACACGTGCCGTATATCGGTTGAAAGCGATTACCGCTGGAATAGCAGCAAATAACCCCATCGCGGTCACCACTAGAACCTCAGAAATCCCAGGTGCTAAGGAAGCTAGCGTAGCCTGGCTCATGCGTCCTAAATCGGCAAACAAGTAAATCAGTCCAATCACCGTTCCAAGCAAACCAATGTAAGGGCTTACCGAACCGACCGAGGCAAGAAAGCCCAAGTGTGTCTCAAGAAGCTCTTCCTCTCGTGTCACTGCGACTCGAGTAGCTCTACTCACTGAAATCTGTACCGCGTCAGCGTCAACGCTTCCCTCATATTTCATTCGTTCAAATTCGTGGAAACCCGCAACAAATATACGTTCGATACCCGATACCGCAGCTGATTCCTCCGACAACTCCGAATATAGTTGACGAAGATCGGTCCCGCCCCAAAACAAGTCTTCAAAATCTGTGAGTTCTTGCTTCGCACGTCTTAACGCGATGTAACGTACCAAAATCATGGTCCAAGAAACAACGGAAACTCCTACGAGAAGTACCACAATCGCGATAACTGGAGGCGAAGCAGTTGTAAAAAAGGCAAAAATCTCTATCGGTAAATCCTCCCTGGTATTGCTTAACGATCCGAGTTTGTTTGATTATCCACAAAGTCGAGACCAAGATTGTTGATGCCAAGATGATCCCAAGCTAGTCTCGTAGCCACTCGTCCCTGTCGAGTTCGCATGAGAAAACCCTGCTGAATCAAGAATGGTTCCACTACTTCTTCAAGAGTGTCGCGTTCTTCACCTAGTGAAGCCGACAGCGTCTCAATGCCGACCGGACCACCTTGGTATTTTTGAACGACCGAGTTTAAGTATTTCAAGTCCAACGAATCAAGTCCTGCTTGATCAACTTCAAACAGACTCAAGGCTTGATCCGCGATATCCTTAGTGATGACGCCGTCGGCTCGGACTTGCGCGAAGTCTCGAACCAATCGCAATAGCCTGTTTGCCACACGTGGAGTCGCTCGAGACCTACGTGCGATTTCTTCTGCGCCATCATCGTGGATCGAAATCGATAGCTTTCGAGCAGAACGTAGCACTATCTGCGCCAGATCGTCGCTATCGTAATATTCCAAATGTAACACGATATCGAATCGATCTAGCAAGGGATTAGTTAATAAACCAACTCGAGTAGTCGCACCAACTACAGTGAATGGAGGGAGTTCCATTCGTATGGACTTAGCGAGTGGACCATCACCAACCAAGATATCAAACTTGTACTCTTCCATTGCGGGATAGAGGATCTCCTCTATTGCAACCGGCATACGGTGACACTCATCGATGAACAGAGTACCTTTTCTTTCTAAATTTGTCAAAATTCCCGCCATATCGCCAGGCTTGTCCAACACTGGACCTGATGTAACTCGCAATGGGGATTGCATCTCGTTTGCAATAATGTGTGCTAACGTGGTTTTTCCCAGTCCTGGAGGACCGTGAAAGAGCACATGCGAAAGATTTTCCGTACGTAGCCGCGCCGCTTCGATAAAGATTTTGAGCCGTTCCTTCAATGAAGTCTGCCCGACAAATTCGTCGAGCGTAACTGGTCGGAGTTGCCGATCAAAACTTACTTCATCTTGTTGTAGGTGCGCGTCTAAGACGCGAACGTTATCTGCTTGCACCGTCATTTTGTTGAGGCCAAGTGCCGGAGCGACGCACGGACCAAGTCTTCGATGGATATGCCGTCGTGCCAGTTTGCTTCTACCGCTCGGCGCGCGTCCCCTTGACGATAACCCAAATTTACTAGGGCGCGTTCCGCTTCACTGAGGTCGGAGGATTGGTCTATTGAACTACTCACCGCAAAGGGCAAGTCGTCGATTCGATTCGCAAGATCAACAACAATTCGTTCCGCTCCACGTTTTCCAATACCCTTGACGCGAGTCAAAAAACCGATATCGCGATCCTGCGCAATGCGATTCAATTGCTCTAATGTATAAGTTGACAGAATCGCTAAAGCACTTCGAGGGCCGACGCTTGGGATTTTGATGAGGATTCGAAAAAAATCTCTCATCGCTTTGTTGGTAAATCCATATAGTGTGTGAGCATCCTGCTGTATGACTTCATGCACAAACAACGTGCACATGGCTCCAGAAGATACGTCGTCGAAGGTAGATGGTGGGACTTCGACTTCGTACCCTAAGCCATTTATATCTACTAATGCAGTATTTTCGTCAATTTCGACAAACTTTCCAACTATTCGACTGAGCATGAGTAATACATGTGTGGGTGAATTGTGAGTTTAGTCTCGGTAAAAGTCGCGCGGGCCTGATTGTCCCCGACCTTCTTGGTTTCCGGTTTGCATGCTATAGACCTGACAAATCGCGACTGCAAGAGCATCGGACGCATCCGTGCTCATAGTTCCGTCCAGACGCAATAGATTCTTAACCATGTACTGTACTTGTTGCTTGGTCGCGCCACCGGTCCCAACTACCACTTTCTTGACCTGACGCGCGCTGTGTTCGACTATAGTTATTTCCCGTGCGAGCACTGCGGCTAAGGCTGCTCCACGGGCCTGTCCCAACTTTAGCGCAGAGTTTGGATTTTCCGCCATGAATACACCCTCAACGGCACAAATGTCGGCAGTGTATTCCGACAATACAAGATCCACTCCATCGTAGATATCGCGCAATCGTTCAAAAAAACTCTTTTGTCGCGTTTTAATACTCCCGGAAACGATATATCGCAAATCCGAACCGTGATACGAGATTAAACCATATCCTGTTGCGCGAGAACCAGGATCTATCCCAATGATGGTTGTCATCCCGTTTCTGAGAGGTCACTTAGCTCTGCGTTCGTGTAGACGCTTTGAACATCGTCCAACTCTTCCAACGCGTCCACTAGGTTTAGAGTCTTTTCAGTCAGTGCTTCGTCACAACTAGTCGTAGTTGAAGGCCACATTGTAGTTTCCGCGTGTAAAGGCACACAATCAGTCTCTCTAAACGCCGCCAACACCTCGCTAAAAGTCTCAAAGGTGGTGAATACTACAGAATTTCCTTCGTCGTCGCTCTCGACATCTTCGGCACCTGATTCGAGCGCTAACTCCATTATGGTGTCTTCGTCGATGGTTCGATCAAAATGTAAGACACCACAGCGGTCAAATTGAAAAGCTACCGAGCCAGTCGTGCCTAAGGAGCCTCCGTGTTTGGAGAAAGCATGACGTACCGCCGCAACGGTACGGTTCCGGTTGTCGGTCATCGTCTCGACTAAAAAAGCAACGCCACCGGGGCCATAGCCTTCGTAGGTAATTTCGTCCAGCGCACCTTCATCACTATTACCCGCTCCACGTGCAATCGCGCGATCGATCGTGTCTCTTGGCATATTTACGGTGAGCGCGTTGTCCATCGCCGCGCGAAGACGCGGATTGTCTGCTGGGCTTGCACCACCCAAACGTGCGGCAACTGTGAGTTCGCGAATGACTTTCGTCCAAACCTTAGCGCGCTTTGCATCTTGCCGGGCTTTACGATGCTTTATGTTAGCCCACTTTGAATGACCGGCCATTAGCTACCTTTCTTACGTAGGGTTAGGTTCAACTCTCGGAGTTGTGCGTGATCAATCTCGCTTGGTGCTTGGGTCATGGAGCATGAGGCCGTCTGTGTCTTTGGAAAAGCAATTACATCCCGAATGGACTGTGCTTCAGTCAAAATCATAACAAGGCGATCTATCCCTAAAGCGATGCCACCGTGCGGTGGGCAACCCAACTTTAACGCGTCTAGTAAAAAACCAAACTTGACCTGAGCTTCCTGAGATATCCCAAGTACCCTGAAAACTGCCTGTTGCATTTCGAGATCGTGAATTCTCAACGATCCACCGCCTACTTCGTAGCCATTAATCACCACATCGTACGCATGAGCTTTGGCTTCATATGGACTCGAGTCAAATTCAGCGAGCGAGCAGTTAGGTCGCGTAAAAGGATGATGAGCTGGCGTAAAACACTGATCTTGATCGAGCTCAAACATCGGCCAATCGACGATCCAACATGGATAGAACCCCTCTTTGACCAGATCAAGATCTTGTGCGACACGATCACGTAATTCACTGAGAAAAACATTTGCCGTCAGGGATTTGTCAGCCCCAAAAAAGAGAATGTCTCCTGAAGTCGCCTCACACCGCGCCAGAATCGTTGACAATTCAGAATCTGTTAGAAATTTTAGGACCGGTGATTGCAGACCGTCTCGACCCGCTGAACGATCTTTTACCCGTATGTAAGCTAGTCCTTTAGCACCGAATTTCTTAACGAATTCAACTAATTCATCCAACCCTTTTCGGGAAATTCTGTCGACACTCGCCGGTACCCTTAATACCGCGACGCGAGATTGTGAGTCCCTCGCAGGAACTGCAAATACTTTGAAATCGCTTTCAATAACTAAGTCATCGATATCGACTAGTTGTAGGGGATTACGTAAATCCGGTTTGTCTGATGCATATCGATCCATTGCCTCTGTATACCCGATAACCGGAAATTTTCCAAGGTCCACTTCACTTTGAACCCTGAACAAATCCACTAGCATGGCTTCGATTAAGTTCATGATTTCCGCTTCGTTAACGAAAGACGCTTCAACGTCAAGTTGAGTAAATTCCGGTTGGCGATCACTTCGCATATCTTCGTCTCGGTAACAACGAGCGATCTGGTAGTAGCGATCAAGCCCTGATACCATTAAGAGTTGTTTGAAAATCTGTGGCGACTGAGGTAGTGCGTAAAAGTTTCCAGGATGAACTCTGCTCGGTACTAAGTAGTCCCTAGCACCTTCTGGGGTCGATCGCGCTAGGGTAGGAGTTTCTATGTCGACAAAGCCCTGAGCCTCCATAAATCTTCTTATCTGACTAACGATCGAGGCACGGTCGCGCAGCCTCTGCTGGACTTCGGCTCTACGTAGATCGATATATCGATAACGCAGCCGAACATCCTCACCGATCCCTATGTGCTCATGTAATGCGAACGGTGGTACTTCAGAAGTATTCAAAACCTCTAGTTCACTCGCTAGAACTTCGATCTCGCCAGTACCTAATTTTGGATTTGTCTCCCCGTCGCGCCGATGTTGTACTTTGCCGCTGACACGAACTACAAACTCATTCCGCAATTTTTCCGCACAAGCAAACACAGTCGTATTTTCGGATTCAAACACGACTTGCAGCAACCCTTTGTGATCTCGAAGATCCAAAAAGATTACTGCGCCGTGATTGCGATGCGTATGTACCCAGCCGCATACTTCAACGGTGCTACCTACGTGCGTGCGACGAAGGTCGCCACAGTAATGAGTTCGCATAATTTTTATCGTTCAGTAGTTGGAGTGAAGCGCTCTATTCCTGCCCTTTACGCCGTCCGCGAGCCTGACGGATCACTTGAATCCAATGACTTACTTGACGCGCTGTCCCCGGTGGCGTTACTACTCTTGGACGATTGTTCGTCTTCTTTTTTGGAATTTTTGTCCTTGTCGCTGCCGTTTTCTCTAGGCTGATGGGAAGTATCTTTAGTCTTCGGTGAGTTTTTGAAATCAGTTTCGTACCAACCTGTTCCCTTCAGACGGAACGCAACGGGAGAAATGAGTTTCTTTAGTGCTGATTTGTCACAGTCGGGACAATCTACGAGTACAGGATCAGACAGCTTTTGCATGACTTCGAAACCGTGACCGCAAGCTCGACACTCATACTCATAAATAGGCAATTTGGTACTCCCTGGCAACTATTAATCGGCAAAAAATTATAAGATTTCCCGGCACGAACATCGCTTCGGACAACTCGCACAAAGGACTAGCGAAAAAAGTAGTTCGTGGCGAAGTCATTGTGAGCTGTCTTCACCATCGAAAAATATCTAGATTTGGTTCAAGTCCCAAACAGACGCAATGACGCCAAATCAAAGAGGTTTAGCACGCTGTAGGAGGCTATAATGTGTCTCGAGCTACACTATGCACCGTAGTACATTGCGCTTGTAAGATGCTGAATCGAATCATGCATGCAAGCTCAGCAGTCGCTCCACTCATTCAAGCACCTTAGAGTAATACAAACTGTTTTCATTAGCGTTTTATTAGCTGAGTCTGTCAACAACATTTAGTTTTAGGTCGAAAACAAGGTGGCAATACCAGACCGACGCTAACCAATGTGGTCAAATTTACAACTATAGAACATGAAATTTAGTACTTCCTTCATTCCGACCCTTCGCGACGTACCAACGAATGCAGAGGTTGCGAGTCACATCCTCTTACTACGAGGCGGGTTCATTCGACAACTTGGATCTGGGCTTTATACGTGGCTTCCACTCGGCGTACGAGTGCTGCAGAAGGTTGAACGAATCGTACGGGAAGAACTTAATAAGAAAGACGCTCAAGAGGTTCTCATGCCCTTTGTGCAACCGGGAGAGCTTTGGAAAGAATCTCAACGCTGGGAAATTATGGGACTTGATTTACTGAGAATGCAAGATCGGCACGAAAACGATTATTGTTTGAGCCCCACTCATGAAGAAGTGATTACCGATCTATTCCGAAAAAACGTCAAAAGCTATCGACAATTACCATGTAATCTCTACCAAATTGCGACGAAGTTTCGAGACGAAATTCGACCCCGTTTCGGTGTGTTGCGCTCGCGTGAATTCATTATGAAGGATGGATATTCATTTCATCTAGATGAGGATTCGTTGCATAAAACGTACATCGCGATGCATGAAGCGTACTCAGCGATTCTTACTCGACTTGCGCTTGACTTCCGTTCCGTTGAAGCGCATGGCGGTGTTATTGGGGACGAAGAGAATCGTGAGTTCCATGTGCTAGCAGACACGGGAGAAGACGCTATCGCATACAGCGAAGCTAGTTCCTACGCGGCCAATCTTGAAAAAGCTGAAGCAGTAGCAACTGGGGAAGCGGCCTCCGCCTCTGAAACTCTAACCAAAATCTCCACACCAAACGTTCGAACGATCAAGGGTCTAGTCGAATGTTTAGATGTCCCGATTGAACAGACGGTAAAAACATTGATCGTACAAGGCAGAGACTCACCAATCGGTTTGGTCTTACGAGGAGACCACGAACTTCACGAGATTAAAGCAGCCGGTCTACCAAACGTTTTGAGTCCTCTGACGTTTACAAAAGAGAGTGAAGTGCGCCACCATATTGGTTGCAACGTTGGTTCAATCGGGCCAGTACAACTGCAAATTCCCTACTACGTCGATCGAAGTGCAGCAGTGCTCAGTGATTTTGTCTGTGGTGCCAATGAGGATGACTTTCATCTGACGGGTGTCAATTGGAATCGAGACGAATCTCTTCGAAGTTCGGCAATCCAAGACTTTCGCAAAGTCGTAGAAGGCGACCAAGCTCCCGACGGTAGCGGACCGTTGTCAATTCTGAGAGGAATTGAAGTTGGACACATCTTTAAACTCGGCAAAAAGTACTCGCACTCGATGAACGCTACAGTCTTAGATGAACACGGAGAATCGGTTAATGTACTTATGGGCTGCTATGGACTTGGCATAACGCGTTTGACCGCGGCTGTGATTGAGCAGAAGCATGATGAAGTTGGACCGCTTTGGCCACTCGAAATAGCACCAGCCCAAGTACATCTAGTTGCCCTAAACGTTCCGCGAAGTTCCGCGGTCGCGAGTGTAGCTAACCAAGTTTATGAGCAACTAACAACACAAGGCATTGAAGTTCTCTATGACGATCGCGACGAACGCCCAGGTGTGAAATTCGCGGATGCTGATCTCATTGGTATCCCGCACCGCATCACGATCGGAGAACGCGGTCTAAGTCAAGATTTGATCGAATACCAATGTCGACGAGAAGCCAAGCTGGAACTGCCACTTGACCAGATAGTTCCAAGCGTCTTGCGCGACCTTGGTTAGCTCCGACTAGAGTCCGCGCGCTTTTGTTAGTTTTAGGCATCGAAACGTCGTGCGACGAGACTGCAGTAGCACTCTACGACACTTACCGAGGACTGTGTGGACAGAGTGTCTACAGTCAGACCGAATTGCACGAAAGGTACGGTGGAGTTGTACCCGAACTCGCTTCGCGCGACCACGTACAAAAACTCGTACCCTTAATTCGTCAGACGCTTTCCCAATCACAACTCGAACTCCGTGATGTTCATTCCATCGCCTACACTTCAGGTCCGGGATTGATGGGCGCGCTGTTAGTCGGTGCGTCGATTGCACGCTCCCTAGCTTGGGCTTTAAACATTTCAGCGATGGGAGTGCACCACATGGAAGCCCATCTCTTAGCTCCCTTGCTCGATCAGAGTCCTCCTGACTTTCCATTCGTAGCACTTCTTGTTTCCGGCGGACACACACAGCTAATTTTTGTGCAAACGATCGGCGACTATACACTCTTGGGTCAGTCGCTCGATGATGCAGCGGGAGAAGCGTTTGATAAGACTGCGAAACTGCTTGGTCTCGGCTATCCGGGCGGTCCAGAAATTGCTCGTGTAGCACTAACTGGGGACCCGTCTCGATTCAAGCTTCCTCGACCAATGACTGATCGTCCTGGGCTAGACTTTAGCTTCAGTGGCCTGAAGACAGCGGTAAAACTAGCAGTCGAAAAACGGTTACCGTTGTCGGCCGAGAATCTTGCCGACATCGCAGCATCATTTGAAAGTGCTGTCGTTGATACTCTCATTATCAAATGCCAGCGTGCAATCGAGAAAACGAAAGTGAAGTCTCTCGTGATTGCTGGAGGAGTTGCGGCGAACAAAACCTTGCGCGAAAAAGCACAGATCCTAGACTGTCAAGTCTTCTTTCCACAGGACGATTTGTGTACCGATAATGGCGCGATGGTAGCGTTCGCCGGACACAAGCGATTGACCGCTGGACTATCCGATTCTCTATCGATCGTAGTGCGACCTCGTTGGGATTTGGATCGCCTCGATCCTGTCCAACAGTGCTAATGCGTGAACCGAGACTCGATGTGATTCAATCGACGAAGTTGCAACTCGCGACCATACTGTTCCGGCGATACATTTTCAACACGTATCTGTTTTAGTTGTTGCACTAATTCTCGAACCGCAGATAAATCGGTACTTGTACAAGCTTCAACGGCATCAACCAATCGAGCAAAGGCGTCGCCCGGTCTCAGAGCATGACTAAGCTGAAGCACGTGCATGACGTCTGTTGGACTCTTTTCTTGTAGCTCGCAAAGCGTTTGACCGTGACGTGCGACGCCCCGTACTAAGCGAAATGACTTACCAGGAACTTTCAACCGACGACAAAACTTGGTGACTGAATCTTCGTCATGAAGCCAACCGATCGCAGCCAGAGCGTTCGCATGGCGAAGCCATCGTTCGCGGATCAATCCTGCGACACTCAGAGTAGCAAGATCACTAAACCAAGGATCTACTGCGCCGACTTCATTTAACGTTTCGAAAAAGCGATTTGGAGTGAGTCCGCGCATTGCTTTAGCAAATTCGATCCAAACTCGTTCCGCAGGCAAGACCGACAACTCTTCTCGCATCTGCGCCATCAACTCAAGTGTCTCCTTTGCTATTTCGAAGTCAGGTAGTAGTGCGGTAAATCGCGCTACCCGAAAAACTCGCAATGGATCTTCGATAAATGCTTCTGACACGTGTCGCAACATCTTTGCTTTAATATCTGCTTGGCCACCCCAAGGATCAATCACTGTATCGTCATACCCGATCGCCATGGCATTAATCGTCAAATCGCGTCGTTGTAAATCTTCTTTTATAGTGACCTGTGGGTTACTATCCGTTTCGAAGCCTTTGTGTCCTTCACCTAGTTTTCGTTCAGTACGGGCAAGCGCGTATTCTTCGTTAGAAACTGGATGCAAAAACACCGGGAACTGATTGCCAACCTGAGTGAAGCCAGCGGCTTGCATTTCCGCTACAGTAGCACCCACTACGACCCAATCTTTGTCGGTGTCTAGCTCTGCGTCTCTTAACCTGTCCCGCACGGCACCTCCGACTAAGTACACCGTTCCAGGGATTTTGACTTCATTGATGAACTTTTCGTCCCCGTCCATACCTGATATGCTACTAAATTGACTCAGCTGAAATAGAAAACCGTTTATGGTCCGGTAACCTTAAAGCGGTTAACTTTCGACCCCATACGCACCCAGTATCAACAGCATGAAACTGAAATCGGTTTGTGACTCCGCCAATACTGGCCCAATGACCAAACGCAACGTGTTCGCTGTACTGCGGAGAGTATTCAAACCAAGGTCGAAAATTTTGGGGGTAATGCTCTGTCCCAAGCACATGTTCAAAGTTTAGCCGGCCGACGGGGTCAACACAACGCATACGTGTTAGGTAATTCGTGATGGCGCGCAGTCGATCTATACCCCTCAAAGAATCGGACCATCGTGCAGGCTCATTACCGTACATCCTACAAAAAAAATCTTTAGAAGATGTTCCCAACATTGCATCGTGTACTTCTTGCGCGTAGCGTTTCGCTTGTGGGAGAGTCCAAATGTGTGGTATGCCTGCATGAACGAGGATATATCCTGCTTCTGTATGCAACAATGGAAATCTACACAACCAATCACATAACTGCTCACAGTCATCGGCGGACAAGATATCGTGAAAAGTGTCGGATTGTTGGACGTTGTGGTTGCCAAACACGACCGCAATCAGATGTAGATCATGATTGCCTTGTACCGCGACAACGGAAGATCCTAAGTCGCGAATGAATCGTAGCGTTTCTACGTTATCGGGTCCACGGTTCACCAAATCTCCAGTCAACCAAAGTAAATCCTTTGAAGGATCGAAACAGATTTTCGCTAATAGCTTGGTGAACTCAGTAAGACATCCTTGAATATCTCCAACTACATAGGTGGTCATTGGATTACAAGTGGCGAGTTGACTCGTCTGCAATTCTTACGTACTGAGCGACTGTCAGTTGGTCTGCGCGTAGATTCCCAGCAATTCCAACATGCGCCCAATCGATCTGAAAAGACTCGAGACTATTCGCAATAGTCTTTCGCCGCTGACTGAAGGCTTGTCGCAATATGGCATCAAACTTTAATAGGTCCTTGGGGATGAGAGGCTCAGGTCTGTAGGTCATGCGGATAAACGCGGACAAAACCTTAGGCGATGGTTCGAATGCCTCGGGCTCTACATCAAACAATGGACGGACTTCGAAGACTCGTTGGATTTTTACGGACAACCGACCCCACGCCTTCGTTCCGGGCATCGCGAGCAATCGTTCAACTACTTCTTTTTGGAGCATGAAATGCATGTCAACGCAACCTAGAGTCGCGGTCATCCTAATAAGTAAGGGCGTAGAAATGTTATAGGGCAAATTGCCCAACACGCGTCGCCCGCGAAACACAGACGCGTCTATGCTAAGGACATCAACTTCAATGACTTCGAGTTGTGGAAATCTTACACGAAGGTGTCGTGACAAGTCACGATCAATCTCGACTACGACCACATTTTTGGTCGCTTGCAAAATTCCTGCAGTAAGTTCGCCCCGGCCAGGACCAATTTCAAGAACGTGATCCTCGGGTTGAACGTCTAGGACATCATGTATCCTTGCGTGCGTATTTGCGTCATGTAAAAAGTGCTGGCCAAAACGTTTCCGAGCTTTCACCTAGGCACGCGCCGATCAACCTTAAAAAGACTTTCGAACAACTTTCACAAACGCTTCTGCACGTATTTCTTGTAACCAATCTTGAAACGCTTCTTCAAACAATCGATTTGCCAAGGCATTAAATGCAAACCTGTCGAGCACTTGTTCGGTCACGTCAGTTACCCTGCGATCAAGGACTTCTAAAATGTGCCAGCCATAGGCGGACGCGAAGACTTCGGAGAGTTCACCAATCTCGGTAGTGTTCATCACGTCCAGAAATATTGGGTCGAGTGTCTCTCCATTCGTCCAACCAAGTTCCCCACCGTCGCGCGCTGAAAGATCGTCAGAATGTTGCTCGGCGAGTTCTTCAAATTCTTCCCCGTCAACTATTTGTTGTCGAATCTCCTCAAGTTCTTTCTTAGCTGCGATTTCAGTTTTAATAGCACTAGGTCGAATCAGAAT
>VXUA01000066.1:25019-119162 GCA_009837185.1 Gammaproteobacteria bacterium | reverse complement strand
AATCAGAATGTGTCGAACCAAAGTTTCTTCTTGATCTCTCGTCGCGGTTTGTTTGTCGACAAGTTTGATAATGTGTAAACCTCTTTCGTTCCGAATCGGGTCTGAGACATCGCCTACTTCCATTTTTAAAACTTCTTCCACAAACAATTGTGGGAGTTCCTCAGCTCGCCGCCAATCCAAATCACCCCCTTCTAGAGCGGTGGATGCGGAAGAGTGATTCACAGCCATGGTGGCAAAGTCCGCATCTTCGCGTAGCTGTTCGACAAGATCTTCGGCTTGAGTCTGCAAATCATTCGCACTCGTCGTATCCGAATTTTCGTGAGCTATCAATATGTGCCCAACGCGAAACCGATCGGCAGCGAGATAATCAAAATAAGGTAGGGCCCGAAATTCTTCGACGTCCTGAGCCGAAATGTGTACGCGCGGGCCTACCAAACGTTGCTGCACCTTCTCAAGCAAAGCTTTGCGATGCAAGTCTTCCCGAAATTGATTGTACGGCACGCCCTGTTCGGCGAGGAGTGCCCGGAACTCTTCAATCGTCATATCAAACTGCTGCCGCGCTGTCTCACGGACGACATTTGTTACTTCTTCATCGGTCACCACGATGCCGCGCCACGCTGCTACTTGAATTTGAATACTCTCCAAGATTAACCTCTCGGTGATTTGTTCAATGATTTGGTCTTTAGGAGGAAAACTTGTCGCCCCCATACTCGCAAGTTCTGCCAGGGTGAGTTCGTACTCCCTTTCGATTTCTGAAACCATCACTACTGAATCATTGACAATCACCGCCACACCGTCCAGTATTTCCAACTCAGCGTGGACGGAGTATCCGCCTCCTAAGAAGGCACTCACAAGCAACAGAGTGCTCATTCGCGGTCGAGACGAACTTCCCTCACTCTTCAATTTCTGAAACATTTAGTCCTCTCTAATACACTTTAACAGGTGAATTGATATTTCGATTTAAGATTGACAACACATTGTCTCCAAACGAAGTTAGTCCCTTCATCGACAGTTCAAAGCGAAGGCCAGTTCGAGACTGAATTCGTTCTGATTGTAGCCATTCGTATCGAATGGTTCGATGCCACAACAAGCGATACTCCATACAGCATCCAGAAAACTCGACTCCAACATACGAGTCGACGTGCGCATCATGCTCCCAATCGTGATGCCAACGTCCGTAAATATTCCAGCCTTGAGCTACTGGGACCGCGACGTCAACGTAACTCTGCAAGGTTTCCGCTTCTTGCTCGTAGCGTAACCAACCATTGATTCGCGTTTGATTTAGTTGATACCGTATACGAAACTCGTTGGCTTCTTCTCGGATTAAGTCAAAGTAGCGAAAGTACGCTGCACTCCATTGCAAATCAACCGTTAGAGATCCAAGAACCGCAAGACCGAACGAAGGGGTTTTATGCGGGTTGTAATCGAAAGTTTCAAGTGGCGCAGAAACTGCCAACTGAAGCTCAAGTAATTTTCGACGCTCTCTCAGATCGCTCAGGCTTCCGCTCAATCCAAATGCGATCGAATGCACTGGAGGTAGTTTGTCGTACCCAGTCATGCGCGTTGGGTTCAAAATTGATTCCATGGTAACGGAACGAGGTCCAACATCAAATGAAAAGGGCAACTTTCGAATTCCAGAGTCCCGTTTAACATACACGACTCTTGGTTCGAGTGTTTGCATAGAGGGGGCCAAATTCATTGACGTGCGATCAAATATCAGTCGCGAGTCCACCTTTAATGTCGTAGTATGCCGAGTCTGTCTCTCATTTGGAAGTTCAAACCAAGTATAGCCTCGAGAACTTTCGATACTCAGCTGTCCCCAGGTTCGTCGAAGCGGTAACTTAAGAAACACATTCCCATGACGGCGCTCAACTTCGAACTCGTCCTCTAAATCCACCGACTTTAGCCTAGCTAAATGAGTATCAAAGCCAAGTTTGAATCCAAATAGAGGAAACTGATGTTGATACTCGATCAGAGGTAATTTTGATACCGACGTACCCCAATAACGAAAGGGTTCAAATCGTTCACTTGAAAACAACAATTGATAATCACGTCCTAATTTGGAGACATAGGCCGTTCGCCAGAGTCCAACACGACCGAGATCATCAATGGAACCGCCAAAGTCGCGTAAGAAATCTTCATCACTCACAAAGGAGTAATCTACGTCTCCCAGCCAACCGTCTACAGCGAAGTTGTGTTGCACCCTTACGTACCAACGTCGAGATGGATTTGCTGAGGGTACAGATGGTCGATCGATACGACTCGCCAAATAATCCAAATACTCATCATCTGATGGCAAAAATACCGCGTGAAACTCTGAATTGGAGACCCGTGTTAAGTATCGAAATTCCGTTTCCAAACTATGATTTTGTTGTGAAGACAATCGTGGAGTTAGCGTAAGATCGTAATTTGGTGCGAGATTGACGTAGATGGGCAATGCAAGTTCATATCCACGCAAACTATTACGTTCAAAATTTGGCGGTAGCATTCCTGTCGTGCGCGCGCCAGTTAGAGGAAAGCGTAAATAAGGTACGTAGAAAGTAGGTAGTCTCCCCACGCTCAGCTGAACATCCCGTGCGACCGCAATGTTTTGTGCTCGGTCCAAACGAATACGCCCCGCTGATAGAAGCCAAGAATTTACTTCCGGCGGACAATAGGTAATAGATACTTTTTCAAACTCTGCTCCGGTGTCGCTCGCCGACAGACGCTCAGCTCGTCCCCGATAGCCATCCTGTAGAAGGACAAAGTCAGCACCTTTCACCTGTAGCGACCTAGCTTTAGCCTCAATTGTCGTCGCATCTACGTGCAACGCGAAATTTTCATTAACGATTGTCATACCATCCGTGGTGCTGAATATTTGGTCTATCGCGTCAATCTCTAGATTGGTCGTGGCTAGATAGAGATCGCCAAGTTGTAGGCTAACATCCCCGGTCAGTCTACTTGTGCTTGTGCCTTTCAAGTAAAGCTCAACACGATCTGCGTGCACCGTAACTTCTTCAGTATTGGATTCTTCTGTTTCCGGCTTAATGATCAGATTCACGTCGTACTGTCCGTGGCAGTTCTTGGTATTCGAAGCTCGCCAAATACTTTTAGCAAAGTCTGATTCCGCCCCGACCGCCAACGCTAACGCACAGCACAAAAACAAGCCTATACGCCGTGCCCCTAGCTGCCCTAATTTGCTCAATCGATCAATCATGAACCTAAAATTTGACGATGATTATGCTTAATGACAATACACATGACATCTTTCTCTGGACACCGTCCCATACTGACTCAGCCTGGAAGGAAGTAATACCTCTCAAAACAGAAGCCAGCACTCGGAAATTCTGGCGATGTCGAACCGAAACTGCATCGTTTATACTCATGTTTTCACCCCCGGAGACCGAACTCAACGACCGATTTATGCATTTCGGAGATTTGTTCAAACGCCACGGCGTACCAGTTCCAACAGTCTATGAATTTGACAGCAACAGAGGACATTTTCTCTTAGAGGATGTAGGCGAGGAAGATTTCCATACTCAGTATGTACTGGGTAACGTAGACCAATGTTTGACTCTAGCGTTCCACACACTAGGCAAGATTCAATCAATATCAGATCCAATCATCCCACAATACGAAAAAGCTAGGTTCAACAATGAACTCGAAATTTTCCAAGATTTCCTTTGTCGTAGACTAATCAACGTTAACGCCAGGGTGGTTCAGAGTTGCTTTGACTACTTGGTCACCGAAATTTCTGCGATTCCAACTTGTACCGTTCATCGAGACTTTCATTGTAAAAATTTGTTGGTGCGACCAGACCCACCATTTCTAGGTGTTGTCGACTATCAGGATGCTCTAGTTGGGCCGATAACGTATGACCTTGCATCACTACTGTACGACTGTTACTGGGATCATGACTACGCCACAATCGAGAAGCAGATTCGATCATTTTGGTCTTGTGTTTTGACGACTCGACACCAAAATGCAACGACTCAGAAGACTTTTGCAATCAATGTGAAACTCACCGCGTTACAAAGATTATTAAAAGCGGCTGGTATCTTCGTGCGCCTTTGGCTACAACGCGAGCAATCGACACACTTACAGTATGTTCTCCCGACTCTTCGCAAAGCACAGGGTATTTGCGAAGAAATCGAAGCAGTACGACCGCTTGGATTGTGGCTCCAACGTAGTGTCATTCCAGTAACGCTACACAAAATTCGTCGCCAAAATTGAGAGCTATGATCCTCGCGGCCGGGCCTGGTACGCGCTTACAACCCTTAACGGATACGACTCCAAAACCGTTAATTGAAGTTCGAGGCGCTCCCCTCATCGTGCATCAAATCGGTTGGCTCCGACTTGCTGGAATACAAGAAATAGTAATTAACGTTCATCATCTAGCGGACCAGTTGATTGACCATTTAGGCAACGGTTCCCGTTTTGATGTTCGAATCACTTTTAGTAGAGAAAGTGATCTATTAAACACAGGTGGTGGCATTGTCAATGCGCTACCCCACTTGGGACAGCAACCGTTTCTCTTAATGAATGGCGATGTTTGGACAAACTATCCGTTTACACGTCTAGTTCGTCATCAAACGAATCAGGGGCATCTAGTGCTCACGCCCGTTAAGAACAAATCTAGCTGGGATTTTGCTTTAGACGGTAAGATCGTGCAACGATTTGCAGACTTAACACGTCATGACCTGACCTACAGCGGCATCGCGGTACTTCATCCAGACATTTTTCAACAGCGAGAAGCGAAGCCCTTTTCACTCACGAGAGATCTGATGTTTGAACTCATTGACCAGCGCAAAGTGACAGGGGAAGTTTTTTATGGCGATTGGATTGACATCGGCTCTCCAAATAGTTTGTCGAAATTACGTGATTCCGCCGAAACTTGATTGTTTGAGGACTATTGCCTTACAGAATTACATAGTCGGGGTACACTTCCGCGTGAAACTAATTCAAACACTTCGCAGCGTGAACTATGAACGGTTCTTGATAATATGCCTCGTAATCTAATCATCAACAGACAGAAGCAAAACGCATGAATCCGATAATTGCTCCTTCTATACTTGCTGCCGACTTCGCACAACTTGGACACGAAGTCAAAGCTGTCTTAGACGCTGGTGCCGATGTGATCCATTTCGATGTCATGGATAACCACTACGTACCGAATTTAAGCTTCGGGCCGGTTGTACTAAACTCGTTAAAAACTCACTTCCCGGAGACTGAGTTTGACGTGCACCTGATGGTGAAACCAGTCGAAAACATGATCGATGCATTCCTCGACAACGGGGCATCGTACATTTCCATACACCCGGAGGCAACAAATCATGCGCACGCGGCTTTACACAGGATTAGGAGAGGAGGCGCAAAAGCTGGTATAGTTTTGAATCCGTCCACCTCACTGAATGTTCTAGACGAACTACAAGGAAATTTTGATTTAGTGTTGGTGATGAGTGTTAATCCTGGATTTGGTGGACAAACGTTTATCCCAGAGACGTTTCGTAAGCTAGAAAAAGTTCGCAACTTACTTGATTCCCATGGTTTAGACGCACGCCTTGCCGTTGACGGTGGCGTGAGTCTTGAGAACATTCGTGAAGCTTGGCAATCTGGGGCAGATTTCTTTGTCGCGGGCTCTTCAATCTTCAGTAGCAGTAACTACAAAACCGTTATTGACGAAATGCGAGCGGAATTGTCGTAACAATCTGACATGACCGATACGCTTCTGTTCGATCTAGATGGAACACTAGTCGATACTGCCCCAGACCTTCACCATGCATTGAACTCTACTCTAAGCTCGGTTGAACTCGGACCGGTTGACATCGAACTTACTCGTCATTGGGTTGGGCACGGTGCCAAAAAAATGATTTCCAGTGCGTTAGAACGACACAATGAACAATCTACAGATACTCAAATCGAAAAACTCTATTCCATTTTTTTAGCATACTACCGTCAACACATCGCAATATTCAGCAAACCTTATGCGGGTGTTCGATTGACCATTCAGCATCTAGCACGGAGAAAGTGCAAATTAGGGGTAGTTACCAACAAGCGGTATGACCTGTCCAAGTTGCTCCTGAGGGAATTGAATCTACTCAGTTATTTCGGCGTGGTCGTAGGCGGAGACACTCTGTCGATAGCAAAACCAGAACCAGACCCATTATTGCATGCTTGTAAAGAGTTGGATACACCACCAGAACGAGCGATGTTTGTGGGAGATTCCATCACCGATGTAACTTGCGCTAGAAGCGCTGGTTGCCCCATCGTTCTGGTACCCTACGGTTACAATCAAGGAGTCTCTGTAAGTACGCTGGGTGCCGACCGTACCATTGAGTCACTGGTAGAACTCATTTAGTTCAATCCGACTAATGAGTACTTTGTCCGCGAAGCTCCCAACAGGTTCGACCTAAAAGTTCTATGTTGTTAAATTCGATACAGCAAACAGCGCAACGGATCGTCGCGAGTTCTTGGTTCTCAGTCGCAATAATTGCGTTCATAGTGCTCAATGGCATCTTAGTCGGATTAGACACATCGGACTACATTCATGCACACTTTTCCACTCAAATAAATTTCGCGTACGACGTGATACTGTGGATTTTTATCGTCGAAGCGGTAACCAAAATGATGGCTAACTATCCAAGAGTGCACCATTACTTTCGTGATGGCTGGAACTGCTTTGATTTCGCGATTATTGTGTTTTGCTTAATTCCGGCGACCGGGGAGTTAGCGATGATCGCGAGAATCGCACGGCTCTTACGCGTCGTACGTATCGTTTCCGTGTTACCACAACTCAGAGTTCTTGTCACTGCATTGATGCACTCGCTTCCCGGAATGATCAACGTCGTTTTGTTAATGACGGTAATTTTCTACGTCTACGGTGTCGCTGGATATCACTTGTTTCATGAAATCGATCCCACGCATTGGGAATCGCTAGGAATTTCGTTGTTGACCCTGTTCAGAATAGTTACTTTAGAAGATTGGACCGACATCATGTATACCGCGTTAGAGAGCTATTGGTGGGCCTGGATCTATTTTTTGAGTTTCGTCGTGATCGCAACGTTTGTGATCATCAATCTTTTCATCGGAATCGTGGTCACAAATGTACAAGAAGCAAAAGAAGCCCAACTCGCGACACTACGCGAGGAGCTGGATACCGCAGAAGTAATCCGTGAGTTAAAGCAAACTCGAGAGGCTTTGAAGCGAGTCCAAGATCACATGGAAAAAAATTCAAGCAACCAAGAACGTAAGGCAAGTCCTCTACCGTGAAAGAGTGTTATGTCATTCTGCTCGCGTTTTCGTTCTTAGTGATCGCGAAGGCAGATCTTCCATTAGACGGTGTGCGAGAGATCAACATAACCACCGACGAAGCAACATGGCTCGCGGTGGACGTTTCTCCTACGCATGATACCTTGATCATTGAAGTCTTGGGCGACTTGTACACCCTACCTATTACGGGCGGGGAAGTTACCGCTATCACTTCCGGTATGGAGTTTGATTCACAACCCGTATATTCACCAGATGGATCTAAGATTGCCTTCATCTCAGATCGAGGGGGCAAGGAAGACCTGTGGATCATGGATGCGAACGGGGAGAATCCGCGCAACCTCTCTGACGCAAAAGACGACGCACTATTTGCGTCACCTTCTTGGTCGCCAAAGGGAGACCATGTCATCGTATCAAAGTCGTCTTGGGGACTTGCCACCTACGAAATATGGGCTTATCACCTGAACGGAGGTTCGGGAGTTCAGATAACCTATGCCAACAAATCAGCAGCGCGCAGTGCGCGGCACAACGCGTTGGGGGCAGTTTACAGTCCAGACGGTAGATATCTGTATTACGCCCGTAAATACGGTGGATTCGGTTATGACCTACGCTTACCGATTTGGCAAGTGGTGAGAAGAGAACTCAAGAATAACTATGAGGACACTTTGACGGGATCTTCCGGTGGTGCATTTCGTCCACAAATTTCTAACGATGGTCGTTATCTTGCGTACGGCACTAGGGCGGAGGGACAAACCGGCCTCCGTATCAGAGATCTAATTACCGGCGACGACGTTTGGTTCGAATTCCCGGTACAACGGGACGAACAAGAGTCCCGGTTCACGCGCGATGTCTTTCCTAACTACTCCTTTACTCCTGACAATACCGAGATCGTGTTCACTATGGGTGGCAGACTGTGGCGAAAAAGCATCACTGATGTGTTCGAAGACGAGAACTCTACGGCACGAGAAATTCCTTTCAATGTTCAAATCAACAAACAGTTGGGACCGCGCCTGTACTTCCCTCACCGCATTGGAATTGAACCCGTGAAAGCGCGAATGATTCATGATCTGGAGCTCTCACCCGATAAACAAAAGTTCGTGTTTACTGCTATGGCGGACATTTACGTTTTCGACCTAGAGACGAATGATCTCTGGCACGTTGAGGACGTCCCAGGCTTTTCTGCACATCCTACTTGGTCTCCCAATAGCACGCAAATAGCATTCGTGAGTTGGTCTGCAGATGGTGGTGTCCTATGGACCGTCCCGGCGCGAGAAAATAGAAAACCAACCCGAGTCTCTAGCAACAGTGCGTTCTATACACAACCACTCTGGGCAAGAGACGGGAACTCAATCTTCGTCTTTAGAGGAATTCAACACGAGCGTGTCGTCGATGGCGGAGATTTTGGTCAGCCTCCAGGAACGGACATCATCGAGGTCAGTGTAACCAATCGAAATCTTGAAGATCGTGTTGTACGGCACGCCCGTGGCTTTACGAATCAACATTGGGGGCCAGATGAGAACCGACTGTACGCATACCTCTATCCTGGTATTTTTCGTTCGGGTAACTCCGGTCTTGTTTCGATACGCTTAGATGGTTCAGATTTTCGATCGCATTTAACTGTAAAAGGATCGGGAATTTACTATGACGAAGGCGAGATTCCTGTACGTAATCTAGAACTTTCACCCAACGGCCGGTACGTTCTAGTCCAACACACCAATCGACTCTATCTACTTCGTACGCTACAAACCGATCTTCCAAGTTTTGAAACTTCAATCAATGATCCTAAACTTCCGTACTTAACACTCGTCAAAACCGGAGTTGACCATTTGGGATGGTCTCACGATTCCTCCGTTGTGTATTGGAGTGTCGGGAACAATATCTTCTATCGATCTGTCGCTGATATAGAAATAGCCTTTGATTGTTTAGAGCAAAACGATACTACGGACGAAGACTGTGAAGATACCTTGAGTAATACAGCAGATGAATCCGAGACGGAGTCAATTGAATCGTCCTCACTAGTACAAATCCCAGTAAAGATTTATCACGCAAGACAGATCCCCAAGGGATCAATCGCACTCGTGGGTGGTACAGTTTCTTCGATGACTTCCGAAGCCAACAATCAACTTAGAAACACTACTGTATTGATTGAAGGGGATCGCATCAAAGCAATAGGCGTTGATATTGAGATTCCCCAAGAGGCGACCATTGTCGACGTCTCTGGGACGTACATCTTCCCTGGATACGTGGACACTCATGCTCATTTCAAAATGTATCGTAACGTCCTCGACCCTGATCTGTGGTCTCTCCGCGCTAATCTTGCCTATGGGATTACTACGGCAACTGATGTGCAACCGAGTACGGTGGACGTAATTGACTACGGCGATCTAGTAAATGCAGGCCGGATGAAGGGACCGCGCACCCTCTCCACCGGACCGGGTGTATTTAGCGACCATGATTTTGAAAGTCAAGAACACGCCAAAAGAGTTCTCCAAAACTACGTCGAAAATTACGGTGTGAGACACATTAAGGCTTACATTTCGGGTAACAGAAAACAACGCCAGTGGCTGCTTCAGGCCGCAGCTGAACTGAAAGTCATGCCAACCGCTGAAGGAGCACTAGACACAAAACTCGATCTCACACACGTAATCGATGGCTTCAGCGGTAACGAACACAGCCTGCCTGTAATCGGAATGTACAAAGATGTGGTAGAACTTATCGCGCAATCGCAGATTGCTTATACGCCCACGCTTTTGGTCGTGTACGGTGGACCAAGAGGGGAGAACTACTTCATCGCGGAAGAATCACCCCTTCTCAATGAAAAACTTCGAGACTTTACCCCCCAACAGATACTCGATAGCAAACTCCGCCGATCATTTTGGGTACATGAAGAAGACCATGTGTTTCTTCTACAAGCCGAGCAAAGTCACAGGATCGTGCAAGCGGGAGGTAAAGTCGGCGTCGGTTCGCACGGCCAACTTCAAGGTCTCGGTTATCACTGGGAATTGTGGAGCTTAGCCAAGGGTGGTTTTAGTAACTATGAGGCCATGCGAGCTGCAACGCGACATGGAGCTGAAATGCTTGGTATCGCCGAAGATATCGGTACCATTGAAGTCGGTAAATTGGCAGATCTTGTCGTGCTGGAGAATGATCCGCTTGAAAATATCCGTAGTTCAGATGACCTTGTGTACGTGATCAAAGGTGGTGTGGTATACGACGCGGAGACACTTGAGGAAGTCCATCCGGCCGGTGAAGAATAACCTCGTCATCGGGTTCCAGTTTCTCGTAGTACCAATCGTCAAAGTTTTTCGAATGAAAGAAAACTGGCTACGAGTCAAAACACTGTTGGTATTTGCCCTGCTTTTCTCAACCGGGCAACTTTTTTCTGACACTTTGGTTAACTTGCACGATCTGGTAGTTCCTACAGAAAAATTAGAAGACTCCCACTCTGAGTTGATGGAACTGCCTCTCGGTCTTCATCGGATCGAACCTCCGAGTGCCACCGTGAATCGATTACTAATCGCAATACACGACGCGAATACCGATGGTTTCGAATGGACGCTACCTCTTCAAACCATGGACGACGAAGCCACCGATACTTTCTTTATCCGATGGGATCCAAGTGAATGTCCTAACCCATCCGATGAGGAAGCGAGACAAGACCTTTCTTCATTACTGAAATCCAATGAATCGATCAAGCAGGTCACTATAGTAGGACACGGTATGGGCGGGGTGTATCTCTCTCAATTCGCACGCAATTGGAAATCGCTTATACGACTCGATGGACACGTTGTCGCCGCGCCTCTCAAGGGTACAGTCGGTGTTTTTATTGAGAATGAGTGTGGCGACATACTACCAAAGAGATTGCCGCCAACAATCCGTTTTTTTCAGTGGCGCATTGATCCTTTACAACACTCATTGTTCAAGGAAATGAGTGAAGATCCACAAGTCGTAGATCTAGACGGGAGTTTAGTAATTTCACTTCCGGAAGCGATGGACGACAATCCCCTTGATTCCGCCAAAGCTTTAGAAATTGTTGCGTCGCGAATCCAAGCCGAGTATCTTGAGGCAATCGAGCATATCGAACCTGTCGACACACAACCTTGACTTTGACCCGCAACATTGATGAGAAACTCTCCGTTTGTTTCGCAATCAGCGGTCTAAACACAGGAGGGGGTATAGAACGGCATGTGCGAGACTTAGCGGCCGGTCTCGTAAACTCCGATTGCAGTGTCACGATTCTTGCACATGAGTCCTACAAGGCTTTGTTTGATCACTCGGTAGAGTTCCGAATCGTACGTTTCGATCGTTGGCGATACAGTCCGTTCCTGTTGCGAGAATTTACCAAGCAGGTTCTTGCTATCGAACCTAGCATCGTTCACGCTCATGGTCGAAAAGCCGCTCAGGTTGTTTCTTTAACTCGACACAAATTCCGTAGCAGGTGCATATTGACAGTCCACAATCTTAACATCAAACCTCACCTGTACGAGAAATTTGACACTATCATTGCGGTTAGTCCAGCAGTCGCTCGGAAAATTGATCATCCATATGTACAGACCATTTTGAACGGGTGTTCGTGACTTCAGATCTTAGAGCAATCGCAGTCGGTCGACTAGTTCCAGTAAAGAGATTTGACTTCTTAATTCAAGCCTGGAACAACATTCCAATTCACATCTCAATCGTCGGAGACGGTCCCGAGCGACTTAGACTCGAAACGCTAGTTGCCAATCTTGGACTACAAGATCGTGTAAGCTTTCTTGGAGAAAGGAGCGATGTCCAAGATCTATTTACTGATCATCAACTGCTTGTCGCTACTTCTGAGAGCGAAGGCTTTGGGTACGTGTTCTTAGAAGCACTTCAAGAAAAATTAGTGGTGATTTCCACTGCAACTGGAATCGCGGCAGACTTAATTCCACACGACTATCTAATTGACCCTCTGAGTGTGGAAAGAGTCTCCCTCAAGGTTGAAAAAACACTGAGGGAATTTGAACGAGCTAAACAAGATTTTGAGTCGGTATGGGCTAGAGCAAGAGACTTGACCGTCAAGAAGATGGTAACAGAGACACTCACTACTTACCAAGATACTCTTTCTCTAAAGAGCAAGTTCGAGAAAACCTAACTACACGACCGACGTATCGATTGTTTAGAAACGGAGAGGAACTCAGAGAGGTAAGACGTCGGCATACAGTTCTATGAATTTCTCGAATCTGTAGCCGTTTCCCTCCCACATCAAATTTCACTTTTGAGAACGACTGCTCATTTGTAAATAGGACTAACGTTCTAAACTTGTCAATTCAATTTGAGTGAAGGGAAGTCCCACACCGTAAAACTACAAGTACCTAGGACGCTGAACTGGTCTTCCTCATCGATTAAGAATGTATTTCTTGACATTTTGTCTCTCTTCTTTAGAGCAGAGCAACACAATGCCACCGAACACGATAACTTTAACAACAAAAATAACGATGATGATCATCAATCCAACAAAAAACCACCATGAAAAAGTCCACCATATTAGTCCAATAAGCAATGATGCCGCACAAAAATAACCTACCCGAAACCAAACCGATTTTTTTGTTCGTGATGCTCTTTGTTGCAAAGCGCTTTCTAGCGTCAAGTCAGGTATATAAGTCTTTGTTAAATATATCTGATCGTTTACTGAGTTTCAAAAATCTGTGGTCGTTGATTAGCTTCGGGAATATGTCCCCACAAGTCTGTTCATGCCTACGACTGCTGGCTCAATCTCGCTAAACAATTCCTCCATGTTCAAACCAGCCGGTAACGACAACATCGTATCCAGAGCGAGGATCCAAAAGTAGTAATGGTGTGTGCCGTGTCCCGGTGGAGGCATAGGACCGCCATATCCAATGTTGCCAAAGTTGTTCCTACCGTGAACATACTCTTCACAATCCTCTGGTAGCTCACGAACTGGTCGAGGAATGCCACAAAGAACCCAATGCACAAATCCGTATCCGCTAGGTGTAAGGAGTGGCGCATCCGGATCATGGCAAACCACAGCGAATGACTCTGCGTTCTCGGGTACGTTTGACCACGCCAAATGCGGAGAGTAGTCTTCTCCCTCGCCAGTATGGTCCTGGGGAATTCGTCCGTACGGTTTGAACGAGTTGCTGGTGAGTTCGATTTCTGAAAGTGCAAATCCCATAGCGATTCCTACTCTTGCTGTCAACAAACCAGATTTTAGCGAGGCTCCATCTTCTCATCTTCAAGTTCAAGTAGCCGTGCTGCTAAAGCTCTACAGTCATCCACGTCTTGGACCACATGGGCTTCTGGCACTTGATGCAACACATCCAATGAATTCAGCGTGTCAGCAACCGCTCCTCCGAGACCCGTAATGATTAGATGTGTATCGCTTTTGACCACAATGTTGATCAATCGCACAATCACCATTGCGACACTGTCGTCAATGTGCACGGTTTTCGAAAAATCAAAGATAACGACTTCGTGATCTTTTATGTCTTCTCCAATGACTGATGACAACTCTCGGGACGAAGCCACCGTGTAAATACCATTAAATTCAACCAATCCTACTCTAGCCGAAAAGACATCCACTCCTGTTTCCTCCAAGCGATCATCGAAAGCGGTATCGTCCGGGTCAAGTCTGTGAAGAAACTTCCAATCCAGTAACGGAAGAGATTTCAAATTGTCGAGTTCAAGAGATTCCAATTGAGCCGCGTGAGTGAGACCTGCGACGATTAGTCCCACTGCGACAGCGGTAACTAAGTCAACAAAAATAGTTAGTCCGCAGGTGAGTAGAACTACACTCAAGTAATAAGCCTGTACCCTATGGAGTCGCTTAACTAGATTCCAATCGACTATTTCTAAGCCAACCAATACCATGACTCCTGCTAGAGCCGACAATGGGATCGGTGGAAGAAACTTTCCTAACCACAGTACGACGGTAAGCAATAAAGTACCACAGACTAACCCAGACAATCGTGTCGTACCTTGGGACATGATGTTGGTAACCGTACAAGTCGTGGTCCCAGCACCCGGTAGCCCGCCTATCAATCCAGCTGTGATATTTCCTAATCCTTGACCGATCAATTCTCGATTCGAATTGTGACGCGTGCCGGTCATAGAATCAGCGACCAAAGAAGTCAACAGACTATCCACTGACCCGAGCAAAGCGAGTATTAGAGCTGGTTCGATTGCGCGTAACAGAAAACCTGCACTTGGGACTTCTAAAGAAAATTTGAGAGGCTCAATAGGAAAACTCGCCAGAGTTGGAGCACCCGTTAACCAAAAATAGCCTAGTAAGCCACCGGCGATTAATCCGAGAAGAGGCGCAGGTATAAAACGCCGCAAGCGTTTCGGCCACAAAAAACCAGTCCCGATGGTCACTAATGCGACGAACACTGCGTGAAGATTCACTGCGGCAAATGCTTCTGGGAGCGCATTTACTGCACCCATAGCACCTCCATCAGGAGTCGGGGCACCAAGAATGGGTGGCAGATGTACGAGAACGATAATCAAACCGATTCCTGTCATGAACCCAGAAATCACCACATAGGGTGTGTAGACTACAAAACGACCGATTCGAGAAAGACCCAACAACACTTGGATAAATCCAGCAAATACGACAATCACCAAAGCTTGCGCGACATTACCGTCCGCATACGTGGCGATCACCACCGTCATTGCGACTGTCATTGGAGCTGTAGGACCAGATATTTGTGTCTTCGTACCACCGAAAATGCTGCCGATGAGACACAACGCTACCGCCCCGTACAGGCCAGCTAAAATACCCATCCCCGAAGCAATTCCAAACGCCATTCCAATAGGGAGCGCAACTACTGCGGCAGTGATTCCCCCGAGAACGTCGCCTCGAATCGTTTTGAGGTCTAGTTGCATAAAAGTGTTTCTATATTTATTACGCTTCGAAAATGTTTATTGTTTCACGTCTACATCATTGTCAACGCGACTACGAATTAGCTTTCTTGATAGTTCTAGTCTCGTGATAATTTGGCACTTCGACAACTCGATGTCCCGCCTTTCAAACTGGAGCGCCAGTACTGCGTTTTTCACGTCAAACCATCCCAAATGTAAAGACGACCCATGACCATTACAGTCAACATGAAGCCAGAAAAAAACTTTACTGGCATTTCGCATTCTGGATACGCAGTCTCACTACAAGCCCCTGACCTTTTTGATTTCCCACGACAGGGAATTGCATCAAAAGATCTAATTCTCATGGGTCTGGGCAGCTGTTGCACTGTTTCTGCAATCCACATACTCCACAAGTCCAAGGTCGACATTACTGAATGTCGTACCCAAGTGACAACCATACCAGAAGAGTCAGATTTAATCGACTTAAGTGCCATTCATTTACACTTCGACCTAACGGGGCACCAACTAACTGAATCGACAATAGATCGGGCACTGAAACTGGGTACGGAAAAATACTGCGTTGTGTCTAACATCCTATGTCGTGCTGGAATTGACATTACACATACCTTTGCCTTACACTGCGCCAGCTCGGACCAACCCAACACAGTCGAGTCCTCAAGTACCACGCTTGAAACGCAAGGTCTTCACCACGTCGCGTTGACTTCCACGAACTTTGAAGCAAGCCGCGAGTTTTATGCTGAAATTATGAAAATGCAAGTGGAATGGGAACCCGATACTGATAACGTGTATTTAACCAACGGTAATGACAATCTCGCGATTCATAGGGGCAATCCAAAGGACTCGAAGTTAGACCACATTGGATTCATTCTAAATTCCGAAGAGGAAGTGGATCAGTGGTATTCGTACCTTTGTACCAAAGGGGTACAAATCGCGAAAGAACCAAAAACACATCGAGACGGGGCACGTAGTTTTTACGTGTATGATCCGGACGGTGTTAGCGTCCAGCTCATTTACCACCCACCCCTGAGCAAACAAGTGTTGAATTCCTAATCGTGCGGTGATGCTTAGGGATCCTTGAACTAGATACGTTGTGTCGAAATAGTCATGACTGTGGACATCAAAGTCATGAACTGTTTCACCGAACGCGGAAACTCGACGCCGCCACTTTCCAGAGCGGTCGTGCCGTGCCGGATCTCATCCTCTCGAATTTTGTCGAGTATAGCCCGCGAACGTTCATCTTCTTCTGGTAGTTGCGCTAAATGTTTGTCGATGTGCTTTCTTACTTCGTCCTCTGTAGCTTCAACAAACCCTAAACTAATCTCATCACCCATCGCACCTGTTATTGCACCTACGCCTACAGAGGCGAGAAAAAAAATAGGGGCTAGCATGCTCTCTGGACTGGATAGTTCTCGCAATCGCATTCGACACCAATTTAAGTGCTCCACTTCCTCTGCTGCTGCTGCACGAAGATGCAGTCTCGTAGATGTGTCTCGAGCAACAAAGACTTGCCCTTCGTACAAACCCTGGGCGCAAACTTCGCCAGTGTGGTTTACGCGCATCAATGAGGCAGAAATTCGAGAATCCTGTTCGTTTAGTTTTTTTCCTTCCGGAAATTCTTGAGCAGAAATACTGTGACGACTCGACCCGGTCAACGTCCGCAGACTAGCATCAATGAGTTCGATGACTCTGTCAATCGGACGCGTTGAGTCCGTCGAATTTAGTCTTCTGTCTGAAGGCACTTAGATAAATCGCCAACTTCAAGCAGATTTCTTGCGTTCACGTGCGATCGCCTTATGGCCAATATCTGTGCGCATGTGCACTCCTGACCATTGGATCTTATTTGCACGCGCATAAGCGTTCCGTTGGGCAAGTTCTACGGTGGGTCCTGAGCTGACCACCGTCAACACCCGACCGCCGTTGGTAACGATGCGGCCTTGTTCTTCTTTCGTACCAGCATGGAATACTTTGGTACCTGGCATGTTCGAATTTAAACCTGAGATCGGTAGGTTAGTCTTATATTTGCCGGGATATCCGGGTGAGGCCAATACCACAGCGACAGTACAGTTTTTCTTGAATTTGAGCTGTTGACCTGCCAAACCACCAGTTTCAGTCGCAGCTAGACAATGCTTCGCAAAATCTGTTTGCAAGCGCATCAAAACCGGTTGTGCTTCCGGGTCACCAAACCTGCAGTTATATTCAACCACGAAAGGTTCTTGTTCGTGGATCATTAGACCAACATACAAAAATCCGTGATATGGATTGTTTTCCTCCTGCATCCCTTGAATCGTAGGAATCACAATGCGCTCCATTATTTTCTTATGGACGTCATCGTCGATCACAGGTGCTGGAGAATATGCCCCCATTCCACCGGTATTCGGCCCTTTGTCTCCGTCAAAAGCTGGTTTGTGGTCCTGTGAAGTTGCAAACGGGAGTATGTTCTCTCCATCCGTCAAAACAATGAAACTTGCTTCTTCGCCTGCTAGAAACTCTTCGATAACTATAGTGGAGGCTGCGTCACCGAACGCACGACCTGATAACATATTGCGAGCTGCGTTTAGTGCTTGATTCAACGAATGAGCTACCACCACTCCTTTACCGGCCGCTAAACCGTCCGCTTTTATAACGATTGGGAATTCGCTCCGACGAATGCGCGCACATGCTTCGTCGATGTCATGTGTTACAAACGAGTTTGCCGTTGGGATCCGATGTCTCTTCATGAATTCTTTAGCAAACGATTTTGATCCCTCGAGTTGTGCTGCGAACATCGTGGGAGCCAGACACTTGTGGCCATTTCCGTCGAGGAAGTCTTTTAATCCCGAGACGATCGGTTGTTCGGGACCGATAACAGTTAAATCGATCGAATGTGTTTGCACCGCCTTTTCGATCGCGTCTTGATCTGAAATGCTCAACGCAATGTTGCGAACCTTCGGTTCACGCGCTGTGCCTGGATTTCCTAGAGCAACGAATACCTCAGACACATCCGAGGACTGGGCCAAGCTCCATGCTAGTGCATGCTCGCGACCCCCAGATCCTACAACCAGTACCTTCATTTTGTCTTCGAATTTTTCCTAGTGTCTGAAATGTCGAACCCCGGTAAACAACATCGCCATACCCGATTCATTGGCCGCGTCGATGATTTCTTGATCCCGACGTAAACCACCAGGTTGTATAACAGCACCAATACCGGCTGCGGCGGCGGCGTCGATTCCGTCTCGAAACGGAAATCCAGCATCGGAAGCTAGGACTGCGCCAACCATTTGTAAGCCAGCTTCCTGTGCCTTCATGGTTGCAATTTTAGCACTCACGACTCGGCTCATTTGACCAGCTCCAATACCAACGGTGCTCTGTTCCTTCGCGATGACGATCGCGTTTGACTTGACATACGTGACGACTTCCCAAGCAAACTCTAGATCTTCCAATTCTCTCTTTGTAGGGGCGCGATCAGTAACACACTGAGTGCTTCCCGAGTCCAACTTCTGAGTATCGGAGTCCTGCAATAAATATCCGCCGGAAACGTGGCGATACTGTAGACCATTTGTTAGAGAGAACGGTGCACCAAGTTCCAATACTCGGAGCGATGTGCGTTGCTTAGCGACCTGCCGAGCCGTTGCGTCAATCCGAGGTGCAACAACCACTTCCACAAACTGGTTTTCAATAATCACCTTTAAAGTATCCCCATCTAAGGGTACGTTAAAAGCAAGAATGCCGCCAAATGCGGACGTGGCATCCGTTGCAAATGCTTTGAGATACGCTAGTTCGGCATTTTTGGAGACCGCGACTCCGCAGGGATTCCCATGCTTTACTATCACACAAGCCGCCTCTTGAAAGCGATAGACGCACTCTAGCGCGGCATCAACGTCGGAAATGTTGTTATACGACAGTTGCTTACCTTGCAATAAGCTTGCGGAAACCACAGTACCTGCTCTGTTGGAATCATCAGCGGAATATAGAGCCGCTTCCTGATGAGGATTTTCTCCATATCGCAAGCCGCAAGCTTTGGTTAAAGCAAGAAACGAAGTCTCAGGAAACTTGTCGGAACGTGAAAAGTATTTCGCTATCGCAACGTCATAGGCTGCTACGTGCGCAAATGCCTTAGCTGCCATGTTGTACCGAAAATCGTAATCTAACGTGTCTTGTTGAAATCTAGCTATGATCTCACTGTAATCACTAGGGTCTACTACAACAAGTACATGTTCGTGGTTTTTCGCTCCAGCTCGAATCAAGGCAACGCCACCGATGTCAACATTTTCGATCGCTTCATCGTGAGAAGATCCTTCTCGTGAAACGACATTTGAGAAGGGATATAGATTGACGACTACCATGTCGATTTCTTTGATTCGATACTCGACGACATCGTCATGATCCTTCTCGCGACGGGACAAAATGCCGCCGTGCACTAGTGGATGTAGAGTTTTAACGCGGCCATCCATCATCGACGGAAAGCCAGTGAGTTCCTCGATTGTGACGTGACTAACACCCACAAGATCGAGAGCGGCGGCGGTCCCACCGCTCGCCAAGAGCGTACACCCCAAAGCTTGAAGATTTCGCGAAAATTCCACTAGCTCAGTCTTATCGTACACGCTTAACAAAGCTGTTTGTGGTGCCTTTGACGTCAAATTCTTACTCAAAATTGGTTGGTCGACTGTTACCTATCATCATGCGCCATTCTTCCTGACGCACAAGCTCTTCAAATTCGATCGCGGGATATTTGGACTTCACTCGATCAATTTGATTTGGAAGCAAACCCGTGAGAAGGATAGTCCCACCCGGACTGAGACAAGTGGTCAAAATCGGGGCGAACTGTAAGATCGTATTCAACAGGACGTTGGCAAGAATCAGGTCGTACCTTCTTCCCACCGGAATCGTCTCTACTATTAATACTTCCACATCATTGTAACGTGCATTTTCACACGCAGTCTCTCTTGCTAGAACATCTATGTCGATTGCATCAACGGTTCGAGCACCTAGTTTTTTGGCAGCGATACTCAAAATTCCAGAACCAGTACCGAAATCAAGCACTTTCTTGTTGTAGGGCGGGTGCTTTGCTAACCAAGAAAGACACATACTAGTGGTCGGATGTTCTCCCGTACCAAAAGCTAGACCTGGTTCTAATCGAATGACATTCTTCAAATCCGACGTGCGTGCCTTTCGCGATACGACCCACAACCCGCCAAAGTCCTTGGGTTCCAGTGGCACTTCACTCGTACCTTTCCATTCATCGTCTCCGACAAATTGGATGTCTAATGCTTCAGTTTCTATCGTTCTAACATCGTTTATTACCGCCTGAATATCGTCGTGCAGGGGAAACAGAGCTTCGACTCGAATGTGTGACCACTTTGGTACTTCATGCAACGTAAGTTCCAAAGCTGACTCATTTCCTACACTCGATAGAGTTAGGGACAGTGCGTCGTGGCGGAGCATCGTCTCTTCAATCAATCCCAGTTTATTCTGAGCCACGTTTAGGGAGACCTTCATCCAGGGCATGGTTTACCAATTTGGAGGAATTTCGGAGTTCGATGTGTCATCGAGTGGCGTTCGAGCATCCAGTTCATCTTCAAATTGACCTCCGTCGATATTCATGGTTTCGTCGCTGGTTGAAGCATAGGAGCAGTCAAAATCAAAAAATTGTTTGGTTACTTCGTGGTTCAGTGTGTTTCCCCGAGATTTCAATTCAAGCTTGAGCGTTATCTGTTCTAAAACGGTGCCGTTGGTTTGATCCTCAAAACGAAACGTGGAAACATTTTCGTACACTTTGACTTGCGTCCAACGTTGAATGCGAAACGTCTCTAGGGCAATACTCTTCACCTCAAGCAACTGTCCCGTATCTGAATCGATCGTAAGCTGATTAGTCACATGTTGATTCAATCCCTGCCCCGCACCGGGAACGACTTTATACTCCAATTTCAATTTCGATTGAGATTCTTCCAATAGTTGCAAGGAGTCGACGTCGATGAAATCAAAATTTAAGACAGCAGGATGACGTTGCCGTTTTTTTGGATCGTAATTATGAACCTGTTGGTCCGTCGGATTCTTACCGTTTACCTGTAGCAGTTGCCACTCCAAACCTAAACCACCGCTTGGATCGTAGCGTTCTCGCATACTTCCAACGTCCTTTATGGTAGTTTGTTGCGTGTACGCACAATTTTTTAACTCTTGTACGTCGGCCGTCTTAACTTCATTCAGTACGTCGTCAAACAACGCTCTCGAGTCTCCACTATTCACCTGTGCTCTCACGAACTCATTACTCCACACGCAAGTCACCATTACTATGAACAGGTAACCAAGAGAAGAAAAGATGAATGTTTTACTACATTTAGTCATCGTTGGATTCGACAAACATCGGACTGTAGAAATTTAATGAATGAGGTCTGTTCATAAATTTCATCCACCCCTATGATTGCAACTCGACTCAATTCATACCTTGAGGATTATGTTGATTGATTCGGACTGATAACTCGTAAAATAAACTTTAGCTTTCGTGTTTAGGAATTCTGCCAGACCAACATATATGACTCTCCATTGGCTCGAGGCCACCTGCAACAAATTCACCTAAGAAGTGTGTCTAACGTAAAGCCCGCGTCTCTTTCGTCCCCGTATTCGGACGCCAAAACACAACCCGACTCGCATATCGTCGATCTATTGATAGAAGAACGGGCGATCAAGCTTATGCAACGCCCGACAACTTGGCGGTGGCTTCGCAAACTGGGCGACGGTATCCTAGGTTACAACAAAGCAATTCGTATGGCGGATAAGATTGCACCGATGGGTGGGCGTGAAGTATTTGACTACATGTCGGATTTGCTCAAGTTAAAACTGACTGTTTCCGGTTTGGACCATGTCCCTAAAACTGGTGCGACCATCGTGACTCCAAATCATCCAGCGGGTATCGCGGACGGAATTGCTGTCTATGATGCCTTGAAATCGATACGTGATGACATCATTTTTGTAGCAAATCGTGATGCTATTAGAGTGTCACCAGGGTTGAGTGAAACGATCATTCCCGTTGAGTGGCGCGACGAACTTCGAACTGCAACTCGTAATCGTGAGACAATAGGCGCGCTAATTCGCGCGATTAGGAGTGGACGTCTTATAGTGATTTTCCCTTCCGGTCGGCTTGCGCGCCCAACTTTCAGGGGGTTACAAGAACGACCATGGCAAATTACGGCGTTGAATCTAGCCCAGAAGTATCAAATCAACGTGTTGCCCATGCACATTACGGGACGTAATACATTCTTGTACTACCTCAGTTGGTACATCAATTCAGAACTGAAAGATATCATGATCTTTAGAGAGTTGCTGCACAAAACTGGCCAACGATACAAACTCAATATAGGCGCACCGTTTCAAGTATTTGGCGACATCGCTGAACAGACTGAGAACCTTCGTTCTTGGGTCACAACAGAACTTAAAGAAGGCAAAACTAAATTTCGGTAAACGGGAATACCGTTTTTAGCTCATTTTTATTGCAACTTTCCCGAATCTGCATGGGTCTGTGTCTTACAGGTTCTATCCCCATCTCTTGTACCTGCTCTTCAGGTGTGAATTCCGATCTACCTCGCAAATATTTAGTCGCAATCTCGTGTTCCTCGACGATGTGAAAGAAACTTGCAGCAGACTCTGCACGCACTCTTCCATAGAGTCTGCCTTGCGGTAGTACCAGAACGTTGGGTGCAAATCGATGCCCACCTAAATGGCTACACTGCCACGCTCGACCATTTGACAATTCGTTCAGGACAGTCCAAGTTCTGTGACCATACTTTGCGCAACACCGATCTCGCGTACCATGGGTACACACGAAGTATGTGTTCGACTCAACCAATTCTCCAATGTCTTTACAGATGTCAAGATCGAGAATCGCATCGTACGAATTCAGCTTATGATGTCGTAGCTGACCAGACTGAGCAATATAGATACTGTACCCGGAGCTCGTACCACGATTACCGCGAATCACCTGCACACGAGGGAATCGCCCACCTTCTCTAAGTAAAGCTACCATTCGGGTCATCCATAGTTGAACATCCGCTGGTAAACTATTTGACTTAATCGGATCGTGAGCCCACATCTCGGTGTATTCGAGCAAAATCCAAAAGTCCACTCGAGGTGCCGTTCCTCGCATACACTCTCCCTGCGTTAACGAGAATTCAGAACAGCTTTGGTGATTACTCATGAGAGTAGCGTAAAAACAGATAAATTAGTTGGAATTGAAAGTGTCCACCAGCATAAGTGGAAGCATTGTAGGAAATGGAAAACAATGCCGACCGAACATAGATCTGTTGCATTTCCAAGACTCTAAACCAGATACACTTGTCACACAGTAACCACACTTCCCTCGAACCTGCGAATCAACGTATATTAAAATTTTTTTAGAATCGCAACACTCGATGTTGTAATTAACTAAATCACTAAGCCATTGAAACAGATAACTTGTTGTGTGTTACTAATCGGGAACGAATTACTCTCCGGTAGAACACGTGAATCAAACTTACATTACATCGCGACTTATCTAAGCAGTAAGGGAGTTCGCGTTGCTGAAGCACGCGTTATTCCGGATATCCATCAGAGAATAGCTGACACGGTCAATGAAGTTCGTAAAGAACACGATTACGTCTTCACCACTGGCGGAATTGGTCCCACACACGATGATATTACTGCTGAGAGCATCGCATTAGCGTTTGACGTACCCCTGGTCGAAAACGAGACCATCGCTAATCGAATTAAAAAGCGTACGGCACCGGCGAGTACATTGGTCAACCGATTGCGGATGGCACGAGTGCCACAAGGCGCAAGTCTAATAGAAAATTTAACCGGCGGTCCTCAGGGTTTCTACCTTGAAAACGTGTATGTCATGGCTGGAATTCCAAGCGTGTTACGTGCCATGTTACCGACTATTGACATCACCGTGGGCGAGCCTTTGCATTCCTGTAGTCTAGAAGTGGCTTTGGGGGAGAGTCACATTGCTCACCAGTTGGATCAGGTTCAACAAGATTTTCCAACAATCGAAGTCGGGAGCTACCCGTTTGTACGCGATGGTAATATTGGTACCTCGGTTGTGTTCCGTGGAACAGAAATCGAACAGTTATCAGTAGCGTTCGACTCAACCAAAAAAGTGTTACTTCAACTCGGAACGCGTCCCACCGAGGAGACTTTCGATTGGGACTCTAGCTGAGATCAAACTGCGTGTTGGTTAATGGTTCCTCCCTTCAAGAATCAGTGTCGTTCCTAGCGAGTAAGTAGTGTAATACCAGAGTAGTATCTACATCTTCTTTGTACTTGAGGGAAGCCATGCGAGAATAAATTTCCGCAGCAGCCTCATGAAAGCCAGATGGCAGGTCCGCACCGTTGAAAGTCTTCGCGATCTCACGCATTTCCGGTGCAAAACGCCAAGCTTTTCGACTCGTACCCGGTCCCATCCTTTCAGATCGATCCCACAACGTGTTTTGTGACTGAGACCATTCTGCTTGCAACGCGCTACTAACACCATAGTGCTCGGCCAGCGCACGAATACCCAAGATTAGGGCAGCCGTGCCTTTGGTGTAAGCTGCGTAGCACATCTTCATTGCCGATGCGGTTAGCGGTCCGTTTACCAAGACCTCAGTTTGCACTCGAGTGGACCGAAACAAATCAGAAATTTGTTGCGCGTTCGATCCAGACAGGTATAACCGAGTGTGTCCGTGGACATGTGCAGGAGGGCCCACGATACCTCCGTCAACATATCGGTCCCCAAAGACATCTAATATTCTTTGGGAGGTAGCCGGAGCAATCGCATTCGCATCGCAGTAAGTTCCCGAAAAATCAGTCTCAGCTATCGTACAGCCGACTTGAATCGCGTTTTCAGGGGGACACACCGAAAGTACGACTTCGACTTGCGTGATTGCATCGGCTAAACAACCGGTTCGTGTTAAACTGGCTTGAGTGGCGCGCGCTTCGGTCGTTTCGGATCTGCCCTCAGAAATCCAAAAAACTTCGTGGCCGTTTTCCACTAAATTGTGCCCCAGTGAGGAACCCATCGCTCCTGGGTGTAAGAGCAAGACTCTAGTCATCGTCGTATCACCAAGTGAAATTGTTCTCTAGTCAATGTGGTACATGACCGAAACCACGCCATTTAATCCCAAAGGTCCCTGACATCCCGTTGCCTCCGAAATAAATCAGTACGAAGCGTCGACGTGTCCGTTGTACCTGTTTCGCGTGTTCCAGTTGGCACATCCAACCCGAACTTTTTCTTTGCTGACCTAAACCGTTGACGAATCAGCTCAGCGAACACCCCCGAGCCGGTCATGCGCTGTCCAAATTCTGAACTACAGAGTTTGCCACCGTGAACTTCTCGCACTTGGCTTAGTACGCGGTTCGCTTTTAGTGGAAAATGCTCGTTTAGCCAGGCTTTAAAAAGCTCTGCTACTTCAAGAGGAAGACGCAATATCACATAAGTAGCAAACTGCGCACCGAAATGGGCACTTTGTTCTAAGATTTCTTCGATCTCGTGATCGGTCAGTACAGGAATTATCGGCGCGACCATGACTCCGACCGGAATTCTCTCTTGTGCTAATGCTCGAATCACTCGCAGACGTGCTGTTGGCGATGCGGTTCGCGGTTCCAGCTTTGTCTTTAGATCGTTCTGTAGCGTGGTGACGCTCACCGCCACAGAAACTAGCCCTAAATTGGCAAGATCTCTCAGTATGTCGAGATCTCGCAATATCAAAACACCCTTTGTTACGATGCAAACTGGATTGCGGAACTCAAGACACGTCTCTAAAAGTTTTCGCGTAATACCGAGTTTCTTTTCCGCAGGTTGGTATGGATCTGTATTTGTTCCCAATGCAATTGGTTCACAAACATAAGATTTCTTTTGAAATGCTTCACGCAACCGCGCCACCGGCTCAGTTTTGTAAAAAATCTTCGTCTCAAAATCCAGCCCCGGAGACAAATCCAGATACGCATGTGTGGGACGAGCATAACAGTAAATGCAACCATGTTCACATCCTTTGTAAGGATTGATCGACTGCGAAAAAGGAATGTCTGGAGATTGGTTTGTTGTAATAATGTTGGCTGTTTTATCCGGTCGTAGCTCGGTATCGGGAGCACAAGCCAAATCTTCCAATCTAAGTTCGTGAAGCGTCGACCAACCATCGTCCACCAGCTCGACCTCCGATCGGAGATATCGTGAACTAGGATTTTTTGTCGCTCCGCGACCTTTTATCGACTGAGACTTATTCAAGCCAAACCGATTTCGGCGAAACTGCGTATTGACAATTGATGTTCATAAGCTAGGTACATTCTAAGTCTAGATCAGATCAATAAATTGGGACTTATATACTTTGCTACACAAGCCCCCTGTAACTGTACATACCCCTATGCAACCTCATACCTCTATGCAACATGACTAGAATCTAGCTAAGGCGTGGGAGTCAGTGCTGCTTTCAAACTGTTTACAGCACTGACGATTACGGATATGCAATAACCCAACCACGTCTTTAATCTTGCTCTGTTCCACGTGGAACATTGAGTCTTGTGATCATGTCCTTTAAGTCTGGTATGCGTAAGAGATCGGTAACGAACGTGTGCAAGTTTTCTAATTGATCTCGTTTTCTAATTTCTACGATGTTGTCGTAGTTGATTTCTATGAGATCGCAGAACTCGCGCACAGAGAAGGTAAGTTGTATCTGTGCGTGATCAAAGATCTTTACGATGGTGCCATTGCGGCGTGGAAAACGGGCACTCGGCCGACGGCCGAGTGGGTCACTTCAACGGTGGAATTGGCACTGGCCAAGCGACCTCTGAGCCATGGTACGATCCTGCATTCCGACCACGGTAGCCATTACACTAGCGATGCCTACCGTCAATGTTTGTTGCGAAATGGTTTGAAGATCAGTATGGGAAGAGTCCGGACCTGCGCGGACAACGCGTCGGCAGAAAGTGTGTTTGGGCTGCTCAAACGGGAGCTAGTGAATCGACGCCAATTTCGGACTCGGCAAGAAGCGGTCGACAAGATCAATCAGTACTTCTTGAGTTCCTACAATTCTTGGCGACGAACCCCCTTCTTCTTTAGCAACCAACTCAAGAATGGTCAGCAACATCACTATTCGACCTCGAACGGTGACGGACAATGATCAAAATGTGTTTAAGAAACTGTCCACAAAAACGTGCTCAGACCCAGCTGTCATTTTGAAGACCAAACAGAAACTTCTTCGGGATTAACGGTGTTTTTATTCTATCCTCTTTGGGAATGGGATGCTAGCCCATGGATTCGGTAAAGAGTATGCGAAAGAACTACTATAAATGTAGTATGACGGATAGCGATGATATGAATCGAGAATCTAATACACTCGTGAAGAATATCGTAGGCTTTGTTTGTGGTATAGCACTAGGTCTAGGATTCATCGTTTGTTTCAAACCAGAATATTTATCTTGGTTTCTCGGTCTGTTTGGTTAACACTTGACGCCAAGTATATGACAAGATTTAGCCCACTTCATTGTGGGCTATTTCTTATTTAGCCGTTGAGATCGCAACCTAGGAAGTGTCGACCGCGTATCTTACAAGCTTCCATAACGCTAAATGAGCCACTTGCAGGGTCAACAACAATGTCGCCCCTATTCGTAACGGCTTCAATCAATTCACCTTGTAGTCCTATAGGTTTCGGATGGACTCCGTTCCTATTCTCTACTTTCTCCGTCCAAATATCTGGTATGTTGTGAACCTTCCATACGCCCTTAGCCTTTCTCGGTTCTTTCTGTAAGACGATGAGATACTCAGAAAAGCGACGCGTTCGATAACCCATACCCATCCGATCTTTATTCCATGCGATGAAGTCGACCAAGTCCAAAGATGTACCGACAATCCAGTTACCGATACCTTGTGCAATGTGGAACTTGTCAACCCAAAGGAATAAATGACCACTAGCGATTAAAACAGCGTCTAGACGCTTGATAAACGCGTGAATAGTGTTGTCGTCCATCTGAGCTAATTCGCTTCGTTTCTGACCTCTCTGTACGCCCTCATTGCCGTATCCTAAATGATCTAGGACTCCTCTGTATTGAGGATCGAAGAACGCGCACGGAAAACTCAGTGTTGGAAGAAAGCTTGAAACTCGACTCAATCCAATTCGCTCGGTATCCAACTTACGAAGAACTGACCGAGAAACTCAATCGTATAGTCGAGATCGACGCGCGAGTCAAAGAGATCGAGAACGCGATCCCTGAACTCAAACCTTAATGCTTTGTACAGTGTTTGATGGCTTGTGTAGGAAAGTATATAAGTCCCAATAAATTTACCGACGACATCAACGCTACCATCAAGTAATCGACGGGCGTATTTCGAGTCATCGAACAGCACGGTTGAGTCGGAACTATCGAGGGTTTTGGTTGTCTAATTTGCGTGCAGAACCTACCGGTTTAGCGCGCATCTCGCGAACAAGATCAAACAACATTTCTCAATGAACAAAACCGATGAATTACACGGTAATTACACATTGACACCGCACGCGCAGAGAGCTGCTCAACGACGCGGTATCACTCAACAGATTGTTCAATGTGTACTCTACAATGCCGATGTTCGAAACCATCGTGGCGAAGGAAAAATGTCCTTCGCGATTAGTAAGAAAAAATGAAACACTTACAAGCGCAAGGATATCCTACGAAGACCATCGAAAGAGTTCACGCGATCGTAGTATTAGTCGAACCACGGAACAAAAAGGTCATCTCTGTTTGGCACAGTTTTAAGAAGTCGAGTCGGCGGGACTATAAGCAGGATAGTACGTTCTCCGAACGATAGTCCCATAACGAATCTACAAAATTGTCCCACCACACAGTGGTAAGTAACGTATCGGTTCAGAATGCTACAATATGGTACTTTGCGTGTTATTGGTGAAGAATGAATCGTTTACAGGGTGAGCATTGATCAGATCGTGGCGACTTCGCACCCTCGCACGTCTATTACTCGGCGCGGGGATCTTAATGCTCGGCTTTTCGCAACTTGCCGCGAACGAAGTTCGAGTCCTGACTATTGAAGGTGCTATAGGTCCAGCAACTTCGCACCACATCACTAAGGCATTAGAAAAGGCAGCCGACGACGACGTCGAGTTGGTTGTAATTCGACTTGACACTCCTGGAGGGTTGGTCGACTCCTTGCGTGTTATTGTCCAAGACATATTGTCATCTCCTGTGCCCGTCTGTACTTACGTAGCACCAAACGGTGCGAGAGCAGCTAGTGCCGGTACATATCTTTCTTATGCAAGTCACATCTCAGCGATGTGCCCAGTTTCAAATATCGGTTCCAGTACTCCAGTCACGATGGGGTCGACACCTAATAACGTCCCCGGCGTGCCGGGAACACCCGATTCACCAAACGAATCAGACGAGACTGACGACGCTCAACAAAACGGTGCCAGTGCAATGGATCGGAAAATTCTGGAAGATTCGGTAGCGTATATTAAAAGCTTAGCAGAACTCCGCAGACGAAACGTCGAGTGGGCCGAAAAGACAGTTCGCGAAGCCGCAAATTTAACTGCGTCCGAGGCGTTGGAGATCAACGTCACCGACTATATTGCTCAGGATGTACAGGACCTCCTTGAACAGATACATGGATCCACCATTGAGAACGTCAATGGGAACACGGTCGTCATGGACACTGAAGATGCGATGGTCGTGGAAATTGAAACCGACTGGGTGTACGAGTTTTTGAAGATTATTACTAATCCAAACGTCGCGTACCTACTACTAATCGTTGGCATTAACGCCATTATTATCGAACTCTACAACCCAGGTTTGGGTGGAGCCGGAATCCTTGGGATTATTTGTCTTGTTTTAGGCGCTTATGCGTTGCATCTTCTGCCTTTGAACTACGCTGGATTGGCGTTGTTGGTCGTAGGCGTTATCTTGTTCATTGCTGAAGCTATAACCCCTTCGTATGGGATCTTTGGTCTCGGAGGAATCGTGTCGTTTATTGCTGGATCACTGCTACTCTACGATACCGACATTCCTGCCTTTCAGATTTCGTTTGCCGTCGTCGGCGCGATTTCGACGGTAACGGCTTTACTCTTAATATTTGTGATCCGGACCGCGTTAAAACAACGAAGAAAGGGTCCGGTCTCGGGACTAGACGGATTAATTGGCAAGGAAGCTAGGGTATTAGCCGATTTCACCGACGAAGGTCGGGTATTTGCCGAGGGTGAAACATGGACTGCGACCGCCGATGTACCCCTTGCACGAAATGACAAAGTTGTCGTCCGCGATATTGACGGACTTACCTTAAAAGTTGAGAGGATCACTTAATCTATGCCTTGGACCTACGTACTAGTCACCGCAGTAATCATCCTTTTCCTACTGTTTGCTTCTTTACGCATCATGCTCGAATACGAACGAGCTGTAGTCTTATTCTTAGGACGCTTTCAAAGCGTTAAGGGACCGGGATTGATTGTGGTTATCCCGTTCCTGCAAAAAGCCATCCGAGTTGACCTCAGGACAGTGGCTATGGATGTGCCTTCGCAAGACCTGATTACTCGAGACAATGTCTCCGTGAACGTAAATGCGGTTCTGTATTTTCGCGTACTGAAACCCAAAGAAGCGATCATCAACGTTGAAAACTATATGGTCGCAACTGAACAACTAGCGCAAACAACCCTTCGTTCCGTATTGGGGCAACATGAGCTCGACGAGTTGCTCGCCGAACGCGATCGACTAAACGAGGATATTCAAGCTATTTTGGACCAGCAAACGGACCAATGGGGTATCAAGGTCGCGAACGTCGAAATCAAACATGTAGACATCGATGCAACGATGGTACGTGCCATCGCGAAACAAGCAGAGGCAGAACGCGAACGGCGCGCGAAAGTCATACATGCCGATGGGGAATTTGAAGCGTCTACGCGGCTAGTTGATGCCGCAACGAAACTCGCGTCCCAAACAGAGTCAATGCAACTGCGATACCTCCAAACTCTAACAGAAATCGCCGGCGAAAAATCGTCGACTATCGTGTTCCCGGTACCTATGAACGTACTAGATATGGTGCAATCAATGACTGTGGATGGTAGCAAGAAAGCTACCGGAGACGAATCCAGCTCGCAGAGAGATAGCGATTCAACTGAATCCTAGTCATTAAATTCAACCAACTGAATCAAATTTCCACAGGTGTCATCTAGAATCGCGATTTTTGTTTCTCCAGCCGTAAACGGTTCTCGAACAAAGACTACTCCCTGATTGCACAAGCGTTCGAAGACTGCCTGCAGGTCTCGCACCCGAAAGGAAGCTGCAGGGATACCGTCTCTTACTAAAGCCTCCTTGAACGGAGGAACCGCCGGATGCGCACTTGGTTCCAACAACAGCTCCACGCCGTCCGGCGCAACACTCGATGTTACCGTTAGATAACGATATTCACCCACAGGAATGTCATGCTTCAAGTTAAAGCCTAACTTTGTGGTGTAAAAGTCGAGAGCTTTGGCTTGGTCATCGACGAAAACTCCGGCTGCATAGATTTCTAGTGCCATTCTCTTTACCTCCTACGAATTACTGTCGTACAAATTCTTCGTCGACTTTCATGTCTAGTGCTGCGCCAAATAGTGCACGGGCATAATCAGTCTGTGGGGAGTTAAACACTGATTGCGCAGGTCCTTGTTCAACGATCTTACCATCGCGCATCACTATCAACCAATTTGCGAGTGCGCGGACTACTTTCAAGTCGTGGCTGACAAACAGATAAGCTAATTTATGTTTTTGTTGTAAATCTCGCAACAAATCAACAATTTGGGCTTGCACAGACATGTCTAAAGCCGATGTCGGTTCGTCCAAAACGACGAATCGAGGACGCAATATCATTGCTCGCGCAATGGAAATTCGTTGGCGTTGTCCTCCTGAGAATTCGTGTGGGTAACGAACCATAGTCTCCGGGTCCAGACCCACTTCTGTCATCACTTCAGCGACCTGGGCTTGCCGTTGTGCTCTGGATAAACCGGATACGTGTACGCCAAGTCCTTCTTCAATGATGTGTTGAACTGTCATCCGAGGTGACAGGCTCCCATATGGATCTTGAAACACAATCTGCATGTCTTTGCGAAGTCGCGTAAGCGCTCTGCGTTTCAGTGGTAGGATATCATTCCCGTCGAACTCCAGGTCACCTTCGCTGGTAAGCAAACGTAACATCGCTAAACCGAGCGTTGTCTTGCCAGACCCGGATTCACCAACGACACCGACGGTCTGTCCTTCCCGAACGGTGACTTCAACATCATCGACAGCTACCACATATTTCGTCTTGCCAAACCAACCCTTCCCGCGAGGATATCTCACGGTAAACTTACGGGCTTCAGCTCGAATCGGAGCTTGATCGTTCGAAACGGCTGGTTCACCCGATGGTTCAGCAGCGAGCAGATGCTTGGTGTACTCATGTTGCGGATTGCCAAAAATCTCCGCATTCGTACCGTGTTCAACAATCAATCCGTCATGCATGACACAGACCCTATGAGCGACTGAACGCACGATCCCTAAATCGTGCGTGATCAGGAGCATTGCCATTCGCATCTCTTCCTGTAGTTCACCCAATAATTTCAAGATTTGTGCTTGGATGGTAACGTCGAGCGCGGTCGTCGGCTCATCCGCGATCAACAACTTGGGTTCATTTGCTAATGCCATCGCGATCATCACCCGTTGGCGTTGACCACCCGACAGTTCGTGCGGATAGGCTTGAAGACGACTCTCAGCATCTTGAAGTCCTACGAGCTTTAGTAGTTCCAAAGTCCGTTTCAGAGCTCGCGGGCGCGACATCCCTTTATGTACTCGTAAAGCCTCACCGACCTGTTTCGAGATTTTGTGCAAGGGGTTCAAGGAGGTCATGGGTTCTTGGAAGATCATGCTCACCTTAGCTCCGCGAATCTTCAATAATTCTTCGCGAGAAGCACCGATTACCTCTTGGTCTTCCACAAGAATACTACCAGAAGGATGGTTAGCCAACGGATAGGGTAGTAGCTGTAACACCGAAAGCGCGGTGACAGACTTTCCAGATCCAGATTCGCCGACAAGAGCTACGGTCTCTGCTGTATTTATGGAAAACGAAACTCCGTCGACAGCCATTTCGGACCCGAAACTGACACGAAGATCATTTACTTCTAGAACTTTAGACACTTGGTTTCACTAACTTGAGCATTCCATCGACCATCAACATGTAGCCCAAACCACAATGGTCGCGGAACAGGCTAGAAACAAACAATTTTCCACAAAAACGATGCTTTTGGGTCGTTGAAGTTTTCTGATTTTGTTAATTTCGCTATAAACTAGTCAGACAAAGTACCTCTCGCGAGGGTAAAACATGTCCAAATCTCAACTTCAGGAAGCTGGGCTTCGAGTAACCGTACCAAGGTTGCGAGTGCTTCAAGTGTTGGAAGAAGCGAACCCGCACCATCTCTCCGCGGAAGACGTGTACAAGAAACTCTTAGCAATGGACGAATCTATCGGACTAGCAACAGTTTACAGGGTACTCACACAGTTTGAAGCCGTTGGAATCGTTGAACGACACAACTTCGCCGAAGATTACTCGGTATATGAACTAACTCCAGAGTCACATCACGACCACATGGTTGATGTTGATCACGGAACGGTGATTGAGTTTGTTGATGAGAAAATCGAGCAGTTACAGCACGAAATTGCAGAGCAGCACGGATATGAACTGATCGATCACGATCTCGTACTCTACGTGCGAAAAAAGTCTGATAACGGCGTAAAAAAGTAATTTTTGGCTGTTTTCAACGATCACGTTCCAAGGGTTCTTCGGACTGATTCTTGAGCGTAAACGCGGTCACCCGTAGGGGCTCGGTCGGTGCTCCAGTAACAATAACAATGTATTGTTTTCCCCCCAGCTCGTAGGTTATTGGATGAGCACCCGCCACCGCGCCTGGTAAGTTCACGGACCAAAGTGGTTTGCCAGACACCTTACTCATCACCCGCAACTGACTCACTATATCACCGAAACCGTAAAAAATTAGTTCTGAAGTAACCAGCAGACTTGGGCATTGATCAGCCCTACCCAGATCCTCAGCGATTTCAAGCGGTTTTAATAACGGATGATCTTTCGGTCCAGCACCATTTGGTACCTGCCAGCGAATCTCTCCTGTTTCCATGTCATAAGCTGTAATGCTTGACCACGGCGGTTTGACAAAAGGGATTCCTCCTAAACTACGAAATTCTGCCTGGGACTCTACTAAAACACCGTTATTCCGAGATTCTGATAACGATAATCGGACCACGGTAGGAAATCGTCGCGACGAGACAAAGAGCCAACTAAGCCACGGGTCGAAGGATGCGCCGGACCAATTTGCACCGCCGCCAATTCCTGGTAGGACCACCGTACCGCGTGTTGACGGTGGCGTAAACAGCTCACCGTAGTCGTACTTCTTTAATTCATTCTCGGCAAGTTCGTACAACCGAGGAGAGAGGTCGAGTATGTCATCCTTCGATACACCCTGCATTTCGAAGGGTGGAGGCCACGTTGGGCGGGGTTGAGTCTTCGCCGTCTGTTCTGAAGCCACCGAGCTTGGCGGCACTTCAACTTCTTCAATTTCCCAAATCGGCTGTCCATTGGTACGATCCAATACGAAAAGAAAGCCTGTTTTAGTCACTATTGCAACAATTTTGCGTGCCTCATTCTTGATCTTAACGTCCGCAATTACTGGGGCTGCAGGGTTGTCGTAATCCCAAATGTCGTGGCGTACTGTTTGAAAGTGCCACTCCCGCTCTCCTGTCGTCGCATTGAGAGCTAAGATCGATGTACTAAATAGATTAGCACCGGGACGTTCACCACCGTAAAAGTGATGCGAAGGGGCGGAAGTTGGTAAGTAAACCAAGTTCAACTCCACATCACAACTAGCATTAGTCCACACGTTTGTATTTCCCATCCATCGCCACGACTCGTTTCCCCAACTCTCCGATCCAAATTCTTCAGCTTGCGGTACGGTGTGAAATACCCACAGTTGTTTGCCAGTTTTCACGTCGAAACCACGAATGTCTCCGAGGGGCATATTCCACTTAGTAGGGTCGTCGCCGGTGCGAGCTTCGTGAGAATTGTCATCACTTTGACTCCCGACAACGACCACTTCACCACAAACGGTAGGAGCATTGCTCCATGAAGTATATTTCGGATCAAGTGGTCGTCGTAGGCCAGTTCGTAAATTCACCCTACCGTCGGTCCCAAAAGATTCAATCACTTCCCCAGATCGAGGGTCTAAAGCGATCAACCATCCATTGGAGGTGACTAAAAATATGCGCGCATTATCTGAATCACGATGATAAGCTACTCCTCGAGTGCTAAATCCGTACATCGGTGGAATCGAACCGTCCTTGGTACCTGGGTCGAAGCTCCAAATATCGTCTCCTGTCGCCGCATCAATTGCCGAGACGGTTGAGTATCGCGTTCTTACAAACAATCTTCCATCAATCATTAAGGGAGTAGCTTTCGAGTAGTCAGGTGGGCGATTGGAGTTGCTTGGGTCATATAAACCTGTATCAATCTTGGAGGTCCATGTCCAGGCTATTTGTAGTTTTGAAACATTGTCTTCGTTTATTTGTGAGAGTGGAGAATACTTGGTTGCTTTCAAATCTCCAGCATATGCTGGCCATTCTCCATGACGTGCGGAGTAGTCAAAGTTGCGTTCGATGTGTTTAACCACCTCATCACTACCTTCTGTTTCTACGACGTCAACGAGGTCCGGGGCCGGTTGCGCGGTGGTCGTTTCTTCGGTCTCGTCGTCCTCTCGTTCCAACAACCATTCCACATCAATCGTGGTTTCAGATCGCTCACTCAGTTCATTCTTCAACCAAGTTCCACGTTCGTTAAGAGCTTCCCCGCCCGTGGACGATGCATGACAATAGCCACAGTCCTTCGCTCCAAGTTTCAGAGCATCCGGTAACATCTCCGGCGAGGCGTGGATCGTCGTCATCCACGTAGCCACAAACGCGGAAAATAACGAAATCTGGACTAAGGTTCGCACGATACTTTGGTGTAGTCAGGATTGACCAAACATTCAGCTAAACTCGATGTGCTCGGGATAGAAATGCTTCTGAAGCCATCTCCACAAGTCGGCTTACGGTTCGCTCAAATTCTTTGCTATATCGAGTGCCTTTATATAGATCAGTTATGCTAGATGCAGCCTGCACAACGAAGTTGACGTTGTAATCGTACAGTACATCAACCAAGTTTATAAAGCGCTTCGCAGCATCTTCCATGGTCGCTGTTAACTGGGGGACTTGATAGATAAAGAGGGTATGATAGAGCCTTGCGATTTCAATATAGTCTGGTGCACTCTTGGGCGCAACGCAGAGTTCCTGAAACGTGAATCCAACTACTCCCAGCTCGGAAAAAACGGTCTCAATATTTCGGTCGTTTATCTCTAGAATCGGACCCGATTCGCCCGCGTTTCCACCAAACAACAGCATGTCTTGCACCCGAAGTTCGGGGCTTAATTCTGTACCAATTCGATACAAATCAGTCTGTTTTAGTGCGCGCAGGCGATAGTCTATAGGTCCATTTAAGTGTATCACCTGACAAAATTCCTTAAGCAACTCGATCGCGGGTAGAAATCGCCGACGTTGCAAACCATTTTTGTATAGATCCTGCGGTTCAATGTTAGAAGTCGCTACCAAAACGATACCTAGTTGAAACATGTGCTTCAGAAGTTCCGCAAGAATCATGGCATCTCCGATGTCAGAGACTACGAACTCATCGAAACACAACACTCGAGTGTCCTTACTGAGATTTGTGGTGATGACTTCAAGCGGATTTTCCGTTGCAGAATGAACTACGAGCTGCCGATGAATCAATTGCATAAATCGGTGAAAGTGCACTCTTGTCTTTCGTTCAATTCTGACTTGCGCGAAAAAACGATCCATCAAGTAGGTTTTTCCACGTCCGACTCCTCCCCAAATATATAACCCTTGGATGCGAGCGGTGTTTCGATTTGAGAGAAAACCGCTGAGAGCTCGTTGCCACCTAGGTGTGGCTTCAGAACGTTCTAACTGAGTTGCTAAACGCGCGAGTTCGTCAGCTATCGGTTGTTGGGAAGGATCAAGCTCCACGCCCGTAAGACCTTTGCATCAGCATTGGTGCCCCTGTGTAATCAATCGAAGAATGTCGAGACTTCAATGCGCACTCACTCGTTCGACGTCAGCCCCAAGCAATTGAAGCTTTTCTTCGATTCGTTCATACCCTCTATCGAGGTGGTAGATTCGGTTTATCTCAGAAATTCCTTCAGCCACTAAAGCACCGATCACAAGACTAGAAGAAGCTCGGAGATCAGTGGCCATCACTGTTGCACCGCGGAGTTCGTGTACCCCTTGAATGACTGCTATGGTAGGGCTCTCCAACGAGGCGTTCGCGCCTAAACGTACAAGTTCTTGGACGTGCATGAATCTATTTTCGAATACCGTTTCAATCACTCTACTACTTCCGCTTGAAACACAGTTTAGTGCGAGGAATTGAGCTTGCAAATCCGTGGGAATTCCCGGATATACGTCGGTCACAATATCTGTAGCCTTCAATTCACAATGACTTGCTGAAAGTTCGATAGTCGAACCATCAATGTTGATGGTTGTACCAAACTTTCGAAACGTTTCGAGTACAGTTTCAAGTACAAGTGGATCGGAATCAACAATTCGAATCCTACCGTGTGTTGCCGCCGCGGCTGCAAGAAATGTTCCTACTTCAATCCTATCAGCACTAACCGTGCATCCACCACTATGTAATTGCTGCTGACCAATGACTGTAATACAATCGGTGCCGTCGCCCGATATGAGAGCTCCCATGGAACGTAAACAATCTGCCAGTTCCACGACTTCTGGTTCCTTTGCTGCATTTTTCATCCGAGTCGTGCCGTCCGCTAGGGTAGCAGCCATCATCACATTTTGGGTCCCGCCCACAGTCACAACATCGAATTCAATATCTGCACCCTGGAGCCTATCCGAACACCTAGCGGTCACATAACCTTGTGCTAAATCGATGGTCGCACCAAGTTTCCGTAAAGCTTTGAGATGTTGGTCCACCGGGCGACTACCTATCGCACACCCCCCGGGTAGCGATACTTCCACGCGGCCAAATCGCGCAAGCAACGGACCGAGAACAAGAAACGAGGCCCGCATCTTGCGAACAAGATCGTAAGGTGCCACTAGTTTGTGTACTTCAGACGTGTTGATGGAGACTCTACCGTTTCCATTCGTTTCGATTTCTGCACCCAATGTATCGAGTAGTTCCAGCATGAGAGTGACGTCGCGAACTTCGGGTACGTTCCTGATGTCTACCAACCCAGACGATAACAAAGTCGCTGCTAGAATTGGAAGAGTTGCATTTTTTGATCCGCCTGGTCGAAGTTCCCCCTCTAACGGAGTCCCACCTCGAATACGCAAACTATCCATCAAATTCGACCGTCAATCTCCGAAGGAGCTTTGGCTTGAATAGTCACTGCGTGCAACTCTCCTGTTTGAATAAGATCGCCAATCAAACTGTAGACCAATTGCTGACGTTGTACCTGCGAACGACCTTCAAAGTCACTTGATACTACACCGAGTAACGCTGAAGTTCCTTGGACTTGCACAGAAATCTGCGCATCTGCGAATTGTTGCCGTAGTCTCGTTTTAAGTTCGTCGCTGAGTTCCATATTTACGTTTGGTTAGGTGAAAATTGAATTTATGTACGATGCCGCGAGACTGATGAGAAATACCAACATCAACGGAAGGAATGTCGCGGAACGAGAGTCTCGCTCATTGTTAAAATCGTTCAACTCACAATGAACGTCCATAACTGAACATGATCTGGCTGTGGTTAATTTTGCTTGTTGCAGGTTTTGTGCTCCTCGTCTGGAGTGCTGATCTGTTTGTTGAGGGGACAGCAGCACTCGCCCGAAATATTGGGGTATCCGATTTGTTCATCGGTCTCACTGCAGTCTCTATTGGCACCTCGGCACCAGAAATCTTCATCGCCATCATGGACTCATTTAAATTCGAACCAGACATCGCCATTGGGAATGCCATCGGTTCAAATGTCGCGAATATGGGACTTGTTCTCGGCATCACAGCAATCGTTGTTCCTTTACCCTACGACAAACGCATTCTACGAAGCGAGCTGCCAATGTTGCTGATCGCGACAGTATTGGCAGGAATTTGTCTCATAGATTTGTATCTAGGGCGTGTTGACGGAATCATATTTTTGACGTTGTTTGGCTTCATCATGTATCGCATGTTTCGGTCATCCAAAATATCGGAACAACTTCCAGACGAACTCGAAAATGCTTTGAGTGATATACCAAGTATGGGTACTTCGCGAGCCTCAATTCAAGCTCTGATCGGATTAGTAGTATTGGTTATTTCTGCTAACTACTTAATTGTAGCACCGGCGAGAAGTCTAGCTGAAGCATTACACGTGGAGGTATTCGACGTCGGTACGACGATCGTGGCAGTGGGTACAAGTCTACCTGAATTGGTGGTCACTCTGCGTGCCGCGATCAAAGGCGGATATGGTATCGCAATAGGTAATATCGTCGGCTCAAATATGCTCAACCTATTGGTCGTACTGTCCGTCCCAGCGTTAATGCGCCCAGCCCCGTTGACGCTCATGGAATTTGTGATAGATTACGGCATGATGTTTCTTCTTACCGTGGTCATCGCTCTCTTTGCATATGCGGTTGGTGCAAAAAAGGTAATTACGAGACTAGAAGGAGCGCTGTTGCTGACCGCATGGGTCGGCTACATCGTGCTGAAATACACTTGATGACTTCTTTCGAAGTAACCGCGCTCGTGAGAGCGAAACTTGAGGCAACTCGGGCTTTAGTTCTCGATGTCGACGGTGTAATGACCACAGGGGTCATAACGATAGACGATCATGGAAACGAACTCAAAGCATTCCATGTTCACGATGGATACGGTATTCAAGCTCTTATGCAAAGAGGGATTCGAGTTGCGATCATGTCAGGGCGTAAATCAGATGCCGTGGAGCGACGCGCACAGGAATTGAACATTACCGATGTGCATCAGGGTCTCAAAGACAAGTCCGTAGCGTTAGCAGAGTTTGCTCGTTCACACGGTTTGAACTACTTAGAAATTGCGCACATTGGTGACGATATCCCGGACCTAGTACTGTTTGAACACGTAGGCTTGGCAGTGGCGGTCGCCAATGCGGTGCCCAAAATCAAAGAATCCGCTGATCTCGTACTGACGCGATCTGGCGGCGATGGGGCTATACGGGAGTTTTCTGACCTGTTATTGAGTATCCAGCAAACATGACGAAGAAGATTCTTTTCAGTGCCATAATTACTGGGATACTGGGATTGATTCTGTATGTTTTCTTCCCAAGAGAGATTGAAGAAAGTACAACAACAGATCTTGCGGACGTACCGGATATTTATCTGAAGAATGTAAAAATACAAGCGTTCGACGAGACAGGACAGCTTGCGTATGAGCTAGCCGCTCAAGAAGTTGAGCAGTTTACTGCGCAAACTAGGATGCTCTTCAAACATCTAAAGATCCTAGTGGAGCGAGAGAATGGAGAACTATGGCACATGAACGCACATCTTGGGTCAGTCCAACCGGACTCCGATAATCTGAGTCAAATCTTAGAACCGATCGAATTGCTTGGTAGCGTCACCGTATACTCAGGAGATTTCAACGATCCTGAGTATTTGTTCGAAGGGATGAACGTGGTATTCGATCCAAGTAGCAACACCATTTATAGCGATGAAGATGTGTATATTAAAGCGGGTGGTTCTACATATGATGCCGACTCGTTTCACTTTGATCTAGAAACGAAACGACTAAAGTCAAGCTCAGAACCAGGTAGTCAAGTAGAGATTCAACATGAAAGTATTGAAGCAGAATAACCGCCAAGTCTTCTTTGAGTATCTTGGGGTTGCGCTATTACTCTTTTGGTGCGTACCAACTTTCTCGTTTGGAATGTCCAATATTAAAGCTGACGACACTGACTTTGATCTTTCCAAAGGTGAATTCACGGCAAAGGGAAACGTGAAAATCGACTCTGAAGAAGTGACCTTGAGTGCGGATGAAGTACAAGCTACAGTCAAAGGTACGCAACTCCTCTCAATCACCGCCACCGGTAAGCCGCTTGAGCTAGAACTCGAGATTGATAACGAAGAAGAAGAGCCACAAACAATTAGCGCGTCAGCGGAGGAGCTGACATTTGACAACGAAGCGAACTGGATTGAATTCGTTGGAGACGTTCAACTTCAAACAGAGGTCGCCAAGATTCGCGCACATAAGATTCGAATTGAGCTAGACACTCAAAAAATTGTCGCCACAAAGGGCGAAGACACGGAGCAAGTAGAAATCACACTCCTCGACGAGGAGTCGCCTTAGTTCGCACGAAGTCGAAATGAACTCGGAAATTGCTAACCATAGCGAAGTAGATTCTTCGACCACATTGGTTGCAGACGGTATCTCAAAGCGATACGGAAAACGGTTAGTGGTTGAAAATATTTCTGTGTCTGTCACTACCGGAGAAGTCGTCGGCTTGCTTGGTCCGAATGGGGCTGGTAAAACGACCAGCTTCTACTGTATAGTCGGTCTTATTCGTATGGACACAGGGACCATTCATTTAGGTGACAACGAGATTACCAGTGCCCCAATGCATATACGTGCGCGTGCTGGACTCGGCTATCTCCCTCAAGAAGCAAGTGTATTTCGTCGTTTAACCACCTACCAAAACATTCTCACGACCGTGGAACTACATGTTGGGACAAGTCACGCGGAACGACAACAACGTGTTGAGGAACTCCTCCAGGAGTTTAACCTTGAGAAAGTTCGGAACAATTTAGGTGAAAGATTGTCCGGTGGCGAACGTCGTCGGTTAGAAATCGCAAGAGCACTAGCCTCCCAACCAAAGTTCATTCTCTTGGATGAACCTTTTGCTGGGGTTGACCCAATCTCAGTAGCAGACATTAAACACAACGTACGGCACTTAACCTCAAAGGGAATAGGAGTACTCATTACAGACCACAACGTTCGAGATACCCTCGATCTGTGTGATCGAGCGTACATCGTAAGTGAAGGACACGTCATCGCGGAAGGAGCGACCGAAGACATCCTCGCAAACGAAGAGGTTCGTCGATCCTATCTTGGTTCTGAGTTTAAGTTTTAAGAGTCGCTGTTTGTGAAACAACCGTCTCTCGTACTGCAACAGCGGCTTCAGACAAACCTTACACCCGAATTACGACAGGCTATTCGCATGATGCAATTGTCTGCCGTGCAATTACAACAAGAGATACGCGCTGAGTGTGCAGTAAACCCATTCCTCGAGATCGCGGATGATATCGATACCGATTTACCAGACTTTAACGACGAACCTCAGGCAGAGCATTCCGAGTACGACACAGAGCAAGATTTTGAAGACGACCCATATGACGACGTTCAACCACAAGCGACCACACATGATCGCGAAGACTTTGCCACTGCTTTTTCTAACGACGCTTCCGCCGATCTTTCTTCCCTTAAATTGAATGTTGAGACTGAATGGTCTGATTTATATCTCGCTGACGGTAACGAGGCTAGCAGTGTAGACGGTCAAGTTCTTGTTAGCTATACGATGTCCTTGCAAGAACACTTGCAAGAACAACTAAAGCAACTTGGGATAACCTCTCGAGACCAAGGAGTTGTTGGTTACCTCATCGATGCAGTCGGTGAGGATGGGTACATATTTAATTGGGAAGAACTAGTCTCCGACAGCCAAGAAGAGCTAAATGTCTCGCCAGCACAACTTGAAAGGGGATTAGAAATTTTGCATTCGATGGCACCCACGGGTATCGGTGCTCGAAGCATACAAGAGTGTCTTCTCCTGCAGCTTAGGGACTTACCAAAATGCAAAGAGAATCGCGACCTAGCGTTAACAATCGTTCGCGATCATTTCCAATGTTTAGCAAACCAAACTCATCAGAAATTACAAGCAGAACTACCACTGGACGAGAGCGAGATTGATGCTGCTATCGAACTGATAAAGTCGTTAAACCCTCGACCAGGAGCAGCCTTCGCGAATGTGGACCCTTTGTATATCGTGCCCGACGTTTTAGTCAGTAAACAAGAAGGGGATTGGACGGTCACACTGAATGATAAAGTCTCTCCCACGGTACGAATCAATCAAGAATACAAAACGCTGAATCGAAATTCACTATCGACCAAAGATCGCAGTTACTTCAGAGAATATCTTCATCGTGCTCAAGCACTAATCTATGGGATCAATAGACGGAAAGAGACCTTGCTCAAAGTCGCGCTCATGATAGTTGAAGAACAGAAAGAGTTTTTCGAACGCGGGGAACTCTTTATGCGCCCGATGGCTCAATCAGACTTAGCAAGCATGGTTGGCGTCCACACATCGACCATATCACGAATCACAACCGAAAAGTATCTATTGTGTGCTCGAGGAACGTTTGAGTTGAAGTACTTCTTTTCCAGTGCGCTTCGTGCTCACCGCGGCGACGACGTGTCGAGTACGACCATTAGAGCTATGATTCAGCGTTGGACCGAAAACGAAGATCCGACTCATCCTCTCACCGATACCGCCATCGCTGAAAAACTGAAAGAAAGAAAAATATCGATCGCTCGACGTACCGTAACTAAGTATCGAGAATCTTTACAAATACCCGCGGTACAGCACAGGCGAATGCGTGTTTAACCGGTGGTTACAATCGTTCTGAGAAAACCTTTATTAGTCATAGTAATTTCTTTTACAAACCAAGTCCGCGCAGAGTGGCAATTTCTATCCGTAGTACAGGAGCAATAAAGTGCAACTAAATATCACGGGGAATCACATTGAGGTTAACCAACAGTTACGATCATTCTTGAAACGAAAATTGGGCAAAATAGAACGCCATCATGATCGTATTACATCAGTGCATGTTGTGCTTTCCATCGATAAGATAACGCACCGAGCAGAAGCTACCGTACATGCACTTGGAAATGAAATCTATGCTGACGCATCGGCCACAGACATGCAAACCGCGATAGATAGCCTCGTGGCGAAGTTGGATCGGCAGATCCTAAAGCACAAAGAGAAGCTTACAAATCATCGTTCAACATAAATTCGGAGCTACGAATACCGACACGTCGTGATTTGTTTTGAATCGATCTTTACGCCGTTAACGGTAAAGTTCGTACACAATTGTCACTCTAGGAAATCTGCGTTGCAGCATGCGGCGCAAATCATTCATCAAGAAAGGAAATCCATCGATCCACGCAAACTCTTGGAAAAGTTGACTGAACGTGAAGAACTTGGGTGCACAGTTATTGACGACACGAAGGTGGCGTTACCTCATTGCCGATTTGACGAGTGCCCAGCACCGATTGGAGCGTTACTGCGTTTTGTGCCTGAGGTTTCTTTTGGGAATGCCGGAGCTGTTGCCTTAGCCTTCACACTCGTAGTTCCTCCAGAAACCGATGAAACACATCTTCAAATCCTCAAGACTATTGCAGTGGTGTGCACCAATCCTCATCAGCTAAGCCAGTTGATGGACACCAGGTCACCTATAAATTTGCGAGACACATTCTTGCACTACGCAAGGCAATTAGATTGATATGAAGCTCTACGTGATCACCGGAAGATCTGGCTCAGGAAAGAGTACGGTGCTACATGCCTTAGAAGACGGTGGGTTCAAGTCCATAGATAACTTTCCGGTTCCACTGATTGTACAACTAGTTGAGCAGAGTGTTTCTCGCGAAAGTCAAGCCAATATTGCGGTTTCCGTGGACGCAAGAAGTTCTACTTCAGATCTGACTCAACTACCAAACATTTTGAACGAAATTGCATCTGAACAATTTCGACCACGTTTAGTTTTCCTCGACGCTACTAGTGCGGTTCTGGTAAAACGGTTTGACGAAACAAGACGCCGACATCCTCTCGAACGCGTAGGTGTGGACCTTAGACAAGCCATCGAAAGCGAGAGTAAGGTGTTAGCGCACTTGGCGGAAGTAGCGGATCTAAAAATTGACACTACTGAACTCACCATGCACGATCTCGTCAATGTCACCAAAGAACGTTTAATAGAATCAAGTGATCAACAGTTGTCGCTCTTGTTTAGATCATTTGCTTATCGCAAGGGCGTACCCGTCGATGCCGATTTCGTATTCGATCTAAGGTGCCTACCAAATCCGCATTGGGTTTCCGAATTGCGCGCAATGAGTGGGCGAGACCGCAGTGTCCAAGAATTCTTCGAGGAACACGCCGTAGTCGAACAGCTGTATCAACAAATTGTTGATTTGTTAACTAGTTGGTTACCTCTCTTTGAACGACAAAATACTGCATATTTAACCGTCGCTCTCGGATGTACCGGCGGTCGACATCGCTCTGTGTACATGGCCGAAAGACTAGCTGAAGCCTTCAAATCGACTTATCCGCATGTGCTCATCCGACATCGCGACTATGGCAACGGCTAACGCAAATGCTTGGCCGCGTCAAAATCGTAAATAAGCTAGGGATGCACGCGCGCGCTTCCGCCAAATTTGTCCAAGTTGCCAAGAGCTTTCCATGTTCAATAGAACTTGGATACGTTGAAACCGAACTTGTCAACGGTAAGAGTATGATGCAAATTATGACTCTGGCTGCTACTCAAGGTAGCGAACTCATCTTAAAGACCGATGGTGAAGAAGCTGACGCTGCTTTCGAAACAATTGAACAACTTATTGCTGAACGTTTTGGCGAACCAGAATGAACAACAAAGCGAGTGGAAATTTCGCACTGAAATCTAACTGATTTTTCTACGGATCGCTTGGTCTTTTTTGTCGTTCGGTTAAGCTGCAGGCCGAAACCAATGACACGATCACAATAAAGGTTTCTTTGTACCGTGCCAAGATACAAAAGCACAAAGTTGCATAATCGTAATCTACAACCCTCAATTGGTACCATGAAGTCAATAGTCCTTAAGAGAGCAAGTATCGCATGTATGGTCTTGTGGATCGTTCAAGCAGGAATTACCACGGAAGAATACGAAGCGGGAATCGACTACCACGTTCTTGACATCCAAGAAGATACCGAAGCTGACGACAGTACTTCTGACGCATCCGAGAAAATCTCAGTAATCGAGTACTTCTCTTATGGTTGTCTTGCATGCAAAAAGTTTGAAGTTCATATCTCGAGTTGGCTAGAAAACAAAGCAGACGATGTCGAGTTTAAGCGTGAAGCTGTTGTGTTTCAGGAAAGCTGGGCATTGCTCGCGAAAGCCTACTATACTGCCGTTGAGCTTGATGTACTTGAAGCTGTACACATACCGATGTTCGAAGCAATACACGAAGACAAACGAGCGATGCACGAACCCAAAAACATCGAGCAACTATTTAAACAAGAAGCGCAGATTGATTCGAAAGTGTTCCGAGAGACCTTTTACGAAGATACCGCAATTGTGGATCAAATTCTGAAGATTCACGAAAGAGCTCAATCAATGAGAATAAAGAACACGCCTACCGTGGTTGTGGATGGTAAGTACCTTGTGAATACGAGAACTGCTCAGTCACGCAAACGGATTTTTCTTATTGTTGATTTTCTTACAGATAAAGTTCGCGCCGAGCGCCAAAGTGTCAGCACAAACGAACAGGTGCTTCCGAGTAATCCCCCGGTCTTGTAGCACTCAAATAAACTCGTGAATTTGGAGTATCGAGCGATGCTCCACAAATGAGACTGTTATTAGTTGGTTCGAAGGGAGTCGCTGTCTGTTCACACATAGCGATTCAGCCGTTCGACCGGTGGCATTCTCCCGTAAACATCACAGTATGCCCCAAGCTTGGGATCTATCGATGTTTTTAGATTTGAGCGTTCCTGCGTGTGAGGTAAGCAAACTGAAGCAACATACTTTACAAAGCAGCAACTGTCATATTGGATATAAGAATGGATCCAGTACGAATATTGCGGCGTGTCTCCACATCGTCTCCAAATGCGATCATGTTCTTATACATATCGTCTAGTTTCGCGGCGACAGTAAGCTCATCCACTGCATGGGCGTACTCGCCATTCTCCATCCAATAACCAGACGCACCTCGGGAGTAATCTCCGGTCAAGATATTCACTCCTTGGCCCATAAGGGAAGTGACAACTAAACCGCGGTCCATCTGCTTCAAAACGTCCGTTAGAGGAATCGTCTGTGCTTCTACCGTCAAATTACATACCCCAGACGCATTCCCAGTGGATTGCATTCCCAACTTTCGACCCGAATAGCTACTGAGTAAATAGTTCTTCGCCATACCATTTTCAACAATATATTTTTCGGATGTCGCTACGCCTTCGGAATCGTATGCGCGACTACCCATCGCACCGGGAATAAACGGATATTCCTTTAACGATACCTCCGAAGACGTTACTTGTTTCTCTAGCGAGTCGAGCAGGTAAGTTGAACGTAAGTACTGAGGTCTGCCGGACAACGCGTTAAGAAGGTGCAGAATGAGTCCCATCGCTACCGTCTGGTCAAAGAGCACTGGATATTCTCCAGTCGAAATCGGTCGGGGATCTAACTTTCGAATCGCGTGTTCTGCTGCTTTGGTGCCAACGCATTCGGGTGTGTCTAGTTCGCTACGTTGCCGAGCCATGGTGAACCAAGCCGCGCGCTGCATCCCATTGCTACTCTTTGCGATCACATCGGCGTAGAGACTCGAACTAGAACTGCGGTACGCGTCCAAGAAGCCGAGACTGTTTCCATAGGCAACACAATTCGATGAAACACTTGCCCGCGCCCCATCGGAACGATAGATTTTTTTATCAAATTCCAGAGCGGTGGATTCGGCTGTTTGTGCTGCATCTTTCAGTTGTTCCACATCCATCGGATCACAACGATACAAATCTAAGTCGGGAAAATTTACAGCTAACAAATCGGGATCTGCTAGACCACTAAAGGAGTCCTCCTCAGTGTGTTCTGCTATCGCGAGCGCGGCATCCACTGCTTCTTGGATTGACTCTTCTCGCGTATCAGTGGTACTGGCATTTCCTCGACGATTGCCACGATACACAGTAATGTCAAACCCACGATCGCGACTGAATTCGACGGTATCAATATCGCCTTCGCGCATCTTAACGTCGAGTCCTATATCGTCCCCAGCAGTAACTTCAGCGGCAGTTGCACCTCCCGATTTAGCAACTTCCAGAATTCGACTTACAAACTCTGATAATTTCGCTTCGTCATCTGGTGTATGTACAGTTTGTGCGGTATCTTCGTTTACATCAACCAACGTGGTGGTCATGCTTGAGTTCCCCCAACGGTAATCTGATCAATCTTTAGCGTAGGTTGACCGACTCCTACTGGAACTCCCTGTCCTTCTTTCCCGCAAACTCCGACCCCTAGATCTAGTTCCAAGTCGTTTCCAACCATAGAAACTCTAGTCATGATTTCAGGACCGTTCCCGATGAGAGTTGCGCCCTTAACAGGTACTGTAATCTTGCCGTTCTCAATCAGATAGGCTTCCGTCGCCGAAAATACAAACTGGCCTGAAGTGATATCGACTTGTCCGCCACCAAAGGTCTTCGCATAGACACCCCTATCCACGCTCTTAACGATTTCTTCCGGGTCACTATTGCCGGCTAGCATGAATGTGTTTGTCATGCGAGGTAATGGCTGATGGGCATAGGATTCTCGACGTCCGTTCCCAGTGCTAGCTACTCCCATGAGCTTTGCGTTTAGTTTGTCTTGCATGTATCCTCGCAAAACCCCGTTTTCGATCAACACAGTTCTCTGACCTGGAGTTCCTTCATCGTCAATGGTGAGCGAACCTCGACGGTTTGGGATCGTGGCATCGTCAACAATAGTGCACAACGGAGATGCGACCAGTTCTCCAATTCGGTTTGAAAATGTCGAAGTTCCTTTACGATTGAAGTCCCCTTCTAATCCGTGACCGACCGCTTCGTGTAATAGCACGCCGGGCCAACCAGGTCCAAGAACTACAGGCATCGGTCCCGCCGGAGCATCTACTGCATCAAGATTTACAAGTGCTTGTCGCACTGCTTCCCGTGCAAAATTCTCTGCCGTTTCATTTTCGTACAACCAAGATAAATCATGTCGACCGCCACCACCAGCATTACCATTTTCGCGCCTACCATTTTGTTCTACTACCACTGACACACCAAATCGTACAAGTGGACGTACGTCGCCGTGGTCCGTGCCATCGCTTGAGTAGATGTAGGTAGACTCGTGGTTGGCATTGATCGACACCGATACCTCTTTGACGCGCGGATCCAATGATCGTGCAAATTTATCTATACGAGATAGGAGCTTGACCTTTTCGTCCTTCGAGACTGAAACAATTGGGTCGATGCCCTGATAGAACTCGGGAAATTGACGTTCCACAGGTACGTTGGTGCTGTGTGAACTCCCAACCCGAGCTATTGATCTTGCCGCGCTTGAAGTTTGCTCAAGTACGTCAAGTTGAATGTCGTCCGCGTACGCAAAACCACTCTTCTCACCACTGATTGCTCGAGCCCCAATACCTCGAGAAACCGAAAAACCGGCACTCTTTACAATCCCTTGTTCCAACGACCAAGATTCATTTCGTCTGCTCTGGAAAAACAGTTCACCTCGATCAATTTCACGAGACATCATCCTCGACATCATTGTTTCTAATTGACCATCAGATATGTCCCCTGCCGTCAGTAGGTCTTGTTTGGCACTATTTGATATGGTCTCGGTCATTTCTTTGCTCTCCTACGAGAATTGTCACTCTTCTTTATGCACGTCGCCCTCAGTCGGTGAATCCGATAAGTCATCATTAAAGACACCGATAAGTTCTATTTCTGGGTTCTCGAAAGTCCCTTCCACTCTGTATTTTGCACTTGAAATTCGGTTTAATTGAGATTTGAAAATTCGACTGCCAATCAATGTTCCTAGAAACGCGACCGGGTTGCCTGTCGCCAAGGCGACATACCATTTTAAATTCGTGGAAAAGGGCCACCTTACAACAACATCCATAGTCAAACTCGCGTCGGCTAAATTCGCATTACCACTAAACATCAATTCGGAACTTGGTCCTTTGATATGGATTGGTTCCTGAATCTTCACGATGGACTGGTCCAAGGTAACATCGTACAAGATTCGATCAAATTGAAATCCCTTCGCGAACATGTAGGTGGGATCGAAATCCATTGGTTGTATGATTGATGCGATATTGAACATGCTCAGAAGTCGAAGAAGACCTTGACCAGCGTCAATCTCTAGCAAAGTTCCCTTATTGGCGTCGCCATGGATTCTTCCACTCATTTTCAAGGCGTCAACATCAAACGGCGAACCAAGCCACCGTAAGTCACTATTGACGGTGAAATTTTCACTTGCGATCTCAGCCTCAACGTCAAATTTTGGAAGAACTTGTAACAAATTGTCCCCTGAGATAACCCCATTGAACCGAGTTTCGTTCTTCTCGGTGTCCCAGACTATTCCAATATGGTCGCGAGTATCTAGATTTACGCCTCGGATGTCGGCAACGACATTCTGCAAATGAACTTCTCTGTCAGTTGTATCGAGTTCGAACGACCAACTTCCAAAGTCTTCAGCTTGTCCATCTTCGGTAAACATGTACAAGTCTTGTATGGATACATTGATTGGTGGCAACTGTAAGAAAATTGCTGGATCCATGGGCGCATCGTTTGCGGTGTCGAACGCGCTAAGCCAAAACCGCAGCTGTTCAACAGAAAGTTTCCAATCTTGGCCTTGTTCTCGGGACAGAGACGCGCTGCCTTCCTCCGCGGTTGCCGTCAACGCGGAACTCTCACCCCCAAAAGTACCGTCCAATAGTAGGTTGTGCAACTGGAATCGTCCGCGTACAAGTTTGTCGATTCGAAGAGCGTCGAACTCGATGTCTAAGCCCGCGGGTAGCGAAGCGTCAGATGTTTGGTCGATTGGGAACACAATCTCAGTTAGATTTCCGGCGATGAGCCAATCTCTAGTCGATTGAGTCAATTGAGGAGGAGGTACACTCAATCCGACACTTCCACGCAAGGGAGATCCCTCAGCAGCAACCGCGTGAATGCTAAACTCGTCCATCGTAATGTCCACAATCATTGGTTCTGCCAATGTAATTTGTACATACATCAGACGGTTGTGATCAACGGCTTTGTGAAAAGGCACTGGAAGATTTAAAGCAACGCCGATCAAGTTAGTGCGTACGTCAATCGTAGGAGAAGCTTCACCATTGACAGGAAAAACTAGTTCGCCGGAAGCTTGAGTTGTCCCATTGGCAATAGAGTGCAACCATTCACCCGTAATGTGGGATAGAGCGTCAATCGAAGTATTTAGATCGAATGCAAACACTATTTCGGGAGAATCTAAATCGCCATTACGTGTACTCAATTCCATAGAGACCGGATCGTTTTGAAATTTCGCCGATAGTTCCGAACTCGAAAAAGAATACGGAAATTGATAACCCACACTACCAAAAGTGTCGTCTAGTTGAATGTCTGCGGTTAGGATGTTTAGAGAAACATCCGCAAACACTAGATCGAGCCGTACATCCCACAAATTCTTCTGTTCTGGCATCAGTGGAATTTTCAACGAGGCCTTCAGGTCAATTGCCCCAGACCCCTCATACTCCAATGGATCAAAGGGAAGTATTTCTGTTATTGGCGTTTCCACTATATAGCTCTGTAGTAGTAAAAAGTTTGAATCCGCCGTAAATTTAAGTTCTAGCACTGGTTCTGCCAAGGGTAAATTTATCGTACCCTGCTCAATGTGGCTGCCGTATGTGTACGCGGAAGTGACCTCGATCTTAAGTTCTTCTTGCGTCAACCAGAAGCGTCCTGTACCCTGAACAATTTCCGGCCACTCCTTGAGGAAAGTTACGTTAGCGTCGTCAATGAGCGCGTGAATCTCAATGGCGTTTGTTTGCTGGTTTAATTCATTCGTACTATGAACAAACTGTAGTCTAGCCTCACTAAACTGAGCTCTATTAATACCGTTCTCGATCCAAACGAAAGTTTCTTCGGGTACGAACGCGGCTAAATAGGGTCGCAGTTGTGTAGCCGACACGCTCGGTGTATCAAGTGCAAACTTGACTCGCTGTCGTCCGCTCGGAAAGTACTTGCGAAATTCAATGTTGAAGTCCATCGCGACCGCGTCCGAGGTCGGATTCCAGTGGCCATGCAGTGTGGAACCCAAATAGTCTTGCTTCAAAATCGCTACACTTGAAAAATCCACTGTAGTTAAGGAGAGTGGTGCAGACAAGAACTTCGCCTCATCAATGTCTATCTGTTGTGTTGTGGCTTCAGCGAGAACTACTGACCCGCGTCCAGTGAGAACCGCGGAATCCAACCTCAATGAGGGTATGCCTCGGTATTGTTGCATCTGGAGCTGATCTACCGCCGCCCAATACGTGACACCCGCACTGTCCTGTACCCACTGCACTGTAGCTAACATACCAGAAGGTGCTAACCCCCCGATCAAGTTTCGAACTGGGTGCTCCGATACACCAAAAATGCTCATGAACGTGTTGACAGTCTCAGCGGAAACGTCATGACTCCATCCGTGGATATGGTCTGTTTGGAGATTTTGTTGTACAAAATGCTCCAACTTGGCGACCACGACACTGTTGTGATCTACCATTGATGCATCTATTTTTCCGGCGAAACCCGATTCTTCAACACCAAAGCTCAAATCCAAAAATAGACCTGCAGGAATTCCTAGAGGATTGGTTGGTTGAAGGTCAACGTTTCCAATCAGTGATGCAGACGCCGAGGTCCCATTCATCAGAATCTGTGCATTTACGACAGTCTCTTCTAGAAAGTCCCAACCTAACAAACTAGTTGGCACGACAAAATCGTATGCTTGAACATTAAGCACCCGTTCCTGTGTGCGTCGCCAAAAGCCTCGAGCACTTGATTCGTAGAGCAACGAAATTGAGCAATGATCACACTCACCGAGATCATGAATTGTAGCATGAAGGCGATACACGCCGTTTTGCTTTACAGTTCGCAAGAATCCTTCGTGCTCAAAATTTGCAGACCCGCAAGTTAGAGAACTACTAAACGCCACATCAACGTTGTCTGTATTTCGCAAGATCGTCTCGATGCCAAACGAACCACCTCCAGGCTCGGGGAGTTCAACTTTACAAGCGGACTGCTCAACAACATCCAAAGTTACATGCTCCACTTGAATCGTGCGAAACACATGGGTGTTGCGCCAAAACGAGGCCAACGTATCGAGTTCGGCAGTTATGTCTTTAATGTGTAGACTTGAACCAGTTATTTCTCCTATTTCTATCACCGGGTTGATACCCCGCCACCTGACTCTTAGTTCGGAGAACTCTAACCCCTGTTCAGCAAATCTCTGGTTCAGGTTGGCGACGTAGTTTGGCGCAAACATCGATCCAATGCGCGCGAGGGAAAACAAGCCAGCGAATAGCACCACTAAGATAGTGAGCGTATTTAGAAGAATCTTGAGTAGTAATTTCAGCACGATGCTAGCAATTCGTTGTTTGAGATGCTCGGTTTAATATTTGATGATCCAAATCTGACGCTCACGGATACATTCTTCCATTTATAACGCGTTTCGAAACTACAGTGTACCTGTCAGAAAGAGACTTCTGTTTCTTCAGACACTAACCAGCGGTCAAGCACAAAGACCACAAGAACCCAAGTCACTAGCGTTCCTATCACTGAGTATACGAGAACAAGCGGAGATGGTAGCGGAGTGTCTGCGACAATAGTCAGGCTCAAATATCTCGCGAGTTCAGCTAATATACTCGCAATACCCAATCCCGCCAATTGAAATCGTAACACTGCTTTATTTTCACGTTTGGGAATCTTCATACCTAGATAGGTAATTAGACAAAGAATAAGTGAATTCAATCCGAACGGATACGCAAATAATGTGTCGAGAAAGAAACCCGTCACGAATGGTATCAGCAGAGAAACTGATGTGTTGGTATTGGAAGCCCAATAGAAACACACCAACAACACGACGTTGGGTGTGAAGTAACTAACGAATTCTGGAAAAAACGCAAAACTATGAAAAGCACTGACAAAGACACTCAATGACGCGGTAATGATGAAACCGATGTTATTCCGCGGGAGTTTCAGAATACGATGCTCCAGTGAGAATCAGAATGTACCGACGGCGATTAAGTTCCGCGCGCGGTTCGATGGACACCCGAACTACAACCCCAGCTTCGTCATTCTCGCGTGTAGTCACTACTCCAACTGGGTAACCGTAAGGAAATGTACCTCCTAAACCAGACGTGATTAATAAATCACCTTCTTCTATATCAGCGGTCACTTCAACATGTTCAAGAGTGAGATGTCTCGAATCTCCTACACCTGTAAGCACCGCATGAAGTCCAGATCTTTCCACTCGTACTGGTACCGCGATGCGCTTATCCGTGACCATCAATACTCTACTAGTATACGGGAGCACTTCAACCACTTGGCCAAAGACGCCAGAAGCATCAAGCACTGCAGAGCCCTGTTTGATCCCGTGCGCTAGCCCCCGATTTAACATCACTTCATCCCTCGCGGGGGATACTAAAGGAGCAGCCAACTCGGCAATCACATAGGAAAGCGTCGGTTCCCGTATTCGAAAACCAAGTACTTCGCGTAGCTCGACGTTAGATACTTCCAATGCGCGAAGCTGAGAATTGAGTGTGGATATTTGCTCATTCTCAACTTCTAACGCCTCAATACGTTCTAACAGTTCGTTGCGATCGCTTAAGTAATTTCCGGAGAACCTGAGTACATCCTCGTATCCATTCGCAACGCGTTGTACTCCAAGAGTGACCCAAGTAATAAATTGTCGCGGATGATTTACAAAGTTAGTAAAGTGCTCTAAGCAAATGGAGAGTACGCACAAAAAGCATAGTATCAACAAAGTATGGATATTCGACGTTTGAGGCGCGGCGGACATTTACGTGAGAAACCACCCGTTTTGCATCGTCGAATTCGCTTAAATCTTGTTGTTTTCCTTGCCGTATTAACAGCCCAACTCTATGACAGGAGCTGGGACAAGCAGATCAAATGACCAAGCTGTCTAAGTAATCAAATTCAAGAATCTGACCACAACCTTTCGCGACACAGGACAAGGGTTCATCGGCCACTAAGACGGGCATGCCTGTTTCTCGTTTCAGCAACTCATCTAAGCCATTCAGTAGGGCTCCACCACCGGTTAACATGATACCGCTATTAGCGATATCGGCTGCCAGTTCTGGCGGGCATCGTTGTAATACCGACAACACTGCCCCGACAACCTTTGTCGCGGCTGACGAATAAAGTGCTTCAACCATGTCGTCGCTGTTAAGGCGAAAAGTACGCGGGATGCCCTGAGCAAGGTCGTGCCCGATCACCGTAACCTCCTGCACTTCATCTACTGATATGGCCGTGCCGATTTGAATCTTGATTTGTTCGGCGGTAGTTTCCCCAATAACGCAACCCTCCTTCCGGCGAACGTATTGGATTACGGCATTATTGAACTCATCACCTCCGACGCGGATACTCTCGGAAACAACAATGCCGTTTAAGGCAATGATCGCAATGTCAGTAGTTCCACCGCCGATATCAACTACCATTGAACCGTTGGCATCTTGAATGTTGAGTTCAGCACCGACTGCCGCAGCCAATGGCTCTTCAATAAGAAATACTTCGCGTGCACCCGCTCCAAGTACCGTGTCTTTGATTGCTTTCTTTTCAACTTCGGTAGATTTACATGGCATACAGACCAGTACTCGAGGGCTCCCTGAAAAAAACTTGTTACCAGTCGCACGTTCCATAAAGTACCGCAACATCGTGCTTGTGGCTCGAAAATCCGCGATGTGCCCATCTTTCATCGGCCGTGTGACCAGAATCGCGTCAGGGGTCCTTCCCAGCATAGTTCTCGCTTTCTTTCCTAACGCGACTATCGAGTTGTCGTTTACACGAGTAGCTACTACTGAAGGTTCGTCGAGAACCACCCCTTTATTCTTAACAAATATCAATGTGTTCGCCGTCCCTAAATCGATAGACATATCGGGGGAGAATAGACCGCGGATGGTTTTCAACATAATTTGCTACTTTCTTCTAGTCGTTTCAATTTACGAGATGGTGTAAACGCGCAAAGGGACGTCTAGGGGAACCTGTAGTCAGCTCGTCCGGGCAGAAATTGACGATGTGTAATTGCGCGAGATACTTGGTGGACGGTTAGGTCAGGTTAATATCATAAAAGAAACTCTGTCAGTTGCAATATGTTAGTTCGCGTAATGCAATAATTCCATACAGATAGAGCCAAAACATCGCACAATTACAAAAAAATTTTCATCGCTACACACCACCTTGTCCTATTTCCCTAAAAATTCGATTACATGGTTTAAATTCTTCGTCCGTTTGGCAACTTAGTCTACATTGAATTCAAAGATACTGAATGAACTCTGCGCTCACTGTGCTTTCACATTGAACGACGCAGAAAAAGAGAGATTGGTTGCCGACTTAAAATTAATCTTGGAGTACATAGACCAAGTACAAACCGTGCCCACAGACGGAATCGATCCTTTAGTCCACCCGATCAGCAATGGACATTTGCGGAAGGTAGATGAACCGGAAACGTCAGGACATGAAAACTTGAACCAAACTGAATCAGTTGAGACGGCTGAAGGCTTCTACGTTGTTCCAAAAGTAATCGAGCCTTAGTGGATCCATACCAAACCCTCGAGCAATTACGACAATTGCTCGATAGCAAACAGATTACTGCGGAGGAGTTGTGCCGTTATTTTCTCGATCGAATGGCGCAGTTTGACCAACAGACAAACAGTTTCGTGTCCGTCGAGCCGGAACAAGTGTTAGCCGAAGCTAGGAGCGCGGACAAGAATATAGATCGAGGCATCAACGGACAACTAACTGGCATACCGGTGGCGCACAAAGACAATTTCTGCGTCCGAGGACAACGAACTTCGTGTTGTTCAAATTTACTGAGTACATTCATCGCGCCCTATGACGCGACTATCGTCAAAAATATCTCTAAAGATGGCGGCATCTACTTTGGTAAAACCAACATGGACGAGTTTGCTATGGGCACTAGCAATCAAACGAGTACTTGGGGGCCAGTCCGAAATCCTTGGGACTTAAGTAGAGTACCCGGAGGGTCTTCTGGGGGGTCGGCGGCGGCTGTTGCTGCGGGTTTCGTTCCGGTCGCTACAGGTTCCGACACTGGTGGTTCAATCCGCCAACCAGCTTCATTCTGTGGGGTCACAGGCTTCAAACCGACATATGGACGCCTATCGCGTTATGGCATGATCGCGTTCGCGTCGAGCCTAGATCAAGCAGGTACGCTCACCCGTACCGCACAAGATGCCGCCACAATGTTTCAAATAATGCAAGGGCACGATCCACGTGATGCAACGAGTGAATCTTCATCGAACAATAAGAGCGTCTCCGTAAAGCACCCTTTGACAATCGGATACTCAGCTTCCTTATTTAACGATCTTGATTCCGACATCGTAGCACGTATTGAAGCATCTCGCAAGACATTAGAGCAGCTTGGTCATAAGTTCGAAGATGTCGAGGTATTTGACCAAGATTTAGCACTGTCTAGTTATTACATCATTTCATGTGCAGAAGCGTCTTCGAACCTTGCTCGTTTTGACGGTATCCGTTATGGCTCTAGAACGAAGTCAGCGGCGTCGATTCAAGAGTTATACGAAGACACGAGAAGTCAAGGTTTTGGAGATGAAGTGAAACGTCGCTTGCTGGCAGGAACCTACTTTCTATCCAACAATTCTCCCGAGAACTATGTTCAAAAAGCTCAAAAACTGCGTCGCATGGTGTACGACCTTTATCAAGAGCTCTTTCAAAACGTGGATGTTGTACTAGCACCCTCCGCGCCATCGACAGCTTTTCGGCTTGATGAACAACTAGACTCAACAGACATGTACCGGCAAGACCGATTTACGGTCCCGGTTAATTTGTGCGGTTTGCCCGCAATCAGTGTACCCTGTGGACTCGTGAATGAACTACCTATCGGTGTGCAATTTATCGGACCACAATACGGTGATGAACTAATACTCGATCTCGCTGATCGTTTCCAGAAGGAAACATCGTGGCATCTCCAGCGGCCAAAGTTATGATTGAAGTGGACTCCAAATGGGAAGCCGTAATCGGTCTTGAAGTCCACGTACAACTTAATACGCGAACAAAGTTGTTTTCGCAAGCACGAAATGGAGACGTAACGGCAGCTCCTAATCAGAATGCTAATCTTGTTGACTTAGCTTACCCAGGAACGTTACCAGTCTTAAATCTAGCAGCGTTAACGCACGCCATCAGATTTGGGGCGGCAATTGATGGTTCGATTGCGCGCGTCTGTTCATTCGAGCGTAAACACTATTTTTATCCTGACCTTCCTAAAGGTTATCAAATCAGTCAGTACTCCCAACCGATCGTTGGTGCTGGTGTGTTCAACTTGTGGTTTGAAGACGGTCAAACCAAAACGGTTAGAATCCGTCGAGCCCATCTCGAAGAGGATGCGGGGAAGTCGATACACGACTGGCTACCTGACTCAACTGCCCTTGATTTCAATCGTGCGGGTACGCCTTTATTAGAAATCGTTACCGAACCCGACCTGCATACTCCGTTGGAGGCAGCAATGTTTCTACGGCAGCTTCACGCTCTCGTAATATGGTTGGACTTGGGTTCTGGAAACCTTTATGAAGGAGCGGTACGGTGCGACGCAAACGTATCCTTGCGCCCAAAGGGAAACAAGAACCTTGGAACAGCTTGTGAACTGAAGAATCTCAATTCATTCAAATTCTTGAAAAACGCATTGCGGTATGAATTCGATCGACAAGTCGCAGTATTGTCCACTGGTGCATCAGTGCGACGTGAAACAAGATCGTATGACCCAGTTTCTGGATCTACGAGATCGATGCGGCCAAAAGAACAAGACAGAGATTACCGATATTTACCTGATCCTGACCTACCTCCAATATCGATCTCTGAAACGACTATATCTGAAATCAGATCGAACATGCCGGAATTACCCGCAACTGTGAGAGACAGATTTTTGAGAAACTTTAATTTAACACCAGACCAAGCGTATCGACTGACGCTCGAAAAACCTCTTGCAGAACTATTCGAGGCTACAACCGAGTTATGTAAAGACCCGCAAACAACGGCAAACTGGATTCTAGGAAAAGTGACCGCGATACGTAAAAGAAAGCAGTCTCGAGCACAAGACATTCCAATCTCTGCGAGACAACTGTCTCAACTCATCGAACGAGTTAAAGACGGAACACTAGGTTTCAATACGGGTAAGGAGTTATTAGGAAAATTCTGGGACACTAATCAGGATCTCGACCAGATCATCAAGACACACGACATAACTCAGATTTCTGATCGCGATCAGATCTCTCGTTGGGCTGCAAGAGTTGTTGAAGAAAATGAAGAGCTCATTCCGAAGTTAATTAACGGCGAAGAAAAGCTTTATGAGTATTTCATAGGACAGGTGATGAAACTATCTCGCGGTAAAGCTAATCCGCAATTGGTACGACAAGCTTTGCAGAGACTCGTGACAATGGAAGACAAGCACAATTCTTCAGAGAATCTCGACTGAATTGAGTATGCCTCCAATCGTACAATACTTTAAGGAAAAAATTAGCCTATGATTGATACAGAGTCCTTAGTCGTTGGTGCTGGACCCTGTGGTCTTTTTCAAGTGTTTGAATTGGGATTGCAGGGGATAAAAGCTCACATCGTTGACGCGTTACCTGAAATTGGTGGGCAATGTACCGCCCTATATCCGGATAAGCCTATTTATGACATACCCGCCATCCCTGTATGTAGTGCAGAAGAACTAGTTAATCGACTGCGCGAGCAAATACAACCGTTTGAGGCTCAATTTCACCTTGACCAGCAAGTAGTTCAAATTCAATCGACAGACACGCAAACTTTTAGAGTTGAGACATCTAAGGGGACAGTTTTTCAAACGAAGTCAATTGTGATCGCTGGTGGTGTGGGCTCTTTTCAAGCCATGCCGCTTCGAGCTAAAGGTGCAGAGGAAGTCAGTTCCGATTTCCTTCATTATCGAATCACCGATAAGTCTCAATTCGCAGGTAAGCGACTCGTCATCCTTGGTGGAGGGGATTCGGCACTCGATTGGGCTCTAGAGTTAGTAGATGTCGCATCTTCACTAACGTTAATACACCGAAGCGAAAAATTTCGCGCAGCTGAGGCATCCGTACAGCGTATGCGAGACCTCGTTGCCGACAAAGCTATGGACTTTTTTGTGGGTAACGCAACAAATGTAGTTAGTGACAATGGCAAACTCAAGGAAGTTCACATTACAAAACCCGATCGAGATGTTGTGTCTTTGCCAATCGATCATCTGTTAGTTTTTTTTGGACTGTCACCAAAGTTAGGACCAATCGCTGAGTGGGGACTTGAGATTACCAAGAATCAAATCGAGACTGATACGGAAAAGTTTGAAACCAACATTCCGGGAGTTTATGCGGTCGGTGACATTGCAAACTACCCCGGTAAGAAAAAACTCATTCTGTCTGGTTTCCACGAAGCCGCCTTAGTGTCGTTCGCGATCAAGAAACGACTGTTTCCAGAAGAAAAAGCATTCTTGCAATACACCACTACCAGCCCGCTGATGCATCAACGACTAGGGCTTGCAAGCCCACCCGAAGAAGCGTAGTCCCGTCCAAGGAAAGCCTTGGTAGACTCTATCAAATTGGTTATTAACCGTCTTGGGATTCATCGACTCAAGCGTCGCTGAAAAACATGCTATCGTGAATTTGAGTCAACTCACTCCGTTTGCTATTGGCGGTACTAGATTGTGCTTTGTCCACCCAGATGATTCGAACAAGTGTATTAAAGTGTTGCGAGAAGACCGTACTCCTCAGACTCGTCGTCAATTGACAAAGGGAATAAAAAAGTTACGACCCGTGAAACATTGGGATGATCAGCAGAAAGAATTAACTGCATATAGACAATTGCTCGCTCGCAACACGCAAGTATTATGGCATCACATCCCAGAGTTTTTCGGAAGCGTGGAGACGGACCTCGGTTTAGGAATCGTAACTCGGATTTTTCGAAATTTTGATGGTAAGTTCCCGAAAAATTTAGAGGAAGAGGTACCTCACGGTATTGATGACAGTCTTAAAAACGGAATCGCAGACTTTAAAGCGTGGTTACGTCAGGAGTTAGTCGTCACACGCGACTTATTACCGCATAACATCATCGTGGTCCGCGACTCAATGCAACACTGCCGGCTCATGATCGTCGATGGTTTGGGCAATAGTGAATGGATTCCAGTATCAACTTGGTTTCGTTTCTTTGCGCGCCGGAAAATCGAACGCAAGATCTTCAAGTTCAACCATCGAGTCGAAAGCTTGCGAGTAAAACGTTGAAAATTCGTTTTCTTCTCGCACTAGAACGTAGAGTTCGGAACTTTAAGAGGAAGTATGCGCACATCTTGTATGCCGGAAAGAGTGTTTACTGTCCCATTTGTGAACAGACGTTTCGAAAATTCAAACCAGCTGGTCGGTCCAAGTACAAACGACCTAATTCGGTTTGCCCAAAATGTGCTGGGCGAGAGAGAGACCGTGTTATGCACTTGTTCTTCGCCCAAAAAAAGGACGTTCTCCGTCGTAAGCGGTGCCGCTTACTGCATGTTGCGCCTGAACCTTGCGTTGTACCCAATTTACAAGATCTCGCAACACAACAGTATGTAAGCGGAGACTACGTCAGAGATGATGTGCTGATTCAGTTTGATATACAAGAACTACCTTTTTCTGATGAATCGTTTGAGGTGGTTTATTGCAGTCATGTATTGCAAGCGGTGGAGGACGACGATAAAGCTTTAGTAGAGATCTCTCGGGTCCTGTCCAGCAACGGATGGGCGATAGTAAATGTGCCCTGTCGCGGTGTATCGACACGCGAATTTCACGCCGGTGGAGACGAGGAAGCCCCGGCAGACTTTGTACGAATCTACGGCTCAGACTTTACTGAGAAGTTAGTACAAAAAGGTTTCAACGTCGTACCGATCACCATGCACGAAATAGCTTCAGACGAAGAACAACGAATGATGTGTCTTAGTGCAGAATCGGTTGGTTCTATTTATTTACTCCAACACCCCACACAGAGTCCCGATCAGTTTAGTGAACGCGACGAATAATTAGACACTCACCCTAATCCTTTAACGATGCGTCTCCGGATCAGGGAGTCGCAATAGTATCGGCAAACTACCTCCCGTTCTGGTTGAAAGAGCAACCCAGAACCAATGATGCTGCAAGTTTAGTAGTGCCTGGTACTCACGTTTCTGATTTAAGCCAAGACTCAATGAAATGCGGTCCACGAGTTGAAAACTGTTCTATCTGTGAGCTTGGTGGACGTATCTATGAACTAGAAACACTTTGTGTCGCGGACCGTACAGAGTCCAAAATTTAGCTCCTGCACAACTGCTATGTGGTAGCGTATCTAGTGCTAGTGGCCTTTTTCTTCCTCAGATTTTTTATAGTGGGAGGGACTTTCAGGTTTTGGTGCCGGATCTTCGCCCATGTAAACAACCCTTGTCGACCACGCGTAATCCGACTCTATTGCCATTAAGAACATCAAAACTACCAAAGCTAATGGCGGAGTCAGAATTCCAAAGATTAACGCAAAGCGTTCCCACTTCATATGCATAAAAATCGCAACGATAAAGCCTGCTTTTAACAGCATGAAGACTACGATCAAAAACCATCTAAGATTTCCTTCGAGATGGTAAAAATCTACTAAGTAGGAGAAAAAACTTAGCACAAACAATAACAACCAAATCAAAAAGTAAATTTTGATTGGGTGCTGTTGTCCTTCAGTAGCCATGTAGCTTTAAACTCCGTTCTCTACCACAAATAGAAAAATGCAAAAATGAACACCCAAACGAGGTCCACAAAGTGCCAATACAAACCAGTGATTTCGACAATCTCAAAATTAGTATGATCGTACTTGCCTCGTACCACTCGGATAGCAACCGTAATCAGGTAAATCACGCCAACGGAGACGTGCAAGCCATGAAAGCCAGTCACCATGAAGAAGATCGAACCAAATTGTGGAGCTCCTAAGTCGTGATCTGGTGCGTAGCCCCAGGGTCGAATGCCTTCATCAATTATTAATTTCGACCACTCATAGCACTGCATACCAACGAAAGACGCACCGAGCAAGGCTGTAGCAAGCATAAGCCAAAATACGGCCCACTTACGGCGTTGGTAGCCCATGTTTACTGCCATCGCCATCGTTCCACTGGAAGTAATCAGAATAAATGTCATGATGGCAATGAGCAAGAGTGGTACCGAAACACCCCAAACCGTCAGCGCGAACACTTCGCTGGCTACAGGCCACGCTTCTGTCACGGTCATTCGCATAACCATATAACCCACTAAGAAGCAGGTAAATATGAAAGTATCGGATAGTAGAAAGATCCACATCATCGCCTTGCCCCAAGGCACGCCCTTGAAGGTGGTCATGTCGGACGACCAATCCCTGGCCGTACTGGTAAAGATGCTTTCCTGAGTTGATAACGTGGTATCAGTCATGCGGTGTAATTGCAGTCCTTAGCTATTGGCGTTGCGTTTACTTAACTTGCTTTTCTACGAGGAACTGTTTGCGGGATATGATCCTTCTCTTCCCCGGGAACGCCAAAGTCATACGCCCAGCGATGCACCGTCGGTAAACGATCTTCCCAATTGCCGTGCCGCGGTGGAGTTTCTGGAGTACACCACTCCAGACTATTCGCGCCCCACGGGTTTGCAGGTGCTTTCTTACCTTTGAAATAACTATGCACGAGGTTGAAAATGAACAAGATCTGTGACACTCCCACGATCAAAGCTGCAATCGTAATGAATTTGTTTAGATTGTGGGCTGCAACAGGATAAAACTCTGAAATTCCAGTTTCGTAATAGCGGCGGGGAACTCCAATAAACCCTAAATAGTGCATTGGAAAGTAAATCGCATACGTTCCAATGAACGTAAAGTAAAAATGAATCCGTCCGATGGTGTCGTTGAGCATGCGCCCGGTGAGCTTAGGATACCAGTGGTAAATTCCACCAAAAATAGCAAGAATGGGCGACACTCCCATGACCATGTGGAAGTGTGCTACCACAAAGTACGTGTCCGACAGAGGGATGTCGATGATCACGTTACCTAAGAACAGTCCCGTGATCCCTCCTACGATGAAAGTCAACACGAACGCGAGCGCGAACAACATTGGAACGGTGATCCGAATATTCGCGCGCCACAGGGTCAAAATCCAGTTGTACACTTTTAGTGCTGTCGGTACGGCAATAATCAAGGTAGTCGTCGCGAAGAAAAATCCAAACGACGGGTGCATGCCGGCAACGTACATATGATGCGCCCATACGATGAGCGACAGTGCTCCAATCGCAACGATAGCCCACACCATCATGCGGTATCCAAAAATATTTTTTCGGGCATGGACGGATATTAGATCGGAGATCACTCCAAAGGCTGGTAATGCTACGATGTAGACTTCGGGGTGCCCAAAAAACCAAAACAAGTGCTGAAATAACAGTGGTTGGCCACCAGAATACTCTAACTTACTTCCCAACGACACGATAGCAGGCATAAAAAAGCTTGTTTTCAGAAACTTGTCTAACAGCATCATCACTGCACTGACGAAGAGCGCAGGAAACGCAATTAAACCGAGGAAGGTCGCAATAAAAATACCCCACACGGTGAGCGGCATGCGCATCAAGGTTAGTCCGCGTGTTCGAGCTTGCAGAATCGTGGTGATATAGTTGAGGCCTCCCATAGTAAACGCAACAATGAACACGGCAAGCGAGATCAACATTGTTGCGATACCCCAATCAACACCCGGTGTACCCTGAGTTATGGTCTGCGGCGGATAGAGCGTCCAACCTGCACCGGTGGGTCCTCCTGGTACGAAATAACTGATCATCAAAATGATCACCGATAGCAGGTACACCCAATAACTCAACATGTTCACAAAAGGAAATACCATGTCGCGCGCACCACACATTAGGGGTACACAAAAGTTGCCAAATGCGCCGAGCAGAAAGGCCGTCAAGAGATAAATCACCATGATCATCCCATGCATAGTGATCGCTTGATAGTAGTGGTCCGCAGTAAAGAAGGCCATAAACCCAGCCTCGGGAAATGCAATCTGAAGTCGCATGAACTCCGACAGGATTAACGCAACTAAACCCACCGCCATTGCTGTAATGCCATACTGCACGGCGATGATCTTGTGGTCTTGACTGAAAATGTACTTCCCGATCCACGTCTTTGGGTGGTGAAGGGGAACTGTTTCCTGATAGGGTACTTCTACTGTCGCCATCTAGTTTTTTCTTCTCTGCTCTACTTACTCATCAAGGACTAATTTGTCGAGGGGTCTTCACCAGGGATTGTCGTTGAATCTACCTCAGAAGAGGGTTCGGCGTTCTCCGATTCGTTTTCATCAGTTGTTTCTTGTTTAGCTGGTGCACTCTTCAAACCCTTCATGTAATCCAATATGGATTGCAACTCTTCGTCTGTGAGTTCAGAGGTTGTCATGGTTGTGGTATAGCCTAACACGATCTCGGCATGAGGATCGAGAATAGACTTTACAATGTAAGCTTCATCCCGAACGCGAGTGGTACCATCATCTAGTTCTACCGTACCATCCCATATATCAAGCCATGTAGGACCGGTATCCCGTTGTGTTCCATCAGTCGAATGGCACGCAAAACAACCTGCGTCATTCGCTATGTCTCGGCCCAATGCCGCTTCCGGTGAAAGCGGGACTGCACCTGCTTGCATTCCCGCCCAAGTCACCTGATCATTTAGCCACGTGCTGTATTCATTCATAGAAACGACATGCATTTCACCGCGCATATTGAAGTGGTTTCGACCACACAGTTCCGCGCACAGGACTTCATACACTCTCTCTACAATCGGTTCAAACCAAAAGTAGGTGACCATACCCGGTACCGCGTCCATTTTTGCTCGAATTGCCGGTACCCAAAAATCGTGTAGCACATCTTGGGAGCGCAAAAGTACTTTCACTGGCCTGTCGACAGGGATTTTTACCGTTTTGTCCGTAATCAGAATGTCATCTTCCCCATAGGGGTCACCGGGTTTCATTCCAAAAGGGTTGTCTAAATCGACATACTTGTTGTGTGCCGCTCCGAAGATTCCGTCCGCACCGGGGAAGCGATACATCCAATTCCATTGCTTACTGTAGACCTCTAGTTCGTAGGCATCACTCGGAGGATTGATGTAGTCATTCCATGCTACCAAGCCCGGTGCGAGCATCACAACTACACCTATTGTCGTAATGATGGTCAGCTGACTCTCAAGTTTGGCGTTCTCTGGTTCGTACTCGGCGAACTTACCTTCTTGGTATTGGAATTTGTACACCCACCAAGCCATGAGGAGACCTAGTGCTACGAATGCGACGCCGCAAACGATGAAAGTGATATAGACGGTGATATCAATCAATTCCCAGTTTGACCCGATGGCATCAAAATGGAACGGTGTTGTGAAATTGAACACGACCGAACCGAGTGTAACCAAGAAAAGAATTACTGCGATGTATGCGATACGCATTAAGTGCTACTTCTCAAATTAATCAGAGGATTAAGCCGATTCGTCGTGGGATTGTCACGCACGAAAAAATTTTTGATATGACTCGCAGCTAGAGGACTGCAAATATAGACTATTCAACGCGCCACGCGCGAGAGAATTTCACGGTCTAGTATTTTAGTCAAAGTGTTTCTTTCTTAGTCCGTCGGTTTGGAACGATCAGAGTCAGTCGATTGCTTAGAAATTTTCTATATTGGAAAGTAGTCTTCTGCTGGGTGGAAAGACTCATCCACCGCTTCTGCTACTGCCGAATAGGTAACTTTACCGTCAAATACGTTCAAGCCTTCACGGAGGTGAACATCCTCGGTCAAAGCTCGCTTCAACCCCTTGTTTGCTAAGGCAACGGTATAGCGCAAAGTCGCGTTATTTAATGCAAAGGTTGCCGTTCGGGCGACCGCACCAGGCATATTCGCAACGCAATAGTGTACGACGTCATGTTCGACATAGGTGGGATCGGTATGTGTAGTTGGGCGAGAGGTCGCAAACACACCACCTTGATCAATAGCAACGTCCACAATCACGGACCCGCGTTGCATTCGACGAATCAGATCTTCGGAAACAAGCTTTGGCGTAGTCTTTCCTGGTAACAGTACCGCCCCAATGACTAAATCTGATTCAGTTACGTAGTTATCCACAGCATCCACGGTTGAAAAAATAGTCCGTAGCGCCGGCCCGAAAAACAAGTCGAGTTCTGCCAGGCGTCGCAAATCAACATCCAATATTGTTACATCTGCTTCCATGCCCATCGCTACTCTTGCGGCATTTGTTCCGACTACTCCACCGCCGAGAACGGTTACTCTGGCAGGGGGAGTACCTGGAACCCCTCCAAGCAGAGTACCCCGGCCCCCTTGAGCAATTTCTAGAGCATGCGCGCCTGCTTGAATGGACATCCGGCCGGCAACCTCACTCATTGGCGCTAGTAAGGGGAGCCGCCCGTTCGCGTCAGTTACCGTTTCGTACGCGATCGCAGTGCAACCGCTCTCCATTAATCCTCGTGTAAGCTCCGGATTCGGAGCTAAGTGCAAGTAAGTAAACAGTATCTGACCCGGGTTTAATCGTTCTACCTCAACAGCTAACGGTTCTTTCACCTTTACAATCATCTCCGCGTCAAAAACTTCGGCGACATCATCGGCGATTCGAGCGCCCGCGGCTTCATATTCCGAATCAAACAAACCAATATTGAGTCCTGCATTACTTTCAACGACAACTTCGTGCCCGGCATTCGTTAATTCGCGCACGCTGGTCGGAGTTAAGCCGATGCGATTCTCGTCTTTTTTAATTTCGCGAGGAACGCCAATGCGCATAGAGTTAGCCCTCATATTCCGTGAAAAAGTGTAAAAAAAAGACCCCGACAGTTACCGAAGTCTCTACGTTCCGACAAAATATTATGTTGATTCGTTCGAAAATTCAACACTAAATTTGCACAACGAACCTTAACGGCGCGTGAAACCAGCTAATAAAAAAACTCTTTGGAAGCGAGCAACGTCCGAGAAACATCCAGGAACGGAGTTTGATAGTGTCGTACGTACGCTGTCTGACTATATAGACACTAGCCTACAAGGAAATCTCAACGAACTACTATCGAATCTCCAGCAACTTGGCAGCGAAAAAACTGGTAAAACAAAGGAACTATTCAATGCTGTTCAAAATGTTCTTGAGAACATGAGACTCGAGCTAGTGGAATCGAATAGCGGAGTCGCTACCGTCTTGCGCGATGTTGCTTCTTTTCTTGTTGAGTCAAAAACAGCTACAGTTCTAGAGGGTGAATCCACAAGGCTCGATGAATTGCTAGAACGCTTAGACTTTGTCGCGTCAGGTGGTACCGACGATGAAGTACCAAGAGTGCAAGAAAAAGGCGTGGTTCCCGAGCCAGTTTCCTACGTTCCAACCTTTCCAATAAAACTGCCAAAACACTTTGAAGATCCTAGCGTTTTACATTTCGCAGATCGCTTAAAGTCTTTAAGTGTTATTCTGTCAGCACATGCACTCGGAGCAAACGAATCCAACCCGAAGAAAAAGCTAGAACTCGAACAGCTCGTGCTCGCCAACTACTGCCTGAACACAGCAAAACACAACACTAAGACCGACCTGAAGGCGTTTGCAACCAAGCTGACAAAAGACATTTCTGATTCGCTCTCAAAAAATACGAGCAAAGCTGTTGACTTCGTGAAATATGAAGTTTCCGATGGATGCATGTATCGAAGTCTTTCCGAAGTACTCCGTTGGAAGTTGCGAGATCTAGCGGTCACTATTGGTTCAGAACTTACGTCAAGAGCTGACGCAGAAATCCTACTTGAGATCAGTTGTCGCGAATCGTACATTTCGGCTATGGTCAACTTTATCGGTTTGCGGACTGCTTTTGATCTAATCAGTCTTAGGATGGATGAACTGAGTCTAGAACTTGACGACTTCTCCATCTCTGAGCAAGACGAATCCAGTGAAAAAACACTAAGTTCATCAGCAAAAACGCGTAAAGAACGGATCGCCCATAGCTTGGTTAAGTTTGGGCAATTCGTCGATTGTGCTCATGGTCGTTTTGGAATCGAGAGCGATGACAGCGATCGATTCACTGTGACGGTTAACCTCCCCTCAGAAGCGCGCGCGCTGCACACTTTTCCAATCGTGATCGGTTCGGATTTGTTTTTGCTTGAATCACACTTCCTAACTGCAGTGTTTGGCTCGACCGAAGTCCATTGGAATGAGTCCCAAACCTGTATCGAACATAAAGCCCAAAGTTTCCGGTACTGTTGTATAGACGAAGAAGTCAAACCAAAGAGGGACGCGCCGACATGGATTCTTTTACTAGATACGAAGGAGCACAAACTTGCGCTCGAAGTGGAATCTATTCAAGAACCAGAATTTCAAATCTCAGTACCCTCCGTATCTGAGATTCATCATGGGCATAAGTGTTTCGGTGAGAGAAAATTAAAACTATTGTTGGATCCATCGGAACTGCGCCCAAGTCGCAACAACAGCAACCACTCAGATTCCGTCAACGTCAACAACAGCCACTTTTTGTGCCTCAACGTGTCACACTCACTAGAAGACAAGATTCGTCGGTGCATCGATTCTGATAAATTATTAATGCGACATACCAAGACTGTAGCGGAAACCCTATCGCAACTTCAGGAGTATCGACCAGATTATTTAATCATTGAAGACCAACTAGACGAATTTCGGGCGGTTGACGCATTGGCGCGGATAGCACATGCGACGCCGCTACTGAAGGTACGAGTGTTGATATTTGCCGATGATCGAGCCCAGCCTCTTGAACAAATGAAAAATGATTCATTTGAGTTGACATCCTTCGCTCGAGACGTCGACTTTGGTAAGCTTAAGAAGGTTCTCGCTGTAATCTAAGATTCCTTAGGATCTGCCGTGGAATTAAAGCGCGATTAAGGGTATAGAAATGGAAGCCCGGGGCACCTTCAACGCGTAAGCGCTCACACAATTCCGTTACGACTTCGACGCCAAACTCTTCTAGTGCTTTCTTGTTAGTTCGATATTCGTGCATACGTCTTTCGATCCAACGGGGAATTTCAGCTCCACAATTCTGTGAAAAACGGACGAGTTGATCGTAGTTGTAAATCGGCATGACACCGGGAATAATTGGAACTGTTATTCCAAAACCCCGACATCGTTCTACGAAGTTTAGATACGCATCAGCGTTGTAAAAATACTGAGTAATACACGCATTCGCACCGGCTTGTACTTTCTCAAGCAAGTATTGCAGATCCTGCGACGGAGTCTGAGCGTCAGGGTGCATTTCGGGATAAGCCGCTACAAAGATTTGTAACTCAGAAGCGATTTCGTGCCTGATTAGTCGTACCAATTCACTCGCGTTGTGCATCACGCTGGACACGGAACCAGAAGGAGAATCTCCGCGCAGTACCACCATCCCCTCGATCCCGAGTTCCAAAAAACTTTGCACAGTCAAAGAGATTTCTTCACGCGACACATCACCCCAAGAGAGATGCGGGTTGACGTTTAATCCTTCAGCCCGAAGATCTTTTACTGTTTGAAACGTTCGATGTTTAGTCGATCCACCAGCACCGTAAGTTACTGAGAAAAAATCGGGGTTTTCACTCTGTAGTCGTCGTGCTGCGCGCAACAACTTTGACCAGCCGTCAGATGTGTTGGGAGGAAAAAATTCAAAGCTTAAATGAAAATCAGTTCCGCCCATATCCCTATCTTGCTACTCGAGTCTTAGCCGGTCGGCAAAATCTTTCCTTTCCCATGTGAACGTGTCCAAGTCTTCTTCTCTACCGAAGTGTCCAAACGCCGCAGTAGCACTGTATATAGGACGCTTTAACTTTAGGTTTTGGATCAATTCCTTGGGACGAAGATCAAAATGCTCGTGGACAAGATCTAAGATTGCTTTGTTTGAAAACTTGCTCGTACCGAAAGTGTTGACAGAAATCGATGTTGGATCCGGCCGACCAATCGCATAACTTACCTGAACCTCACACCGTTCAGCCAGTTCCGCCGCTACGATATTCTTCGCGACGTGTCGTACCGCATAAGCGGCAGATCGATCTACCTTCGATGGGTCCTTACCCGAAAACGCACCACCTCCATGGTGTGCCATACCACCGTATGTATCGACGATGATTTTTCGACCGGTCAAACCACAATCGGCGCGTGGTCCACCCTCTTTGAACTCCCACTCACCTGCCGGATTGATCAGGCACTTAGTATCGGGAGTTAGCCAATCTGCGGGAATTACTTCGTTGATGATCAATTCACGAACTCCCTCTTCAATTGTGGAACACTTCAAGTTCGGAGCATGTTGAGTCGAAAATACGATAGTATCAACACTGATTGGCGTTCCATTGGAGTATCGAAACGTCAATTGGCACTTAGCATCCGGTCCTAAAAAAGGTAACTTCGTACCGCGAACTTCTGCCTGTCGCTTCATCAACCGGTGAGAATATGTGATAGGAGCAGGCATTAACACCTCTGTTTCGGTGGTCGCGTAGCCGAACATCATGCCCTGATCACCGGCTCCTTGAGGATGCCCTGCCGTTTCATCGACACCCTTGGCAATTTGTTGAGATTGTTCATTGAGTACAGATTCAACTCGAAAGCCGTCGGGATCCATGCCTGTTTCCTCGGTGTACCCCGTTTCGCGCACGATTTTGCGTGCAATGTGCTCGATGTCTACTTCGGCAGTAGATCGTACTTCACCTGCGATAACTACAAGCTCTGACTTGACTAGCGTTTCACAAGCCACACGTGCCTCTGGATCTTCGGCTAGATAAGCGTCTAGTACTGCATCGGAAATCCGATCTGCAAGCTTATCTGGATGCCCATTCGAAACCGATTCAGACGTAAAAATATCGTAGCCGTTCATGTATTCTCCGGAGAAATTAGGTGCTCATTCTATGTTCCTAGATGCATTTTTTAGATTCTAAACTTAATATTTGTGCATTGAACGAATCTATTCGCTACCACAGAACCGAGCTAATAGGGAAAAAATAGTTGAATAAAACTACTCGAATCGACCGCGCCAATGCCATACGCGCGTTAGCGATGGACGCTGTAGAACTCGCACAATCTGGACACCCAGGTGCACCGATGGGATTAGCCGATTTCGCGGAAGTTTTTTGGCGCGAATATCTCAACATTAACCCAACAAATCCAGCCTGGGTAAACAGGGATCGTGTTGTATTGTCGAACGGTCACGCGTCTATGCTCTTGTATGCTGTCATGCATCTCGCGGGATATGAAATTTCCATTGACGACATCAAAAAATTTCGACAACTGCATTCCAAGACTCCCGGTCATCCCGAATTCGGGATGACACCGGGCATAGAGACCACGACCGGACCTCTCGGTCAAGGATTCGCTAATGCTGTCGGTATGGCAATCGCGGAACGACAGCTAGCTCAAACATTTAACACGAGCACGCATACCATCGTGGACCATCGCACCTGGGTCATTGTGGGTGATGGTTGTCTCATGGAGGGTATTTCCCATGAAACCGCGTCTTTGGCAGGTACTTTACAACTCAATAAATTAGTCGCAATTTACGATAACAATGGCATTTCGATCGACGGCGAAACTTCCGGTTGGTTCACTGAAGATGTCGTCGCTCGTTTTCAGAGCTACGGATGGCGAGTACTCCCACGTGTCAACGGTCATGACCCCGAAGCAATCCAACGTGCATTAGATACCGTAACCTGTGACTCGTGCGCGCAACCGACTCTGATAGACCTTAAAACCACAATCGGGTATGGTGCACCTACAAAGGCCGGTACAGCAGCGACTCATGGTGCCGCACTAGGTAGTGAAGAGGTGCAAGCGACACGAGAAAACTTAGATTGGCTTGAAGAACCATTCAGAGTCCCACCAGAAATTGCCGAAGACTGGAATCTGAGCACTCGAGGATCCGCGTTAGAAGCAGCTTGGAATGATCAGTTCGCTCAATATGCTGAAGCAAATCCCCGACTTGCCGCAGAATTTAGGAGGCGAATGAATGGCCAATTACCGGAGGAATTTGACACAACGCTGAACCAATACTTACAGAGTCTATCTCAGACTTCGAAAACAGTAGCTACAAGAAAAGCGTCGGGAGCGTGTCTGGACGTGATCGGTCCGTTGTTACCCGAACTGATTGGTGGTTCCGCTGATCTCACCGGATCCAACAATACAGAGTGGCAAGGTGCCGGTAAACTCATGAACGGCGGGCGGTACATAAATTTTGGTGTTCGAGAATTTGCGATGACAGCAATCGCAAATGGGCTGGCACTTCATGGTGGTTTTATCCCCTATACTGGGACTTTTTTGGTTTTCATGGAATACGCACGAAATGCAGTACGACTAGCCGCATTGATGGAACTTCAGCACATTTTCGTTTACACGCATGATTCAGTTGGACTCGGCGAAGATGGACCAACCCACCAACCTGTTGAACAACTAACGAACTTGAGAACTACCCCCAATTTTTCGGTGTGGCGACCTTGCGATGGTGTAGAGACACTATGTGCATGGCGTTTCGCACTGCGCCGGACATCTGGCCCAACAGCTCTGGTATTGACGCGACAAAACACAGTGCAACAAAATCGAACCAACGATCAAATTGAGAATATTGAGCGCGGCGGATACATCCTCAAACTGGAGTCGGAAACGTTGCAGTTAATACTGTTGGCGACTGGATCAGAAGTAAGTGTAGCTTTTGAAGCAAGTTACGAACTCGAACGCTCGGGGATTGGTACGAGAGTTGTATCCATCCCAAGCACAGATCAGTTCCTCGTACAGGACCAAGCTTATCGAGAGCAGGTCATTCCTTCAGAAATAAGAACGCGCATCGCAATTGAAGCCGCCCATCCGGACTACTGGAGAAAATTCGTGGGTTTAGACGGTAGAGTCATCGGGATAGACCGATTTGGGGTATCAGCACCCGGCGATATCGCACTGAATTACTTGGGTATTCACGCTCAAGCCATTATTGACGCCGCACAAGAGCTTCTAGGGGACACCGTATCGTCCAATCATGCTGACACTAGGTGAAGTTTCAATAGACAACAAGCGCGTAGTCGTCCGCGCAGACTTTAACGTACCCATTTCAGATGGTACGATCAGTAATGACGAACGCCTCAAAGCAACTATCCCAACGATTAATTACTGCCAAGAACGAGGCGCGGAAATCGTCTTATTATCACACCTTGGTCGTCCCAACGGGCAAGTCAAACCCGAACTATCTCTCAGACCGGTAGCCCGTCGATTAGAAGTGCTGATAGGCCAACCCGTTGAATTTATTGAGAACCCGAACGACTACTTTCAATCGCTTCACAACACTAACGCCATAATTCCCGGCAAGACATCACTTTTGGAAAATCTGCGTTTTATCGCTGGCGAAGAGGCAAACAGCAAAGAGTTTGGTGAAAAGCTTGGTACGATTGGCGACGTTTATGTTTTTGAAGCATTTGCTACTGCGCATCGCGCGCACGCTTCAACAGACGAAGCGATCAAAGCTGCGCCGGTATCTGTTGCCGGCCTACTTTTCGCGGATGAGATCGAGACGCTATCTAGAGTTATGCAAACACCCGCCAGACCGCTTGTCGCCATTGTCGGAGGAGCAAAAGTTTCCGGAAAACTTGAAGTGCTCGAACAACTCGCAAAAATAGCCGACACGCTGCTAGTTGGTGGTGGTATCGCTAACACACTCCTGCTCGCAAAAGGGTGCTCAGTAGGTCGATCATTGGTGGAAAAGGAGCTCGTCTCTACCGCGCAGAGATTCGCGACGCAGCCATCGCTGGAACTTCCTGTAGATGTGATGGTTTGCGATGAAATTACACCAAATAAAAACGCACTCTTTCGATTGTTAGATCAAATTAGCCAAAGCGACACGATTGTTGATATTGGCCCCGAAACTGGTCGCCGTTTTGCGAAATTCATCAATGAAGCCGGCACAGTTCTATGGAACGGGCCAATGGGAGTGTTCGAGATCGATCAATTTGGCGAAGGAACGCGCGCTGTCGCTAACGCCGTTAGCAGCTGTGGTGGATTCAGCGTTGTCGGCGGCGGTGAAACTTTAGCAGCGATCTCGAAGTACAGTACTGCCCCGACGTTTGACTACATTTCTACTGGTGGTGGCGCTTTTCTCGAATTTATCGAAGGTCGAAAATTTCCTGCCATAGAAGCACTATCCGCGAAATAGTCGATCGTTGATTGGATATGAGTTCTCGCGTATTTTCTTGTAAAACGCTATGTGTTGTGGCGTGCTGGTAACCGTTCTTCTTTTTGTATGAGCAATCCGCCGAGTACAAAGAAAAATGCCGAGAAAGCGTATATCGTACTCAAACCGTAACCGAAGAGATTAGCCATTCTTAGACCGACAACCAGTGTCACCAACAAGACAAGAATTCCAACGAGCCAAGAGACCTAGCGTTGTTGCTTTCCCACATACATCCCCCCGAAGAAACTACACGCGACAACGGCAGGGTAAATAACGACAAAAACTCCAACTGGATACATGACGGAAAATATCAGCCAACCAACAAGACCTAGCTGGGTACCAATCGCCAAAAGCACGAAGCCGATGAGCGTATATTTCTTACTCAGTAGATTTTTGAATTTTTTGCCGATCACAGATGTTCGTTCCAGCTGTTGTAAACGTTGGGTTCAAATCTTGTTGACTGAATTACACATCCTTCAATTTCGCAATTTGCCTTCATGGACTGGTTGGAAAACCTCTTAGGGTCCCATTCTGTGATCTATGTTGCCGTCAGCTCTTGCTACAAATATCTCTTGAGGTCGGTGTATCGAGAATATCCCTGTGGTAACCACACCAGGAATGTCGTTGATGATGCGCTCCCAATATTCGGGTTCGTCTATTTCAAGTCCACTCACATCTAGGATACAGTTACCGTTGTCAGTCAACCCCGATCTTAGTTTCGGGTGCCCGCCCAAGCTGCCTAGCTGTGCTGCAACTGCGCGACTTGCTAATGGAAGCACTTCAACTGGGACGGGAAATTCACCGAGACGGGGCACCAACTTACTCTCATCTACGATGCACACAAATCTGTGCGCGATCGACGCGACTATTTTCTCTCTTGTAAGTGCCCCGCCACCACCTTTAATCAACGCAAACGTTGGATCCACTTCGTCGGCACCATCGATATACACCATGACTGCGGAGACATCGTTGATATCTAACACGTCGATGTTGTACGCTTTTAGTTTGTCGGTACTTTGAACTGAACTGGATACCGCACCTACGAAAGTTTGACTCGATCGCGCGAGGCAATCAATAAAACAATTTACCGTTGAACCAGTACCAATACCAAGCACCCAATTTGTCTGGAACTGCTGTTCCAAATAAATAAACGCCGCTTCAGCAACCCTCTGCTTAAGCTCGTCAGGTGTCATCGCTTGTCAGTCTAGTCGTGATACACATCCTCAGGAACGAGCAAGTCTTCGAACACCAATTTTGTCATATCGGTCATACGGTCGACAAATAAGTGTCCAGTCAAATGATCAAATTCGTGTTGGCATACAGTAGCATGAAATCCCGTAAATTCACTTATGTGCCGCACACCTTCTAAATCCTGATATCGTAAATTAATGTGTTGTGGGCGTTCCACCCAACCGCGCAAGCCGGGGACAGATAGACATCCTTCCCAGTTTCCCGCTGATTCGGCATTAGCGACCACAGATATCTCCGGATTGACAAACACTGTCAGTGGCAGTTCTTCTAATACCCCATACCTAGATCCGAGTTTTGGAATCTGAATTATCGCTAGCTGTACACTCTCATTTATTTGGGGTGCTGCTAGTCCAATGCCTCCGGCCGCGCGAAGCGTGTCGACCATATCCTCTACTAGATTGCGGATCTCCTTTGTACCAATGTCCTCTTGGCGTAATTGTCGAGCCACCTTACGGAGTGTAGGGTGTCCCATCCGAATTATTTCTCGAACTGCCATCTCAGTCTCTCGAGTCAAACTCTAATTTTTCGCTGCTGAAAACTCGCCAGCCAGATTCAGTGACCACGGCATCAAGCGGTTTGTCGTTCGCCTTTGAACAGAATTCGTTGGAGAGTTGAAAGTCATAAGCGACTCCCACAAAAACCGTTTTATCATTGTCAATAAACATCCCGTCATAGTACCCCCCACCTCGACCCAACCGTTGGCCTAACGAAGAAAATGCGACTAATGGTGCTAACACAAGATCAATCTGAAATGGGTCGACATAGTTTAGGTCAGTTGGTTCTTCAATACCGAACGAACCGGGAACAAACTTAGTGTCCGCTTCGATTAGAGTAAATTGCATGCTTCGGTTCCGTACTACTGGTATGACAACTTTGATGCGAGACTGAAACAAGGATTTGAAGACCGGTTCAAGTTCTACCTCGCCATCCTGAGACCGATAACAAGCAACCATTTCCAGGTCAAGTTCAATCAACTTTGAGTTGATGTTTTGCCCTACGGCTTCAGACTTTTCCTGGATGATAGATAAGGTTTGAGAATTTCGTCGTGCTCGCATAGCAGTACGAATCTGCTTGTTACGAGCGAGTGATGATTGAATAGTGACGTTCTCGCGGTGAGTAAGGAGTTGTCCGGAGTATCTATGGAGTGGTTAGACCCTGAACCGTAGGGGTTCAAGGCGGCGACCTAGGATCGGCCTTAGGCTTCCGGTCGTGGACCGGCCTGCACACCGACGATCCACTCGATCTCCTGAGTCTGTATTAACGGATCGGGCCAAAAACCGACCCCACAATACTCCGCGACAGATTGATTATAAAAAAATCGAAGTTCTCAGCCATTAGGAAATGGTAAAGCACTTAAGCGTTCTGAGGAAGTTCTTACATACTCCTCATTGATTTCATATCCGACGTAACGACGATTTGATAGCAGAGCAGCCTCGGCAGTTGTTCCAGATCCCATAAAAGGGTCTAGAACAACATCGCCTTCAAATGAGTAAAAGTGAATCAGGCGCATTGGCAATTCCACAGGAAAGGGGGCCGGATGCTTGTATTTTTTAGCGCGAACGGTAGCAAAATGCCACACGCTTTTACTCCACTCTAAGAACTCCTCGCGACCGATACTGTCCTGGTACCCTGTAGTACGCTTAAAGCTACCTTTAGAAAACACTAAGACGTACTCGTGCACATCTCGCAATGTTGGGTTGCGCGCAGATTGCCAGCTGCCCCACGCACAAGACGTACCCGCACTCGCTCCTTTATCCCACACTATTTCACCCCGCATGAGAAAACCTGTGTCGAGTGCAATTTGCATCAAATATAGGTGTAGAGGAATGTAGGGTTTCCTTCCGACGTTTGCTATATTTACACACATCCTGCCACCGTTAACCAACACCCGGTAAACTTCGCGTAACACTTCATCAAGTAATGCGATGTATTCCTTCAGCGATAAATCTTGGTCATATTCTTTACCGACGTTATAAGGCGGCGACGTAATCATTAAGTGCACGGAGCGATCAGGCAAGTGTTGCATAGCCCTACTGTCTGCGCAATGGATTACGTCAAGCTGATCAGGAATATTTTCTTCGGTTGTTGCTTCTTGGTTGGATAGCCCTTCTATGTCTTGGTACAAGCGTTGAGCGTAGAATTTGCTCGCATCATGTCCAATCCGGCTCGTAGTGCCAAATGCTGAGGTTTTGGAACGAGGCACTGGGAGCGTTCAGCTCAGTCTGGTTCTCGAAACAGATCGTTTTCAAACTGACAGACTTTTTCATTTAAACTGTCGATACGCTTCTGGAGTGTGGCTAACTGTTGTTCCTTCTTTAGAAGCATGTCGAGCACATTAACGGCGACAGCAACGATCACCCTATCGGTAGAGAGATAGGAGGTCGAAGTAGAGCGACTCATGTCGTCAACATACTCGCCAAACTTCTCCGCGGCTCGTTGTAGCGATTCTGCTTCAGCCTCCGTACAGCGCAAGACATGTTGCTTTCCTTGAATTTCAAAGGTAACGGTTACATCTCGATTAACTTCCATGACTATTCAGTTCCTTGAATCGATTGTAAGTGCGAGATTGAGGAGTCGATACAATTTTCTACCTTCTCCAATCGTTGCATCATGTTTCTACGTTCTTCTAACCACCGTTCATGCGTTTGGATGAGCCGTGTGTTTTGTTCTTGCAAAATACGGCATTTATTGACCAGCCGGTAAACGACTTCTTCGAGTTGCACAATAGACTCGTCAGCCATAAGAATTTGATCCCATTCTGCCAAGAACTTGATTTTAGTTTCTTTGTTATAGGTAACACGGTCGCTTGATTGAATATGAGTGAAAATGATTTGAGCTCTCTAGCTTTACTTGCCTCACTTTCCTTACATGAGAGTGAGTTACACGGACTGGTGTCAGGTATGATTGTGCGAACACCGAATGGGGATGAGGAAGCTATCGCGAGACTCGTCGATCGAGTGCGCCCAGGTCTCTGCGATCGACACGCCCTCGAACAATTTTCCAAAGTCGTATTCGACGATCTAATCGATCCCGACTGCACGTACCGCTTGTTGCTTCCTGCAGACGAAGAAGAATTGAGTTCTAGAGTAGCTGGATTGCGACTTTGGTTACTCGGTTTTTTGGAGGCGGTACGACCCTTAGCTGAACGCAAATTGAAGGGACCACAAGCTGATTTCTTCCATGAATTTCACGCGGACCTCGAACAAGTAGCGGACATGGAAGATATTGATGACTCCGATGAAGACGATCTTGAGGAAATTGAAGAAGCTCTTACAAGCATCTTAGAATTTCTGCGTATTGGAGTCTTAAATATGTTTGAAATCGTTAAGGACGAAGAAATTTGAACGTTTTGGAATTTCAACGACGACGGAGTCGATTGATGGCCGCAATCGGACCAAATGGGGTCGCGATCGTGTTTGGCAACACTGAAGTACCAAGAAATGGTGATACGCATTACCCATTTCGTCAACACAGTGACTTTTTCTACCTGACAGGATTTAGTGAACCAAATGCCGTTTTGGTGTTAGCACCATTCCATGAGAAAGGAGAAACCACTGTATTTCTCAATCCGCGCGATCCCAATGTCGAACAATGGACTGGTTATCGACTCGGTCCAGAACGTGCGATAGAAGCTTTAGGTGTCGATGCAGCATTTCCTATACAGGAAATTGACACTGAGATTCTCGAATTCATAACGGGCCGAGAAGCAGTTCATGCATTGTGGAACGCTAATAACAAGCTAGACCAACGCATACCAGACTGGCTTCACGCTCTAAAAAGGAAACGACGTGAAGCACCGGAAGATGTGATTAATCTAGCCTTATCGTTGCATGAACTTCGCCTGATTAAGTCGGAGAACGAGCAGGCACAGATGCAACAGGCCGCAGACATATCCGCAGATGCCATGATTCAAGCTATGCAGAGTTGCAAACCAGGCATGTACGAATGGCAACTCGATGCCGAAATTCAGTCTGAGTTTTTACGTAGGGGAGCAAGATCGCCCGCCTATCCTATCATCGTGGGCAGTGGAGAAAATGCTTGCATCATGCACTATATAGAAAATTCTCGTCAAATGACAGCACAAGACTTGGTGCTCATTGATGCAGGATGTGAACTTGATCACTATGCGGCTGACATTACGCGAACGTTCCCAGTCAGTGGAAAGTTCTCAGACGCGCAACGCAGAATCTACGAATTAGTTTTAGAAGCACAAGCCCAAGCGATCGCGGCGGCTTCCATCGGGAATCGTTTTCGCGATCCTCATGAAACATCAAGAAGAGTGCTGACGGAAGGACTAATCGAGTTGGGAATATTGAACAGCACCTTAGACGAAGCACTAGAGCAAAACCTCGACCGTCGCTTTCTTGTTCATGGTTGTTCGCACTGGCTTGGGCTCGATGTCCACGATGTTGGTCGGACTATCCACAACGGCAAACCAAGAAGTTTCGAGCCGGGAATGGTACTAACCGTAGAACCCGGTATATACATTCCGAACAACGAAAAAATGAACGATGTGGAGGAACGCTGGCTCGGTATTGGAGTGCGAATTGAAGACGATGTTCTCATTACTACAGATGGTAACCTTGTGTTGAGCAACAAAGCTCCGAAAAAAACTGACGACATCGAAGCACTTATGAATGGCTGATGTAGACATCGTAATCAGCGGTGGCGGTGTAATTGGCACGGCAATGGCTCTAGTGTGCGAACGGTTGAAGTATCGCTGGCTATTATTGGAGCAACCTACCAAACAACACTCGATCGGACGTCTTGGTTTCGATTTACGAACACTAGCGCTTTCCCCGCAATCTGTAGCTTGGTTAGACGAACTGCACGAAAATGAGAGGTTTCCGCGGCAACGTGTTGATCGGATGTACGTCTGGGAACAACTAGGAACGAGTTCTGTTGACTTTCTTCGTGAGGAAGTTGGTTCTGATTCGTTAGCGTGGATTGCGGAACACTCTAAAGTCCTGACAGCACTTCAAAAAAAATGTGAAACGCATGATGGAAACGTCGAAGCAGAGGCAATCACAGAGATAGACATAGCTCAGCAATGCCTCAAACTTTCTAACGGCAAAACTGTGTCCTGCAATTTACTAGTAGTTGCGGAAGGTGCAAACTCGGTAACGAGGAAATTGGCGGGGGCTCATTGGGTATCACAAAGTCTCGGTCAACGCGCGATAGTAACAGTAATTGAGACTGAACTCACACACAACAATACTGCTTGGCAACGTTTTGGTACGGGCATCCTAGCATTCCTACCACTCACTAACCCTCGTACGCATGCCGTAGTGTGGAGCGTCTCTCATCCGATGTTTGAGGAGCTAGAATCTCTTGACGACGACCAATTTAAAGCTCGCATGACTCTAGCGAGCGACCGGATATGCGGTGCCGTGCTTGAAGTCGATCAGCGATTGTCATTTCCTTTAAACCACGGACTAGCGGATACGTTTCAGCCCCAGCCTTGGATGTTCATCCTGGGAGATGCAGCTCACACTATTCATCCGTTGGCTGGACAAGGGATGAATCTAGGAATCGAAGATGTCAGGGGACTTGAGTCTGTGTTGCGGGCGAGTGCAAATGCTCAAGTTGTTCCACCCACTCAGCTTCGAACACTTGCACAGCGTCGTCGAGCTAAAGCAATTATCATGCAACAATTAATGTCGTTGTTCGACAGCACTTGGCGGTGGAAGAATCCACTTTCACACTGGTTGCGAAACTTAGGAGTTAGGACGTTTTCGCACGTACCCGCGGTAAAGAGACAAATCATCAGGGAGGCAATGGGTTTCGGACCCATGACGAAAGTGAATTGAAAACAGCTTTGTACGAAAAACATGTTCGCTTAGAAGCACAACTCGTAGATTTCGCGGGGTGGGAAATGCCCATGCGTTACAGCTCTACCATCGACGAGCACCACGCGGTGCGGAACCATGTTGGCATGTTCGATGTGTCACACATGCTAACGGTCGACTTTGAAGGCGCACAGAGTGCGTTGTTTTTGCAAAGATTGCTAGCCAGTGATGTGAGCAAACTTTCAAAAGATGGCCAAGCACTCTACACAGTGATGCTCAATGAACGAGGCGGCATCATTGATGATCTAATAGTGTATCGGTTGCACGAGACTAGCTTTCGTATCGTTTTTAATGCCGGAGTAGCAACAACCGACTTAGAGTGGGTCACCGCTTGGCAACAGACAACAGCATATTCACTGTCGATCACGCCCAGAAGGGATCTGAGCATCGTTGCGGTACAAGGTCCAAAAGCAATACAAACCGTTGTCGAAATACTTGACTGCCCTCAATTAATGGCAGTTCAACCCTTTACCGCTATTTTTCACAATGAACTGTTTATCGGTCGCACTGGATACACCGGTGAAGATGGCGTGGAGATAATCTGTCCTAATGCCGATGCGACCAATATTTGGAGTCAACTCTTAAACGCCGGCGTGCTTCCCTGTGGCCTAGGAGCGCGCGATACATTGAGACTCGAAGCCGGAATGAACTTGAACGGTCAAGACATGACACCTGACCTCACACCCTACGAGTGTGCCCTTTCTTGGGTATTAGATCTTGAACCGTCGCGCGATTTTGTTGGTCAAACAGCACTTGCAGAAACTCATCGACAAGGAATCGCAACAAAACTTACCGGCATTGTGTTACAGGGAGGTGTGATGCGATCCGGATACGAAGTACAATCCAACGCAGGTTTAGGGACCATAACCAGCGGTTCGTTTTCACCAACTCTCGGTTATAGTATCGCCCTCGCGCGAATACCCCGCGCCAGCACTGGAGATTGTTCGGTCTTAATCCGTAACAAGCAGAAAGCGGGCAGAATCGTTCGACCACCATTTGTTAGACATGGAGAAAAAGTACACAGATGAGCGAAACACCACAGGAATTACGTTACACCGATACCCACGAATGGGCACGAGTAGAACCGGACGGCACCGTCTGCGTAGGAATCTCTGATTTTGCCCAAGACGCTCTTGGTGATGTTGTGTTTATTGAACTGCCAGAGACGGGTACCGAAGTAGCTGCTGGTGCTGAGGTTGCAGTAATCGAATCAGTCAAAGCAGCCTCGGACATTTACAGTCCTGTCTCAGGTGAGATCGTACGTGTGAACGACCAACTTACAGATGCACCGGATCTGGTAAATTCGGAGCCATACGACGGAGGTTGGATTTTTGTGGTTCAGCCTCTATCTGACGATCTTAGCGCGGACTTGCTGACTGCGGACCAGTACCAAGAGTTTTGCGAAACAGATAGTAACGCGCACTAAGTACCCAGTAGGTTAGCGTACTCATGCCCTTTATACCCCATACTTCGTCTGAGGTCGAAACCATGTTGCAAAGCATTGGTGTCACCAACATCGATGAATTGTTTGAAGAGATTCCAGACCACGTTCCCGTAGCGAATTTCCGAGCGATTGAGAGTTCGCTCACGGAAATGGAAATGGTGTTCCGTCTCGCAGAGCGCGCGAAACAAGATGAACTAGGATCTTGTTTTCTCGGCGCAGGTTCTTACGATCACCACATCCCGGCGGCGGTGTGGGATCTTGCTACGCGTGGTGAGTTCCTAACGGCATATACGCCTTATCAAGCCGAAGCGAGTCAAGGCACGTTACAGCTTCTCTATGAGTTTCAAACGATGATGGCATCCTTGGCGGATCTAGATGTTGCTAATGCTTCAGTTTATGACGGGGGGTCGGGATTGGGAGAAGCAATTCTCATGGCGGTACGAAGCAACCGAAGTGCTCGGAACCGCAAGATTGCCATCGGCGGAGCGGTGAATCCGTTTTACGTGAAGACCGCCAATACTCTGGTTCGCAATCAGGGCATCGAATTGGTACAAATTCCCCACGAGAACGGAGTATTTGACCCCAATCAATGTCCTATTGATGACCCTAACGTGGTAGTCGTACAACAACCAAATTTCTTCGGACTGTTAGAGAACGTTGATGCAATTTCAAACTGGGCTGCTGAACGAAACGCATTGTTGATCGCAGTGGTGAATCCCCTGACGTTGGCGGTATTAAAACCACCAGGTGAGTGGGGTGGGTCTGGTGCTGATATCTGTATTGGGGATGGTCAGCCGCTGGGAGTGCCTATGGCTTCAGGTGGTCCATCATTTGGATTCCTCTGCTCCAAAATGAAACATGTGCGACAGATGCCCGGTAGGATCGTCGGCAGGACAGTAGACGCGAATGGAGATGTCGGGTACACCCTTACTTTGCAAGCTCGGGAACAACACATTCGACGCGCCAAAGCAACTTCAAATATTTGTACGAACCAAGGGCTCTTAGTTACTGCTGCCACAATCTATATGTCGATTATGGGAGTCTCAGGACTTCGAAATACCGCATCTCGATGTCACGAAAACACCAAGTACCTAGTCGCGCAACTCGAAGCAACAGGTCGAGCACAACGAGCTTTTCATTCACCGTACTTTCATGAATGTGTCCTCCGGTGCGCTGGTGATGTCGGGGCCCTGACAAAGTCCATGATTGCCGACCACGGTATTCTCGCTGGTCTCCCCTTAGGCGAAATTGACGAGTCTCTTGATGACTGCTTACTTCTCTGTGCGACTGAGAAACGTACTCACGAAGAAATAGATCACTTTGTCGAACTCTTTAACCACATCCTAAAGGAAGCGTAAGCAATGCCTACGATACCGACCATATTTGACACCTCGAAACCCGGGCGATTGGCGGGTGGTCAAACTCCAAAAGAAGGGGATCTAACCGGACTACCTGACGAGCTGCTCCGCGAGTCAAATCCTGTTTTACCGGAAGTCTCAGAACTTCAGGCTGTACGGCACTTCACTAATTTGTCTCAACAGAATTTTTCGATCGACGGAAATTTCTATCCTCTCGGCTCATGCACGATGAAGTACAACCCACGAGGTGCCCATCGAGCCGCATCACAACCAGGCTTTCTCAATCGCCATCCTTTGACTCCCGCATTCGCTAGTCAAGGCTTGCTAAGTTGTTTCTGGGATCTGCAAGAAACTCTCAAGACAGTCACTGGAATGGAAGCCGTATCGTTGGTTCCGATGGCCGGAGCACAAGGCGAATTAGCGGGGGGACTGATGATTCGCGCCTACCATGAAGACTGCGGAGACTTTGAACGGGATGAGATTCTCGTACCAACAGCAGCCCATGGAACCAATCCGGCTACTGCTACGATGTGTGGGTACAAAACTCGGGAAATCGGTGTTGCTGCAGACGGTGACGTCGACATTGAAGACCTCAAACGAGTGGTTGGTCCAAAAACTGCTGGAATAATGCTTACCAATCCATCCACGTGTGCAGTTTTTGAACGTCGAATTTTGGAGATTGCTGATATCGTGCACGACGCTGGCGGCTTACTCTACTATGACGGTGCAAATTTGAACGCGATCCTTGGCAAAGTCTGTCCGGGAGACATGGGTTTTGACGTACTACACTTAAACCTACATAAGACCTTTGCTACGCCTCATGGTGGCGGCGGTCCCGGTGCTGGACCTGTCGCGGTCAATAGCTTGCTACAACCTTATTTACCCATTCCAATGGTGGGTAAATTGGACGACCAATATATATGGCTCGATGAAAGCTATTTCCCCCTAACCATCGGCAAACTGGCTGCGTTCATGGGTAACGCTGGAATCTTGATTCGTGCTTTGGCGTATGCTCTCATGCTCGGCCGGGAAGGAATGGTTCGAGTCGCGGAATACGCGACACTCAACGCGAACTACCTAGCGGCTGAGTTATCAAAAGCTGGATTTCAACTTGCCTATCCCACAAGGCGAGCGACTCATGAATTTCTCATCACTCTAAATAAAGAGGCTAAAGACCTTGGAGTCCGAGCTTTGGACTTCGCGAAACGATTGCTCGATTTTGATATGCACGCACCAACGACTTATTTTCCTCTCCTCGTACCCGAATGTTTTCTGATCGAACCCACCGAAACAGAAACCAAAACCGTGTTGGACGAGTTTGTTTCAGCGATGTGTAAGATTCGGGAGGAAGCGCAAGAAAATGCGGACTATGTGAAGCAAGCCCCGCATAATCAAGTGGTCCGGCGACTTGATGAAGTGCGCGCTGCACGCGAATTGGATTTGAGCTGGTCTGGTACTGAGGGATAGAGTCAGGTAATCAGTATAGACCTTACGCGTATTCGAGAGTATCGCTCAGGCCTAGTTCACTATCGTACGAGAGTTGCGAGGGTTGTATTAACTTGACAACTCGAACCTATCGACCAGCAATTGGGATCATTGTTGTCAACGGGCGAGGTCAAGTTCTCATAGCACGACGCAATGACATGGTTGACCAATGGCAGTTCCCACAAGGCGGAATTGATTCAGACGAAACCCCACGCGAAGCAGTACTTCGCGAGCTAATGGAAGAGACTGGAATTGATCAAAATAGTGTAGTGGTTCTCGGGAATACTCGAACGTACCTGAAGTATGATTACCCTCCTAGTGTGATGCAAGAATTGAATGTAAATAAGACTTGGCGATATGCTGGGCAACAAGTACAGTTTTTTCTCGTACGATATTTCGGCTCAGATGAGGGTATAGACGTTCAAAATGTACCAAAACCAGAGTTCGACGCGTGGAAGTGGGTGGACTATTGGGAACCATTGAGTCTAATTGTTGAGTTTAAGCGCGACATGTATGATCGTGCATTAACAGAACTAGTTGAAAATTTGCGGTTCGAGGTGAAATAAAAGTGTACGAGGCTATGGTACGGCTTGCCCGCGATCTCCTCGCGCAACCTGATTGGAGTAAGGTTGCCGCCATGGCGGTAGCTCGGATCGGTATGAATCTCGGCGTAGATTGTTGTTCGTTGTACGCTTTCGACCACACAACCGATAGCTTTCGCTTAATCGCACACGAAGGCCCATTCTCAGAACAAATCCATCAATTGTCGTTACCTGAGAATACCGGCTTAGTAGGATTTATTGCAAAACGCGCGGAACCGCTCAATCTGCTTGATGCGACTTCCCACTCTGCTTTCGAGAAGAATTCGGTCATCGCCGAATCAGAGTTCAAAGTGTTTCTTGGGGTCCCGATGGTACATAACCGGAAGTGCGTTGGAGTGCTTACGGTCCGTCGAGATAGTCAAAAGTTTACCGACGAAGAAGAAGGGTTTCTTACTTCGCTAGCTACGGCATTGGCGTCCACCATTGCACATGCCATTGAGTTTGGGGAGATCGCTGCTACTCCAAACTATCATCGCCACCGGATACAGAAAAAATTTCGAGCGATTCCTAGTTCGCCTGGATATCGTATCGGCACCGGGTTTGTACTCTACGACGACTTAATGCTCGATGATGTTCCAGAGCGAGAGACTGAAGAACCAGAAGCAGAATTTCAGCGATTTTTGGTCGCCCTCAAAGCCGTTCGAGACCATAACGAAAAGATTTCACAATCGTTTGACGAACTCGATCCGTTGCATCAGGAGATATTCAACGCATACTTGCATATTCTCGACGATGAAACTATGGTGGAAGAAGTCAAGTGTGAAATCTTTGAGGAGGAGCAATGGGCACCTGGGGCTGTCAAACGCGTGTTCGCTCGACATATCGTAACGTTAGAGGAGATCGAAGACTTTTATCTCGCCGAACGCGGGGACATGTTGCGCGACATCGCGGATCAACTGTTAGAGAAACTTCAAAATATCCAGAGTCGCGATCGCAACAATCCACCAGCCAACGCGATCTTAATGGCCGAATACGTGACCGCGACAATGATCGCGGAGGTCGTACCCGAGAATATCATCGGCATCGTCTCCAAGACCGGTTCTGCGAATTCGCATACTGCTATTTTGGCTCGAGCATTGGGAATTCCTGCGGTAATGGGTGCCATGGATCTACCACTGTTTGAAGCAGAAGAAGCCCCCATCGCACTTGACGGTTCTAGCGGTGAGATCTATATTAATCCTACCGCTGAGACCCTCGACCGATACCAAGCACGCATTCAAGAAAGCGAGAGCTTCGATCGTGAACTTGAAGCTCTACGCGAACTTCCGGCTGAAACAACGGACGGACACAGAGTGCAAATCCAAGTCAACATCGGGATGTTAGAAGAGATTCAGCAAGCCTTAAACAATGGTGCAGAAGGGGTTGGACTATTTCGCACAGAAGTCCCGTTCGCGTCCAAAAAGCACTTTCCAACGGAGGCGCAGCAACGGGAAATCTATCGCCAGCACATGTTGGCGTTTGAACCAAAACCCGTAACCATGCGAATACTCGATATAGGTGGGGACAAGGAACTGCCCTACTTTCCTATTCGAGAGGAAAACCCCTATCTCGGTTGGCGCGGTATTCGAGTTACCCTCGATCATCCGGATATCTTTCTCGTTCAAGTCCGTGCAATGTTGAAAGCAAGTGATGCATTGCAGAGCGAACTACGTATTTTGTTGCCAATGATCTCCAATATCGAAGAAGTTTGTTTCGCTAAGAATCTAGTCGATCAAGCTTTTCACGAGATCAAGGAAGAAGGTTTTAACGTACATCACCCGAAAGTCGGTGCGATGGTCGAAGTACCGGCTTTAGTGTTCCAAATTCGTTCGATCGCGGAACAAGTCGACTTTCTAGCAGTTGGGTCCAATGACTTAACACAGTACTTGCTAGCTGTATCTCGTAGTAACGCTCGAGTCGTTGACCTCTACCGCGAATTTCACCCCTCAGTCTTGATCGCTTTATATTCCATCGTGAGAGACGCGCATCGGGCCGATACGCCTATCTCAATTTGCGGAGAAATGGCAGGTACAATCGAAGGTGCCGTATTGCTTCTCGCGATGGGTTTTGACTCGCTCTCAATGAATGCTACGAATATTCCAAGGGTCAAATGGTTAATTCGAAACTTATCGTACAAGTCTTGCCAGCATTTGCTAGCAGAGGTATTAGCTATGGACGACGCGACCGAGATCGTCGAATTCGTTCGTAATCATCTCGAGAAAGCCGGTGTGGGTAAAGTACTAGCGAGTACATAACGCTATTTCTTCAGCAATCAGTGCCCCGACTCTTGCCTTTGGTCCGTATTGTTGTTCATTCACTTCAATGGCGGTTGTACTGAAGAATAGAATCGTGCTAGAGCGCGTTCCGTAGGTGTCTCCTAAAACAAAACAATCGTTGTCTTGAGATGGTTTCTTAGGTCCAAGCAACTCTAATAGTGAGTTGGTTTCGTGCTTGGTTGCTAATTGCTTAAATTGGCTGAGTCCAGATTTAGCCCGTGGGGAGTTGTTGTCTAAATTTGCGTTGGTGAGAACGTGATAACCTGGATCAAATTTTGTAAAGAAATTCTCGTGATTGCTCCAAAACGCTAAATCAACTCCATCATATACGATCAAATTGCACCCGCGGTAATCGCTGTACGGTATCGAACGCACATACTCCAGCGACTTGTCTTCCGCAAGAAGAAACTCTCGTACCAACTCACCGCGTGAGCGGTAATCGGATGCTCGTTCGTTGTTTCGCGACCAATTCGCCACAGCGGCGAATCGTCCGGTAGCAGTAACTCCCATCCAAGTACCCCGTTCCTGTAAGTCTCGACCGCCAAAAATGTTTGGATGGTCCATCCAATAGTGAGCAGCACTCGTCGGGCGGGCGAAATATTCGTCTCGATTCGCGGCTACGATCAACGGGTACTTTTGGTGAACCTTGAACGCGAGAAGTATCAAGCACACAGATTCAACTCCATTCAAATTTAGCGTAAACTGGGCAATCCAGAGATCGTAAAGTAACAATCTCGTATCTCAATTACAATTTCTTCATGTAATAAATTTACGTCCAGTGTTTTCAAATCTTCGGTGTCAAAACACCGATCTATGAAGAGATCCGTTGAACTATCCAGATATAAATCCAATAATTTTTTCTCTTGGACCGGTTTCCTTTCGTTGGTACGGACTACTTTATGTCGTCGCTTTTGTAGTTTGTTATACCTTAGGCCGAAAGCGACTAAAAACTCATTCTAACTTAACTGTCCAGCAATGGAATGACCTACTGTTTTGGGGCATCGTCGGTACGCTTCTTGGCGGTCGGTTTGGTTTCGTTCTGTTCTATGGTTTTGACAAATTCTTAGCCGATCCGATCTGGGCAGTGAAGGTCTGGGAAGGTGGTATGTCTTTTCATGGGGGTGTCATAGGTGTAGCTACTGCGATCCTGCTGTGGTGCAAGATTAATAAGACTGCATTCTTCAGCGTAACTGACTTTGTGGTTCCGGTCGTTCCCATCGGAATAGGAATTGGTCGATTGGGAAACTTCATTAACACAGAGTTGCCGGGACGTGTAACAGAAAGCTTTTTAGGAGTGCATTTTCCCTGCCATTCGGTTGTGGGTCTCAATCCTACCTGTGTAGGTGAATACGAAGACTTGACGCGCCACGTCTCAAGCTTGTATCAAGTCTTCGTGACCGGAGTAGTCGTTTTTAGTCTATTGTGGTGGTTCTCTCGAAAACCGAGAGCCCGCGGTGTTGTCAGCGGTATGTTCTTCCTGCTGTACGGTGTCGGACGATGTTTTACTGAGACGTTTCGCGAACCCGATGTTGAACTTGGCTTCATCGCAGGAAACTGGCTCACCATGGGACAATTACTCTCAATTCCAATGATTCTGATCGGCGTCTTACTGCTAATCCCCACAGTCAATCAATATTTAACGGATCGCTCTAAACCATGAAACAGTATCTTGAATTACTACAAAGAATTGTCGATGAAGGCGTACCGAAGGAAGATCGAACTGGGACGGGGACACTGTCTGTTTTTGGGCATCAATTTCGGGTCGATCTAAGTGATGGGTTCCCGCTAGTCACCACCAAAAAGATGTTTGTTCGTGGAATCGTGCATGAATTGCTCTGGTTACTGTCAGGCTCTTCAAACATCCGTTATCTTCAAGAGAACAATGTTCATATTTGGGATGAATGGGCAGATGAAAATGGAGATTTAGGCCCCGTTTACGGCTATCAATGGCGCTCATGGCCATGCGCGAACGGTGAATTTATTGATCAAATTTCACGGGTTGTCGATTCTATTCGTACGAATCCGTCTTCGCGGCGTCATTTAGTCTCAGCCTGGAATGTTGAATACATCGACAAAATGGCACTGCCACCATGCCACACTTTCTTTCAATTCTACGTTGCAAAAGATAGGTTGTCCTGCCAACTTTATCAAAGAAGTGCCGACGTCTTCTTGGGGGTACCTTTCAATATCGCAAGTTATTCATTGCTCACGCACATGGTCGCTCACGTAACCAATTTAGAGCCAGGTGAATTTGTCCACACCTTCGGTGACGCACACTTGTATGTAAATCACTTGGAACAAACGAAAGCACAATTAGAGCGCGAACCTCTTGAACTGCCGCAACTGAAACTCAATCCCGCGATTACCGATCTGTTTGAGTTTCAATTCGAGGACATTCGAATCGTTAACTACACCAGCCACGAAGTTCTGAAAGCAGACATTTCCGTGTAACGACGGCTGTGAAACGATGCAAATTTCCACATCAAGTGTAGCCAGCATACCACTGAGGTTATCTAGCTCCTACCCGTACAAGATCTTCGCAGTCCCGCGACGATTTCCATGGATCGATACGGTTAGCAGGATTCTCGGCGCCCACTTGGAATCGTGTTAGGACTACTCGTGCCTTTGGTCTTGATCGAAAAGGGGTTCAATGTTGGCAAGTGGGTGAATCATACTTCCCCATAAGTTGAGCGCTAGCGATGTTCTGCAAATAAGTCGTGATCATATCTCTCATTTGGGCCATGTCTCGCAATCGAGTGATAGGTCGCAACAATAAATTACCTTGGAAGCTCCCAAACGAGCTCAAATATTTCAAAGACCGGACGCTAGGCAAGCCAGTGATAATGGGTCGTAGAACCTTTGAGTCGATGCCGTCGCCTCTCCCAAATCGATTGAATGTTGTTTTGACGCGCGCTTACAAAAACTTGAACAAAGTGGTCGTGGTTCACTCACTCGACGAAGCGTTGGCCCACGCGAAACAACACTGTGATGAGAAAGAAATCGAAGAATGTTATGTAATTGGAGGTACAAGTGTGTATGCGGAGGCATTACCGCATGCTCAGCGGTTGTACGCGACGACAGTGAATGCTGAGATTCAGGGGGATGCCTACTTCCCAATATATGACGAAAGCCAATGGACGCTTGTCGCTGAGACTCATCATCCTCAGGATTCAGAGCACGTTTACTCGTACGACATTAGGCGATATGAACGAACTCTCTAATCACGCAATAGCTCGTTAATCGACGTTTTTGCCCGCGTTTTAGCGTCGACTTTCTTAATGATGACCGCGCAGTACAAGTTGGGATTCGATCCGCTGACGTTTTGATTCTGCAGCGGAAGCGTACCCGGTACAACTACCGAGTACGCCGGTATGCGACCACGAAGAATTTGACCCGACTGAGTGTCGTAAATCTTCGTCGATGCTCCGATGAAGACCCCCATCGAAAGCACTGAACCTTCCTCAACAATAACACCCTCAACAACTTCTGAGCGCGCACCGATAAAGCAGTTATCTTCGACTATAACCGGATTCGCCTGTAACGGTTCAAGTACTCCACCGATACCCGTTCCTCCCGAAATGTGGCAGTTATTTCCGATCTGCGCACACGATCCTACGGTTGCCCACGTGTCAATCATCGTACCACGACCGATATGAGCACCAACGTTGACGAAGCATGGCATGAGTACGACATTAGGTGCGATGTATGCTGAGCGTCGCACGAAAGCACCAGGAACAGCACGAAAACCTCGTGAACTGAATTCTTTCGTACCCCACCCAGAAAACTTAGAAGGTACTTTGTCCCACCAAGTTAATGCGTCGTTCTGTGTTGCAACACGCTCAACCGGATTGAGGACAAAACTCAGCAACACAGCTTTTTTTAACCATTGATGAACAACCCACTCACCTTCAAGTTTTTCGGCAACCCTCAAAGTACCGTAGTCGAGTGCTGCTAAAGTCTCGTCAACCGCACAACGCACGGGATCTTTGGTAGCTGCGGAGTACCTGTCTCGTTCTTCCCAAGCTCGATTTATTAGTTGTTCGTTGTTCAAACAAGGTTTCCTTTTGAAAATCTAATCCAACAGATGAAATTATGTGGGCTCCGATAAATCCGTCTCGACACTGTTCTCAATTGGACCCGTCAATTTTGTACATCACGTTCTACACTTTGTAGCTGTCGCCCATGGTGCACGTCTGACGATAGTACCTCACAGAATTCTTCATCTCTTCTATGGAACATCAGGAAAAACTTCGGTTAAGCAGGTACTAATTCGGGTCTGGGTACTAAGTCGCAACCGATGGCGTGGGCTTGACGTCGGATGTGGGCGAGTTTGCGTTGTAAGTACTCCTTTTCAAATTCCTCGATCGAGCGTTCGACGTACTCGGCGCCATCGCGCAACATCGCAAACACTAAGCGTGCGATTTCATGGACGGTCGCTTTGACGGCTCGGGCTTTTTCCATGCGGGCGAGTCGGCGGCGATGTTTTGCGCCTAACCACGTTTCCGTTCGTCGCACCGTGACGGCACATTGACGGAATGCTTGGCCGAGGCGATTCGCCTTCCGACGTCGGTTCCGGAGCGCGTTGGCACCAGTATTCTGGTTG